>JBBSGA010000013.1:0-36559 GCA_038254585.1 Chloroflexales bacterium | reverse complement strand
CCATGTTCTGCCGCTGCTTCCGCGGGTCGATCAGGTGGCTGTGGAAACCGTGGTTGGCGTAGGGCGTCTCCTGGTACGGCGAGAAATCTGGATGTTCCTCCTGCGTCTTGCGGAAGTGCGGCGGCATGAGCACGAGCTCGTCGCCGATCAGACTGCCCGGCTCCATATCCTCGGGCGGGTACATCGAGGCCCACGGCTCCGGCACGAGGTAGGGCGGGTGCGGGTCGTGAAAGCTCGACCAGAGGAAAAAAGGCTTCTCCTGCCGGACGCTCTGCTCGATGTTGGCGATGGTGCGCTCGGCAGTCCAGGTGGTGTAGTGCAGCTCCTGCGGTAGGTCCCAGCTGTGCTCGCGCACCGGCGCACTCGGATCGGGCGGCCAGGGCTGAAAGTAGTCACGCCAGTTGCTCAGCCCCTGCTCCTCGAGCCAGATGCCGTAGTGCTGGCCCGCGTGTGCCTCGTCGGCATGCATGCGCGCGACCTCGACGTGCTCGAAGCCATACCAGGGACCGTGGAAGCCGCGCCAGAAGTCCAGATCACGCAGGGCCGGCTGGCACTCCAGCGAGGTTTGGTCCGCCGTGCTGGCCAGCGGCTGGAAGTGGGCTTTGCCGACCAGCGTTGTCGTATAGCCGTGCTTGTTGAAGACCTGCCCGACGGTCGGCACGTCTTCCGGCAGCTTGACCCCGATCGTCCAGCATCCATGCCAGGAGGGGTACAGACCGGTGATGATCGTCGAGCGCGAGGGCGAGCAAACCGGGGTGTTGCAGTAGGCGCGCTCAAAGCGCGTGCCTTCTGCGCAGAGGCGATCCAGTGCCGGTGTCTGCAGGCGAGAGTTAATCTCGCCGAGCGTACTCCAATGCTGCTGGTCGCTGGTAATCAGCAGAATGTTGGGTCGTTTGCTGGTAGGTGGCATGTTCGATCCTCGATGGTGACGACTGCTCGCGCGGTGCATGGCTCGATCACGTGGGCGGATGCAGGTGCGACAGCGTGGCACTGACCGGCCGCCCGGCGATCAGCCGCTGCCCGTCCGTGAAGCCCTCCTCTCGGCCCGCCAGTTCCCCGATCAGCACCGTCCGCCAGTGTGTCAACCGGCCCGCGGCGGAGCCATGCCGTGCGAGATCATGGCACTCGCGCGGATCGTCGTCGAGATTGAAAAGCTGCTCGTGGCCGGTCTCGCTGAGCCACACATACTTCTCGCGGCCGTCGGTGATCCATTGCAGGGATTGTCCGAAGAGCGTGTGCTCGCCGTGGAGATAGTTGCGCCAGGGCCCATGCTCGCCGCGCGCGAGGGAGAGAAAGCTGCGCCCCTCCACCTCTGGCGGCGCCGGCAGGGCGGCGCAGTCGAGCAGCGTGGGCATGATGTCGCGCAGCGCGACGACCTGGCCGCAGGTCGTACCCGGCCGGATGCCGCTGCCGCCCGGTCCCATGAGCAGCAGCGGCACGTGGGCCGAGCCCTCGTAGGGGAAGCCTTTGCGGAAGAGGTGGTGGTCGCCAAGCATCTCGCCATGGTCGGAGACGAAGCAGACGTAGCTATCCGCGCGCAGACGGAAGTCGTGCAGCACCTCCAAGAAGCGATTGAGCTGGTGATCGATGTGGGTCATGTGGCCGTAGTAGCCGGCACGCGCACGCTGCAGCACGCGCGCATCGATCGTGCCCACGCGTGTTTCCGGCCGCCGCGCGTCCGCATGTGCGCTGAAGATCTCGACCCAGTCGCCCACCGGCACGTCGGGCATGGGCTGATTGAGGTAGTACTCGAACGCCCACGCCGGGGGGTCATACGGTGGATGCGGCCGGTGGAACGACATGTAGAGAAAGAACGGCTTGCGTGGGTCGCGCCGCCGCAGGAAATCGATCGACTGCGTGACGACGAAGTTCGTCGGATGGACGTACTCCGGCTTGTCCCACGGCCGGGCCACGAACGAGTTGCAGCTCACGCCGTGGTCGAAGTAGTCCGCGTCGCGCCCGAGCTGCTGGCGCAGCCAGGGCACGTAATCGTCGACGAGCTCGTAGTTGCGGGCACGGTTGCGGGCGAAGTGCAAAAAGCCGTCGTGCAGGATGACGTTCTGAAAGCCGAGCTGCGAGCGCTCGGGATAGACGTGCATCTTGCCCACGGCCTGCGTCTGGTAGCCGTGGCGCGAAAATTCGCCGGCCATCGTGATCGGATAGTCCCACGGCACGCCGTCTTGGTAGCCGACGCGGCCGTGGCTGCGCTGGCTCAACCCGGTATGCAGCGCGGCGCGCGCAGGGATGCACGTGGGTGTCGCGGCGTAGGCTCGCGTGAAGCGCGCACCGTCGAGCGCCAACTGGTCCAGATAGGGCGTGTGGACGACGGGATGGCCGGCGACGCTCAGGCAGTCGCCGCGCCACTGATCGACGTTGATCAGGATGATGTTGGGACGCTCGGCCATACGTGCCCTCCTGGCTCACCGGGCGGTGAAGTGACGATTACGCGCCATGGCACTTCTTGAACTTGCGGCCGCTCCCGCATGGGCAGGGATCGTTGCGTCCGGCGTGGGCGAAGGAGCGCTGCCGCTCGATTTCCTCCACCGCCAGGATGCGCATAATATTGGCCGGAGGCCGGCCCGCGCGCAGCTCCTCGGCCATGATCCGCATCGGGCGGTCGACGTGCGTGAAGAAGGCTTTGTAGCCCTCGCACAGAACGTTCAGCCCCGGCTCGCCGTCCGGCGTGTGCAGGACGCGATCCTTGGGACAGCCGCCATTGCAGACGAAGCGCACCTCACACTCGCGACAGTAGCGCGGTAGTGTGTCGTGCTTGGCACGGCCAAAGGCGCGCTGCTGCGACGAGCCGACCAGCTCGATCAGTGGGATATCCTGAATGTTGCCGAGCCTGTGCTTCGGCTCGACGAAGTGATCGCAGGAGTAGACATCGCCGTTGTGCTCCAGCGCCAGGGCCGCGCCACAGCGCTCCTCGAAGATACACAGCCCGGGCCGCTCCCCGATCCACGCGGCGAGCGCCACGTCGAAGATCTGCACGTAGACCCGTCCGACGTCGCGCCGCACCCACTCGTCGAAGATCGTCGTCAGGAACGTCCCGTACTGCCGGCCGGTCACGGAGCGCGGCGTCAGCCGGTCGCCCTCTTGGAAGCCGGTCTCGTTGTCACGCTCGACGATCGGGATGAACTGCATGAACGGCGTACCCACCTCGTCGCGCAGGAAGTGGTAGACCTCCAGCGGATGCTCGGCGTTGGCCGCGTGCAGCGTCGTCAGAATATTGAACTCCACGCCGTGCTGCTTCAGCAGTGCAATCCCGGCCATGACGCGGTCGAAGGTTGGCTTGCCGCCCTTATCGACGCGGTAGGCATCATGCAGCTCACGCGGGCCGTCCAGGCTGACGCCGATCAGAAAGTTCTGCTCTTTGAAGAAGCGGCACCACTCGTCATCCAGAGTGGTCCCGTTGGTCTGGAGCGTGTTGTGGATGCGCACGCCCGGCCGCCGGTACTTCTCCTGCAGTGCGAGCGCCAGCCGAAAGAACTCGAGCCCCATCAGCGTCGGCTCGCCGCCCTGCCAGGCGAAGGTGACCTCCGGCACGCGTTGGGCCTCGATATACTGGCGCGTGTAGCTCTCCAGCAGTTCGTTGGCCATGCGGAAGCGGCTGCCGGGATAGAGCAGCTCTTTGGAAAGGAAGTAGCAGTACGCGCAGTCCAGGTTACAGATGGCACCGCGTGGCTTGGTCATGATATGAAAGGCGCGCGGAGCGATCGGCCGGGCCGAGGGCGAAGGTGTCATGGTCGTGCTCCTGGCATGGTCTTCGTCATTGCTCACATCCGGCGGTCAGGATCGTGCGGCACGACGTCGCCGGTTTCGAGATAGAACGTCAGCAAGCGCTCCTTGAGCGCCAGTAGCACGGTCGCCAGCTGTGGATCGTCGATCCGGTTGTCCAACTCCGCCGGATCGCTGCGCAGATCATAGAGCTCGTCGGACTCATAGAGCCGCCGGACGTATTTGAAATCGCGCGTACGGCACATGACGGCCTTGGTGTGCTCGGGACCTTCGCTGCGCTGCATCCGCAGGCGGGGCCAGTACAAGCCCGTGGGGACCTGGCTGTCGGCACTTTCCAGCTCCATGCAGTGCGTCTCACCATGCAAGCGCCCACCTTCACAAAAGACCGCCCCCCGATGCGTCTCCGTTTCCCCGGCGATCAACGGCAGGAGCGAGCGGCCAAAGTGGGTGTGGTGGCGCGGGAGATCGCAGAGGGCTTCGATAGACGCCGGAACGTCGATCAGCTCGACCAGCGCGTCGCTTGTACGGGCCTTGACCGGGAAAGAGGCGGGCGGCTTGACGATCAACGGAACGCGCGTCAGACAGTCCTCGAAGGTATTCTGCGTCTTCTCCACCAGGCCATAGTCGCCCGTGAAGTCGCCGTGGTCGGAAAAGAAGAAGACCGCGGTCGAGTCGTAGATGCCGGCCTCGCGCAGGGCGTCGAGGATCAACCCGAACTGGTGGTCGACGCGGGCGCACATCCCATAGTAGGTTGCGCGCAGTTCCCGCCAGCGCTCCTCGGTCCAGGTCTGCAGCCGCTGGCCCTGATAAATGCCGTCGAGGATGCTCGGCAGGCCATGCCAGTCCATGGGTGCCGGGATGCGCGGCGGCAGCTTCGAGCGATCGATCAGGCTGTACCAGGGCTCCTCAACGCCATAGGGCGGGTGGGGATAGCCGAGCGCCAGGTAGATACAGAGCGGTCGATCGGGGGGCCGCTGCTGGATGCAGTCGATCGCGCCGAGGACGTTGCCCCAGTCGCCGTCGTCGTAGTAGTGCGCTCCTCCCGTGTCGAGCCGGCCGGCAAAGAACGAGTAATAGGTGTCGCTGTCGGGCGGGCCGCGCCAGCTATCGGCGGCGTGGAGGTTCGGCCGGCTCGGACGCGGCTCGTACTTGACGTCGCAGTAGTCGTCAAATCCGTTCTGAGCCGGCACGACATCGTTCTTCCCGCCCCACCACACGAAGTAGCCCGCGTCCTTGAGCGTCTTGAGGAGCATGGGCTCATCCGGGCGCAGCATATGAAACATCGTCCGGTGGCCGTGGACGTGCGGATACCAGCCGGTCATGAATGAGCAGCGGCTGGGTGTGCAGACCGGGTTCTGGCAAAAGGTGTTGCGCAAGGAGACCGCGTCGCTCCGCACGAGCCGGTCGAGCGTGGGCGTCACGGCCGCGGGATTGCCCACGTGACCTAACACGTCTCCCCGCCACTGATCAGGGTTGAAGATGACGAGATGCGGTAACTTTTGCCTCACGGAGAACCCCCAAGATGCTGGACGAGCCCACATACCAATCGTATACGCGGACCAATGTCCGAAGCAAGGTAACAGACGGCTCGGGCGATGTCCAGCGGCAGTCCGACGCGGTTGACCGGAAGCCCGGCCGCCGCCCCTCCGCCGCGTACATGTCGGCCATCACCACGGAGGCGCCCTGATGCGCCAGACGTTTCGCCGTGGCCAACCCAATTCCCCGAAGCGCGCCGGTGACCAGCGCAACCTTACCGTCCAGCAACATCTCCCTGATAACGACGATTTTGCAAAGCCGTTATGAACCCAACGGAACAATGCTCAGGAAGACTGACCCTATGGACGTATGTCGTGCCTTGATCGCGATCAGATCGAAATCTCCCAGCCATTGCCAGCCAGCTTCGACGTCGTCAAGGCTCTCGGTAGCGGGTAGCTCCTCACCCTCACATGTCACCCGCCCGGGACGGCTGAGCCCGGCAACCAGGGTATGGCTTCGTTCAGCGACAGGCTCGTGGATCAAACAGGCAACCTCTTCCCCGCGCATCTGGACATCCGTCACCTGCGCGCTTGAGGTGATGCGTATGGATGGCTTGCCGTCGCGGCTTAGGATCGCCGTGGCGACGTCGAGTGGAAGTCCGGCCAGCTCAAATGTATTCAGTCCGATCAGATTCGGGTTCAGCCACCACGTATAGTCTTCATCCCCCTTTACGACGCTGAACGCATCAGGATACATACCGAGCCATGGCCCATCGCGTCGCTGCTGCTGCATCCCACAGGCCGTAAGGCCCAGCGCGATTCCGCGCCAGGGCCCTTCAGAGCAATGTGGAGCGAGGCGAAAGAGCGCATCGGCATAAACCAGGCCGTTCCAGTGAACATCGACCCCAAACCACGACTGTACATCGTGGAAGGTCACGCCGAAGACTGGCACGGTACCATAGGCCATGATCGGGCGGTAATAGGCCGCCCACAGGTAGGTGAAGGGCAACCCTGTCCAGGCCCAGCGCTCGGCCGCCACGACGTAGCTTGGATCGCCAGTCAGCTCGTATGCGGCGAGGTTGATGTCGATCAGGTAGGGCACGGCCAGCACATCCGGCACGTGCAGATGCAGCTCCCAGGTCTGTGCCCCCTCCGGTCGCCGCTGCGCGTTACACCACGCGACCGCCCGGAGAGTCGCCTGCTCGGCGGACGGATCGCCCGTAACTTGTGCCCAGCGGAGGACGACCAGCGCACGGTTGGCCGTCAGACCTGTCGAGCTTTCCCCGGCCTGGCCCATGATTCGCTGGCGCTCCTCCGTATTGAAACTACCGTGCTGGATCACATCGCTGCGCCAGGGCCAGGATCCATCCGGACCCTGCTCGCGCATCCACGCTTGTGCCTGTCCCCGCAGAGCGTGGAGGCTCGCTCCCAACAAACCATAGTGCAGTGCTAGCTCCAGGTGCGGCACGCTGATCTTGTGCCCGGAGGCGTTCGCCTCCTGCTGGCGCGTATCCAGCGCCTGGGCAAGGCCGGCACGTACCTGCTCTCGAGCTCGGGCTCGCAGCTGTGTATTGCCGGCGGGCCACTGGCCGTAGCGCCAGAGCTGCGCAATTACGCGCGGCTCGTAGCGCGGGCCCCAGGGATCGCTGAGCGTATGGTGCCAGCCGCGCGCCTCGGCGTCCCAGGCGACGTCGAGGTAGGAGCGGACACACAGGTCGGCATTCTCGCGATAACTCTGTGGTGGATCGAGCGCTGGCAGACTACAGGTCGCCACCCACACTTTGAGCACGTCGATCGACGTCGCATCGGCCAAGGCGACGAGGCGCGCCTCGAGCGTCACCGGATTGCCAGGAGAGACGTTCAGCGGACGATGCGCCTCCAGTGTATTCTCCGCCACGAATCTCGGTACGCCGGGCGCGAAAAGACCGAGCAGGTGACTCTCAGCTTCTTCGCCCAACAGTTCCCCATGCACCGGTGATGCGAAGACGGCGGCGGGGTGGCGCCATGCGCTTGCGTAGCCCTGGTTGGGATCCCACATCAGCCCGACTGCGACGCCGGTATGCGAGATGGCCATCAGCGGTACCGTAATTTTGTAGGGATGCGGAACGTAGCGGCCGGCATAGCTCTCGGACGCGAAGGTCGTGCTCGACGAGACCTCGTCGTCGAGCAAATACTCCAACCCTGGAAAGAGGGCATCCGTTTTCGCCGCGCCGAAGGCGCCCTCCCCGGCGTAGAACGTCGGCCCGCTCAAGTGCAGCAGCTGGCGGCTCCCGCTCGGCGTTGCCCGGCAGCCGACGACGACCTGGTGGGGGTTGGCGTCGAGGGTGTACCATTGCTCGAAGGCCCAGGAGATCCCGTCCTCGTCGCTCCATTGACCGTGAAGATAGATGGAGCGCGGCTCGCTCGTCGCGGCGGTCAGACGTATCGGTTCTTCACGCCGTTCGCCCGCTGTATTCCGGTAGACGAGCCGTCCGAAGCGTCCCACCCCAAGCCGGCGCCGGCCCTCATCGTGCCGTATCGTGAGCACATAGCTCGTGAAACAGTCATCTTCCTGAACGAACGAAAGCTCAAGGTGATCGTTTGCAAGCGTGACGGAATCTTCCATTGGTTTGTCTCAGCTCTTCTGATACGTGATACCTGATCCGCATCATCGCTTCTCCAGAGGTCGTCGTACCTGTTGCAACGTTATGACCTACCACGCATTACGCGTCATCTGTTGCGGCTTATCCCTTCACCGCGCCGGAGGTCAGTCCCTGGACGTAGTACCGCATACCGAAGGTCAGGAGCACTAGGAGCGGGATCGTCGCCACCGCGTAGGCGGCCATACGCGGGCCCCAGTCGGTGATGCCATACTGCGACGTGAACTGCGTCAGACCGACCGTCGCGACCTGAAGCCCGGGGTCGGAGATAGTAAGCAGCGGCCAGATGAAGTCGTTGTAGGTCGAGACCAGGTGCATGATCGCCAAGGTAATCAGGATCGGCCAGGAGAGCGGCAGGGCGATGCGCGTATAGAGGCTAAACTCTGATGCGCCATCGATACGCCCGGCATCGAAGAGCTCCTGCGGGAGCGTAGCGAAGAAACCACGACAGAGCAGAATACCGAAGACCTGCCCCCCTGCCGTCCAGGGCAGGATCAGGACCCATGGCGTGTTGATCAACCCCAGCTGCCGCACCAGTACAAAGGCCGGGATCAGCGTCAGCACGCCCGGAACCATGAGCAGCGCTAGGATCAGCAGGTAAATCAGCTCTTTCCCAGGAAAGTTGTGGCGTGCGAAGACATACCCGCTCAACGAGGAAAGAAAGACGACGCCGACGACTGAGGTTACCGAGAAGATCAGGCTGTTGGTGATGTAATGCCGCATAGCTCGCCAGCCGTCGACATAGTTGGACCACCGCGCTGGACTCGGGAATGACCAGAAGCGACCGTAAATCTGGCCGTTGTCCTTAAGCGACAAGAACAACATCAGAACGATCGGGATAAAGATCAGGAGCAGGAGGATTGCGAGGATTGCCAAGAACGAGATCTGCAGAAACTGATCGTTTCGACGCGCGCCGAGCTGCGCGCGCTCGCGCGACCGGGCACCAACCCCTCGCGGTGGGCGGGTAGTGATTCCAGCCATGGCCTCCTCCTAGGATGTGTACTCGACGGCCGACTTGACGTAGCGCATGTTCAGGATCGTACCCCCCAGGATCACCAGGAACAGCACCGCGCCGATGGCCGATGCCAGCCCGAAGTTGTTGAAACGGACAGCCTGGTAGTACAACTCGAGGGCGGGGACGTACGTCGCGCTGCCGGGACCACCGCCCGTTGTCAAGAAGACCGCGCCGAACTCCTGGACACCGCCAATGAAGCCGAGGATGAGCAGCAGACGGATCTGGCCCAAGAGCAGTGGCAGATCAAGGCTCCAGAAACGGCGCAGGCCCCCTGCGCCATCCACCTTCGCCGCGTCGAAGAGCTCGCCCGGTATGCTGATGAGCCCGCCATAGAAGATGAGGAGCGCGAAGGCGCTGACCCAGGGGAAACCCATGAAGATGATCGCCCACAGGGCGGTACGTTCGTCGCCGAGCCAGACACGCGTCCAGCTCTGGAGCCCGAGCGCGCGAAGGGTCTGATTGGCCAGACCGATATTCGGATCGTAGATGTTCACCCAGAGCAAGATGCCGACGACACCGGGCACGATCAACGGGATTACAAACAAGGTGCGCAGCATATAGCGCAGCACGTCATTACGAAGGTGGAAGATAAGCTCGGCCACGAGCAGCGGAGCAAGCAGCTTAAGAAAACCGGTGGCGACGAGCTTGACCGCATTCAAGGTCCCGATCCACAGGTAGCGGTCGGCGAGCAAGATCCGGAAATTTTGGAAGCCGATCCAGCGCGTCCCCACCCCCGGCGTCCACACTGAAAAGGCGTGGACGATACCGGAGAACGCGGGATAGTAGCTAAAAACGAGCAGCAGGGCTAGCGTGGGAAGGAGGAAGAGGTACGAGAGCCGCTGCCGCCACACCTCACGCCCAACCCGGCGTCCACGCCGACCGTACACCGACCAGCGCCGCTCGCCGCTCGCCGTGCGGCGGAGGGCGACTGCGCTGCCCAAGAGCACGAGAACGGCGATTGTGCCAGCAGCGATCGGCAGGACGCGGGAGGCCGGTCGTACGAAGGTGTATGTTCCGCCGCTATGGGTCAGGTAGGCCAGCGCCGTGCCTGAAGCGACGGCCAACTCTGGCCGGCTGCCGGCCAGAGCCAGGCCGTTCACTTCGGCGCCGATCTGCTGTTGCTGCACGATCTTACCGGCGGCGTCCAATACGTAGACTGTCCCACCTGCGGTCCCGGCGACAACTGATTTTCCGTCAGCACGTATCGCGACGGCTTGCACCGGACTGCGGGCGTCGAACGCCCACTGCGGCTTACCATTAATGCCGTCGAGCAGGTTGACGTGGTTGCCTCTATCGCCGGCGACAATCCAACGTCCGGTTGGCGTGACGGCAAGGGCACCGATCGAATAGCTCAGGGGCTGCTGCCAGAGGAGCTTTCCATCCGCGCTCAGCAAATGCGCGCGCGAGTCCCGACTCCCCGCGGCGACGCGAAATGCTCGCGCACCACCGTAGACCGCGACTGCTGTGACCGAGTCCCCCGTAGCGAACGTCCAGCGCTGCTTGCCGCCACGATCAAAGAGATAGATCTGACGATCATCGCTACCGGCGGCGACGATCGCCCCATCCTTTGAGAGCGCCACGCTGGTAAAGGTTTGCGCGCCGTGCTGCTTCCAGAGCTCTTTGCCGGCACCGTCGAGATAGTAGACGTTGCGGTCCTCGGATGCCGCCGCGATCGATTGCCCATCATCCGAGACGGCGACCCCATAGACAGAGCCCTGGGTCTTGAACTCCCACAGCAGCTTACCGGCCCTATCGAAGGCTGCTATACGGTTATCGCGCCGCCCGGCGAGGACGAGACTGCCATCGGCGCTGCTTGCGACGCTGTAGACAGTAGCACCTAGATCCTTATTCCATGCCCTGGCAACCGCCCCTTGGGCAAATGCGGTCTGAAGCGGCGCCAGCAGCGCCCAGATAGCGCCGGCCACGAGCATCACCAGCCGTCGTCCAGCGCGCGTGCTAGGCTGTATCATTCGCCTCCCTTCCAGGGGGGTCAGGGGCGCCGGTGTACGGCCCATTCCGGCGTCCCAGCGCCACCCGCTACTGCTGCGCCGGTTTCTTCTCCGGGGTCTTCAAATCATCCGGTGTCAGCTTTTGATGCGTCAGGATTTCGGGGAAGAGCCGGTCGATCGAAGCCTGGTACTTCGTGACGAAGTCGTCCAGGGTGATCTTATTGGCAAAGTACTGCTGCCCGAGATCTACCCATTCGCGGACCGACGGCTGGTAGTCCGCCACGCCACGCGCGCGGTAGGTGCCCGCGGTATCCTTCTCGGTGTTGCCGATCAGCTTGAGCTGGCTGAAGCGCTTGGCGTATTCCTCCGGCAGCTTGACGTCCTTGACCACCGGTGGGCCGTTGATGCCTCCGTGTGCGTTGTTGGGATCGAGCTTATTCTTGAGGTACAGCCCATACCCTTCCGGGCTGGTCAGGTACATCAAGAAATCGACCTCGAGGTCGTTCTGCTTCTGCTCCTTCTTCGGAATACCCCAGAAGCCGATGTTAACCTCGATGGTTCGTGCCGGAGCGTCGACAGCCTTTCCTTCCATGGTAGGGTTGTTGAATGACCCAAGCTCGAAGGCTGAAGCCGGCTGCCCAGGCAGTGCGGTCGGCGTCGGCTGGCCCTCCTTTGCACTGCCGGAGATATACTTGCCCTCGGCAAGGCTACGAATATCTTTCTCAAAGCTCGAGAGGAGCCACGCCCCGTCGAGCCGGATCGCCGCCTTCTGGGTGAGGAAGAGCGGGTAGGCATCCGACGTGCCAAGCCATCCTGGAGGAGCACAGCGATCGCTGAACTGCTTCAAGTTGGTATAGAGCTCGCGGAACTCGGGGCCGTCGACCCGCTGCTTGTGATCCTTCAAGGCAATCATTTTACGCGTGCTGTTGAAGGTGATCTTGGTAGCGTCGTCGTTGTGCGGGTCTTTGGGATCGTACTTCCACTGGTCGTCGATTCCTTCGCGGAAGTCCCAGTCGCCTGGCTTGGCGCGTACAAGGTCGGCCTCGTGGCGGGTGTACTGGTCGAGGTACATGCGCGCCAGCCAGCCCATACGTATCTCAAAGAATGATCGGAAATCTCCCTCGATCGCTACGGGGATATAACCGGAGCCTTTGAGCTTGTCGCACCAGTTCATAAACTGTGACCAGGTTGGCTGGTTGCGCTCCGTCTTGGAGATGGCTTGCGCCTCGTCCAGAATGCCGGCTTTCTTGAAGGCGGACGTGTTGTAGAACCACAAGATCTGAACCGTCTCAAGGTTCAAGACATACATCTCTCCGGTGACCGGGTTGCGCATGTTTGCCACGGCTGTCGCGTCCATGTCGTCACGCCAAGGCCGGTTGCTGTACGGGTTCCGGCGGTCGAGGTACGGCGACATGTCGAGGAACTTCTTGGCGTTCAGAAGGTCGGCGACCACGTTGGGGTTCACTAGTGAAGCCTTGGGCGTTCCCGCGGCGAACTGCGAGCGGATGTACTCCTGGTAACCTTCGCTCGGCTTAAGCTCGACGTTGACCTTGACTTTCGGGTGCTTGGCCATATACGCCTTGGCGAGCGCCTCCCAGGTCTGGGTATCGTTGCTCTGGAAGCTGATGGTGACCTCGCCCTCCAGGTTGCTGGCCGCGGCGGCTGCGGTCGAGGTCGTGGCCGGCGCGATCTCCACAAGATCGCTCGTTGCAGTCTCTCCGGCCGCCGGCGCGGCAGGCGTGGCCGCTCCCGCCGCGGTTGCCGCCATGGAGGGCATCTCGGTGACGGCGGAAGTTGCGAGCTCTGCGGCGGTAGCCGCAGGTGCCTCAGTCGTGGCCGGGGTCTGAGCGGCTGACTCGGTCTGTGCAGCAGCAGCCGGGGCCGGAGGTACGGCGGTTGCCTGGGGTGCTGCCTGCTGCGTGCCGCAGCCCACGACGAGCGTGGTCAGCATAAGCAACAGGATCGGAATCCGAAAGGATCGTCTATGAAGCCGTCGAGAGCTCATCGAAACCTCCTAGGCTAGTCGATAGCGCACCCTTTTTTGTTGAACGGGGCAAAATGGTATGTGAGCGGACCCTCCTCTTGTCCGGCGATCACCTCCTTTCAAAACGGTTGTCAGGCGTCGGATGTGCTTCGTCGGCTGTCAAAACGCGCCGTCACGTGACTTACTTCCTCGCGTCCTTTTTTACAAGGAGCACGAGTTCCTCCCCGGCAACAGGTGCTTCAAGCAGTCGCGCCAGTCGGGGATCATCCTGCGAGCAGCCCAGGCGCCGCGAGGTGTTCAGGCCGCCTTCCGCGATCAATTGCAGGGCTGCCGATAGAAGTTCGGAACTGACCCGCGTGACCGGGATGGAGACGCTGAGTGCCGCAATAGCACGCTCAGGATAGGAACAGATCGGGACCGCGAGGCACGTCACGCCGGGCGTGTATTCGTCGGCGTCGACGGCAAAGCCGCGCTCGTGGATCGTCGCCAGCTCGCTGATAATCTGGCTCTCGTCGTTGATGGTGTTCTCCGTGAACCTGGGAAGCGTGCAGCCCTTCAAGCGTGCTAGCAGGTCGTCATGGCAGAGATGCGCCAAGAGTGTCTTTCCAAGGCCGGTCGCGTGCGCATACAGCCGTCTGCCTACGTCTGACTGTAGCCGCAGCGGGTGGGAGCTCTCCACCTTTGCCATGTATACATTCTCGATCCCGTCAAGGATCGCGAGCTGCGTCGTCTCGTTGATCGTCCGCGCGACACTTTCGATCACGGGAAGCGCTTCGCGCACGAGATCCCGCTGGCGGAGATATGCCTGGCCGCCCTCCCATACGCGAAGGCCGAGCCTGTCGGAGCGCGTAAGCAGCTCGGTGAAACCGAGTCCCTCTAGTTGGCGGGCCAGGAGCTCGATGATGTCGCGCACCCGCCCGGTGGATTTGACGCGCGCCTGCCGATCAAGGGTTATGGCTATGGCGGTCATCGTTGGCGGCTGCCTCCTCGACGAGCATGCGCCAGTTCGCAGCTATGCCCCGCAAAGATACGTGGCGAAGTCTGCCTTGTCAAGTAGGAGAAATCTTACCCCGCCCTGCATCCTTACAGCTTGCATCACACGTTTGAAAAGGAGTAACCTGCTCACGTAGTGCAGCTTCCTACGAGCGTAATCCGTAGATGCAGACCGTTCTCTGAGATCTTCTCAGCAATCCGCCGCTGTCTCACCATCCGGATCCCGCTTGCCACGCGGCTCGGCATACCGGTCGAGCAGCGCAGGATCGAAGCCGGGCACGGCTTCGGACCAGCTTGTGATGCCGATGATCGGTAGGGCAAAGGCGGTGACGGCAAGTGCGTCGGCCGTGTCGATTCGCCGGAAGACGTCGTAGATGTATTTCTTCTGGCCGGGCGCCGAGCTCTCATCACTCGCCTCGCCCCAACTCCATAGACCCAGCCGCAGACCGAACTCCGTTTTGGAGTCCACATGGCGGTGCAGAATAAACGCGTCGATCCACTCGTCGAAGAGCACTTTGTAGTAGGCGTAGGCGTAGGCGGCCGCCTGTAGCCGCTGCGACTCGACGGAGAGGTCGGGCGTGTGGAAGCCCTGCTCTGAGAGGATGACCCGCCGAGCCGCTCCGGCGTAGTGCAGCCGTTCCTGCGCGAGGTACTGGCGTAGGATATGTAAGTTCTTGAAGGTGATGCGTGGCGTCTCGACGCTATCGATCGCGGTGGTGTCGTTCCAGGTCGCGGGCTTGGTGAGATCTTCCGGGTAAGGATGATAGGCGATATGCCATGGGAAGTCGCCGCCCGCCTTTGAGAGCCGGTTCATCACCTCGACGACCTCGCGGCCACGGTAGTAGCGGCCAGGTTCATCGCGGAAAGTAATGTTCCAGAGATGATCGAGCGAGATATAGACACGTGCGCCGGTGTAACACCTGCACGCCGCTTGATAGACAATCCGGACGGCGCGCTCGTAGAAACCCATGAATCGCTCAAGCCGCTGCTCGCCCATGTTCTGCCAGATCCACTGCGAGTCGACCTCGTTGCCGACGATATACCCCAACGCCCGGCCATAGCGCTGGTCGGCACGAGTATAGCGCGCCGTCAGGAACTCGACCGCTGCAGTGAAGTGCGCCACGCCTTCCGCGTCGGCGGTGTTGAAGGCGAGCACGATTCCATCCTGGAGCTGTGCCTCGAAGCTGAGCGCGTCCTCTCCACTTTTCACGACCGCGGGCACACGCTCTGCGCCGCTCCTTGTATCGGGGTGAACCAGCTCCGGGAACGCTGAGTTCGGATCGGCATTGTGGTAGAGCAGCAGGATGAGGTAGACGACGATCCCGTTATCGGAGAGCGTCTTGATAGTACCGTCCAGGTTTTCGGTGAAGCTCCGGTCGAAGTAGAACTCGCGACCCTGCGAAGTGAAGGTGATGGTCCTGTCCGGATCGAGCTTCTGCCGCAGCATCATCCGGTCGAACTGGACGTTGAGCGCCGCGTGGCAGATACGCAGCGCCACCGCGTCGTCGACCATTTGCACCTGCAGACCTTTCTTCGAAGGCACCCGCGGGTAGGGGTAGTCATATGTGGCGGCGAACTCGATCTCGAAGGGATACATGGGCCCGGCGACCAGTCGCGGCTCCTGGCCGTCCGACCCGCGGTCGCGGGCGACGACCAGGAACTTCGAGTAGTAGCGGTCGCGCGGTCCATCGAAACGTTCAATCGTGAAGCTGAAGTCGAGGCCTTTTGACGGGCCGGCCTGCACAGCAATCGGCGCGAGGTTTTTGTAGTCAAGCTCGGAGTGGTACGGCGCGAGCTCGTAGAGCTCCAGAGCGAACTGCGCCTGGCCGGCGCGGTGATCTACCGCGCCGGCCACGGTAATCCGCGAGTCGTCGACGGCGACGCGCTCGATCTCACCGATGTGTGGGGCCGGCTCTCCTTCGCACACGGAAAGCTCTGGCAGAGGATCCCTATTGGGGTCGAAGTTCGTCGAGTCGATGCTCATAATCCCTCTCGCTATCCGGCAATCTCCGCATCGGCGCAGCCAGACAAAACAGGCCGGCCGTGTTGGACCGTCCGCTTAGAAGAACGGCGTCAGCCAGGCCTCCGGAAACATCATGCCGGCGATTTTCTCGGTGGCCAGGCAGTCCTGACCGACAAGCTGCGGCGCGAGATGGTCCTCGACGACTGCGGCAACTGCCCGATCGTGACCAGTCTGGCCGATGCCCCAGGTTCCATCTTCCAGGGTGACTTTGCACCAGACGTTTTCCCACTTGGGAAGCCACAGGCTGCGGTGCGCCTTGACCTGCGGGTAGCGCGACATCGGATTCGCGACCTCCGCGTCCTGCGCCCATGAGGAGCACCGCCCCGAGAGTTTCTCAGTGTGGGGGGACGGTGAGCCGCCTGGCGCCTATCTCGGTAATCTTCATGGGTGCCTCCTTGCCAATATGGCATATAGTGCGAAAAGTCCATCCGCGCGCTGTCGAACAAAATTCGCCCGGAATCATTCTTTAACCCCCCTCGGGTTAATTGTGAAGTCCTCCACAAGATGGGTTGAAGACTTGGCTGGATGAACTTTCCGAACAGCTCGTCGACCCCCAGATCCGGCATGACCACGGACTGATGAGCACCACCCTCCGAGGCGAGGGTGATGCCCGACGGCGTGCCGGCGAAGATGAAGCGGGCGCCGGAGTAGAGACCATGCATCAGCGCGTCGAGTCCGCGGCAGACGAAAGGATCGTAGACCGTGCCGATCGCAACAGCAGCTGGCCGCAGAGCTCAGCTGAAAGCCCAAGCTGGCCGAGCAGCATGAACAGGTTCATCTCGGAGATACCCAGCGCGATATGGCGGCCGCTCGGCCCCGGCTGCCAGAGCAGCCGTCCCTGAATCTCGTCGAGCAGCGCAATATCCGGCGGTGCGTGGCCTCCGTCGTCCGTTGGATCTGCGGGCTGGGCGGAAATCTCCAGCACGGCTGCCTCCTACGACACCCCGCGATCGGGCCTGAAAACGCTGCGAATCGCTTCGAGATAGGCCATGCCGTGGACCGTGTCCGGCTCAAGGTAGCTGCCCTCGGTCCACTCGTTCCACGCATTGACGGTGAAAATCCTCGGTTGCTCCGGACGGAGGCTCAGATAGTCCTTGAGCGCGACCAGCGCCTCTCTGAAGGCCTCCGGGCTGTTGCGCACAAGTGCGGGCATGAAGGGATAGCCCCGGTTCACGAAGCGGTCGGACTGAATGGCCCGCGGGCTCGAGTCCCACCCCATCGTCACGTTAGGATAGTACGGCAGGTCGAATTCGGCCGCGGCGCGCCGCCAGTGTGCAGCTGCCTCCTGCGTAGCCCAGCGGTAATCCGTCGCCGGGAAATCCGTGAGCGTGAGATGATGGATCCAGACGTAGGACGTGACGCTGTCGAAGCCAAGGGCGGAGACCATCGTGGATGGATCGGCGAAGGCGTGCTCCCCGGGAAGGATCTGGATGCCCCAGATAACCGCGTTCAGGTGCAGATCCGGAAAGCCTGCCGCGCGGGTGCGCTCGCGGAACCCACGCAGCGCATCCACCGCGGCCTCGGCGCCGCCCAGGCCTTGGACCAGTCGGTAGAGCTCATAGACGGAGAAATAGGGGCAGCCGTCGATCTTCCAGTACGACGGGTGCGTGAAGTAATCGCGGATGACGTGCTGCGTCAGGGTATCGAAGGTTTCCCGCGTTACGGCGCCGGGATAGAGGAGTCCCGGTGGTGTCGACAGCTTGGCCGGATGGATATCTACCCAATCATGGTTGGCCCACATCAGGGCGAACTTCAGCCGGTCGTTGTTGGAGGCGCGCAGGAAGCCGGCGTCCAACGGCAGGTTCAGGAATGGGCCGTCATCGTACCAGTACCAATCGAAGATGAAGAAGTCGACGCCGTGATCGGCCGCCGCCGCGATCTTCCTGGCGAAGACTTCAGTGCTCGCTTCATCCTCGTAGCCCCACAGGGGAACCTTCGGCTGGGCATGCCCGGGAAATCTTGGCTCCCCGCGCTTGACGAGCTCCCACTCCGTCCAGCCTGCCCCGTGCGCGGCGTCGGTCCGCGGGTCGGCATGATAGCCAGGGAAGTAATAGGCGGCGATCTGAACCGATTTCGGATCTGCTATGCCGGTCACGCGTCCAGCCTCCTACTAGCTCATATCGTGGTCAATCGCTTCGTCGACGCCGAATCTCAGCCTTCGAGGACGAGCACCCAATCCTGAAAGATCGGCGGCTTCCCAACCACCCACTGTCCACGATCATCGGGCGTCACCGCTCCGAGGTCATGCTCGACGCCGGTCTTCGGATTGAAGTAGAAGCCGTGGTACTGCGTGTCGAGGTCGAGATCCTTGAGCAGCGTGGCGCCGCGGAAGACTGACCAGATCGCCTCTGCCGGGATGAAGATGACCCGAACCGTTCCCGGGACGCCGGCCGCGTAGGCCGACATGCGGCTCGTCTCGGCGGCATGCGGCTCGACCCACTCAGGATGCGCATCGAATCTCCACCAGGGATAGCGCTCCAGCAGGCGTTTCGCGAAGCCGAGCTGGGCCGATCCGGGCAGCCGGTAGGCGTCGTCCCAGGGCGTGTTGCCCCAGGATGTGCCGTGCGGCGACGCGCCGTATGGCCGTTCGCGTCGATTGACCTGCCACAGGCCGTTGGCTCCGTAGGTATGGCCGGCCGTCCCGGTGAGGAAACAGGTCCAGAAGAGAAAACGCTGCATCTCTTCGCGGCTCGATTCGAGGATGCCTTCGTAGTCGACCTCGCCCACCAGAACCGGCATCCTCGGCGCGTGCCCCAGGGCCGCCTCCACCATGTCCACCGTCGTGGCCAGGCTCGTGTAGCCCGAGTGCCCGGTCTGTAGCATGTCGACGTCGAGTGCCGAGGGATCCTCCACCTGGTCGTGGCCGAAGCGCGTCGGGTGGATTGTGATGGGATGCCCGTACGGATCGAACGAGCGGATGCTGCGGACCAGAGCGCTCCAGCGCGATCGAAGCTCCGTGCGCTTGGTCTCGGCCTCCGCTTCGTCGCCGGAGCTGAGGTAGTAGAGCATCAGCGCCTCGCCTGCTGCACACCAGACGACGGGATAGGCGCCGTAGCGCGCGACCAGGTAGCGCCAGTGCTGCTCCAGCACCCGCGGCCCGGCGAAGTCCATAAAGTAGCCCCAAGAGCCGACGATACACGGGACGATGCCGGCCCGCACGAGATGGGCAATCCGCAGATCCGCCATGTCGAAGTACGACGGGTTGATGCGCGCGAAATCCGGCTCCCACGGGAAGCCGGCCTCGTTGGCGCCGCGTTCGTCGAAGGGCTGCATGTCGGGATAAAGACCGGCGACGATCTGGACGACGTTGAAGCCCTTGGCCGCGCGGTCGGCCGCCAGCTGCTGAAATTCGTCGGGCCATGCCAGACGCTTGCACAAGCCCATCCACCACGTGTCGCCGAGCCACAGGAAGGGCGTGCCGTCGCGATGCTCGAGGTGCCGCCGGTCGGCGGCCACGCGGAGCGGCCCATGCCGGAGCAGGGCAACCGGCCCATCGTAGGGCGTGACCTCGAGGCTGCCTGCTTGGCCGTTGAGATCGGTATTGTCAGGGTCCGAGCAGCGCAGGCGGTAGCGATAGGTACCGGCCTCGGGCGACGCGTACCGGACGCGCCACGTCTGCCCACCGGCCCAGAAGGCCGGCACCACCTGCTCGGTCCCGCCGGGCCCGGTCACGAGCAGATCAAGCTCCACCTCGTTGAAGGGATCGCGGTAGCTCTTTCCCGACGTGTAGGACCATTCGACGGCACAGTTTTGCGCGGCGTACATCATGTGGCGTAGGCTCCTCTGAGGGTACGGGCCGGCACGCGCTTATTCGCGAGCCGACGATGGCGAGCTATTCTCTCCGATCCCGAGCGACTCGATCAGGGCGCAGCTGAGCGGTGGCAGGTGTAGCGCGATGTGATCGCCCGTATCGGAAAGCGGCTTTGTCTCCAGGCTTGGCCCCGATAGGTGCTGCGCGACGGCCCCGGCAAGGCGCGGATCGGCGACCGCCAGCGCCTGTGGCTGATCGGTCCAGTTGGCGAGTACGAGGCCGAAGCGCCCATCCGGAGCCTGCCACGCGGCATGGAAGATCGCCTCAATCGAATGGTCGGTGCCTCCGTGCTGCCAGCGCATCGTCTCGATCTGCTCGACCTGGGCCGGCGCAAGCATCCGGCCGTAGACCAGGAAGGGCTCGGCCGGACCGCGGCGGAGCGCGGTCGCGGCGCGCAGCATCCGGACGGCGTGCTCGTCATCTCCGGCCTCGATATCCCAGGGCGCCCAATTGGAAGTATCGAGGTTGAGCAGCCTCCCGTCGCCTTTCATAACGGCTCCGGGGATCTCGCCGACGACCAGGTTGTAGGCGTTCCGGATCGGCAGATGATACGGCTCGGGGCCGTAGCCGAAGCCGCCCTGGATCAGCACGAGCTCGTGATAGAGGAAGTGGTAGAGCGGAACGAAGCCGCGCCACAGGCGATGGTCGGGCCGGTGGCCGGGTGGGACGACGCGTATATCGCAGATCTGGAAGTCCTGCAGAAAATACTCGTTGACCGGCCCCTCCACCGAGAAAACGATCTGGCGGCCCGTACCCCGGGCGACCTCGTCGCGCGCCAGGGCGTGAAACGCATCCACGACATGGCGCATGCTCTCCGTCATCCAGCTCCCGGGCACCGATGGATGGCCATGGTCCGCGGCAAAGCATGGGAAGGTGCAGCAGCCGACGTTTTGATCGAAGAACTGGATCCAATCGAGGCCGTAGTCCATGACCGTGCGCACGAAGTCGACGGCGATCTCGCGCGTCATCGGCGCCGCGAGGCAGCAGGCATAGCTCGGGCGCCAAGTGGCATCCCAATTCTCATGCCAGAGATCGCCCGTGTGAGTGCGGCAAACCGATCTGGCCCCCTCTCGCTCGTAGAAATAGTCCGTGCCGTCGTAGCCGCTCCAGTAGTGGCCGGTGACCCAGCGCGTCCCATTACAGAAGGTCCCGATGTGCCAGTCGTGCTCGCGGGCCAGACCCGTGAACTCCTTCAAGGAGTCGGCGCCGCCGGCAGGCGGAAAGCAGTCGGGATAGATCCAGGGGCCCGGCCGCTCCCACGACATGATCACGGGCACGAGCGGGGCATCGAGCCGCTCTGCGAGCCGCTCGAGCAAAGGTATGCTCCGGGCGTAGGGCAGAAACGCGTCATTCGGCAGCGCCGGACCGATGTCGAGCTCTCCCTGGATACGCAGGATGATGTGTGGCGGCGAATCGAGAAGCCATCCGGGGACGTCGTCGCGGGCATGCAACGGTCGTCGTGCCCAGTCCTGCCGCAGGCTCCAGCCGCGATAGAGCTCCGCGGCCGCGTACCAGTCGCCGGTAAAGCTTCCCACGACGACGTCGTAGGGCAGCGCACGCTCGCCGTACTCCGGCCAATCGCCCACGTGCGCTATCCCGAGCCGTACTCCGGGCTCGTGGTGCACCGGCTTGAGCTGTTTGATCATGCCGGCTGCATCCTGACAGCCTATATACACCCCGGCGCGATCGTCGAAGTACGCCAGGAACTGGGCTACCGTAAAGCCCGGATAATGTAGCGAGTCACTATTTTCCGGCCGCATCTGCCAGGTATGCGGGCTGTCCGGGTCGAGATCCTGCGGTTTGGGCTCCGCGAGCAGTAGGCCGGCCCCGATCGGCCATAGCAGGCGCTCGCTGCCGGCCGTTCCACCCAGCTGGTACGGCAGAACGACGAATGGGAACTGAATATCGGTGAAGGTCAGCCCGGCCTCGTTGTGAAGCGCCAGCGACCAGTGGCTGAAACGATCGCGCTTCGACGTGCGCACCGTTACCGTCACGTCGAGCTCCCGTTCGTCGAGCCGCCGGAAGCTTGCCGTTATGGTTGCGTCGTCGCTCTGATCGCCGGCGTGCTCGCATCTGACCTCGACTTCCGCGGCCTGATTCGAGCTGATCTGGCGAAAACGCGAAACTTCGTCCAGGTACTGCAGGACGAAGACCGGGTCGTCCTCGATCCGGCACAGCAGCTCATGGTCCGGATCGTCCTTTCTGCGGAAGGAAAGCAGCCGGCCTGTTTCCCGGCTGAAGCGCAACGTGTCGATCGAGGTCTCCACGTCGATAACTTCGGGATCATTCATCTGTCGTATCTCCTGCGGTTCAGGTCGCTGCTCGTTCGAGCGGCTACTCCATGGGATTACGCATCGGCGAGAGCACTATTGGCTGCGCCACGTTCATATTGTCGGGCTGAGAGATAGCCCAGCGGGCCCAGGCGGCCACGGCTTCCGCCGAAAGCACGTTCTGGCGCACCGTTGGATTGAAGCCAAGACCCATCTCGGTATCGGTCAGACCGGGACAGAGCGCCACGGCGTGGACGTTGTATTGCCGGTACTCGGCCAGGATATACTGGACCAGGTCGTTCATCCCATGCTTGCTCAGGCCATAGATCACCTGCCGCGGAAAGTGATAAATGCCCGAGTCGGAGCTGACCATCAGAATGAAGCCACGCCGCTGCGCCTTCATCGCCGGCAGGACGGCGCACGTCAGCAGAAATGCCGCCCGCAGATTGATGGCTATGACCCGGTCCCACTCCGCAGCAGTACACTGCTCGATGGCCTGTCCGTGGCTCGTAATCCCCGCGTTGTTGACGAGGATGTCGACAGGTCCGTAGGTGTCGACGGCGGCTGCGACCAGCGCCGCGCACTCGTCGGCCTGCGCTACATCCGTGGGTCGATAGGCGATGTCACCGCCCGCTGCACGGATTGATGCGACCGTCTCGCGCAGCCGCTCCTCGCGCCGCCCGGCGATCATCACACGCGCCCCCGCCTCGCACAGGCTAGCCGCGATCGCCGCCCCGATACCACTGCCACCACCCGTGACGATTGCATTCCGCCCTTTGATCTCCACGTCCCGGTACTCCTTTGCGCCGTTCTCCGGCACGCTCACGCTCACGCTCACGCTCACGCCCACGGGCTTTGAAGGTGAGTCTGGCCCCATCGCGCCGGATCGCGGCGACGGGAACGGCTCGTCGCGCCTCATTTCGATCCGAGGCTTCGCCCCTCGAAGCAGACGCTGGGGTCCTACAGCTCGTCCACGCGGATGATGCGGCCCTGCGCGGCCGAAACGTAAGCCGCGTCCAGCAGCTCGACGACGCGGGCGCCGACCTCACCGGGGGAGCGGTTCTCGGCGCGTCCGAGAAGCACGTCCACGAGATGGCGCGAGGTGGCCTCTTGCGGATATCCGCGACCGGAGGGGACCGGATCGAGCGTTTCGACCGTGCCGTCGTTGGAGAAGATCGAGCAGGTCCCGCCCTGCACATCCAGGAGCGCGTAGCCTTCGGTGCCGTAGATGCGGTACTCGAGCTGTTGGTTGTTGGCGGCAGTGGCCGCGATGCCGCCGGTGCTCGCCACCGTGCCAAGGGCTCCATTATCGAAGCGGACGGCGATCGCGTCGCAGAGGTCGACCTTCAGCCCGCAATTTTCCATGAACGCTCCGACGCTTACCGCCCGCAGGCCCGTTAGCCAGAAGATCAGTCCCGCGGCATGGGTTACCTGGAGGTGGCCCTGGCCACCGCCCGCGACCGCGGGCTCGCTATACGTGGCGGCCGTCGGTCCCGTGACGCTCCAATTGAAGATCGGCCGGTAGGCCTGCGGGTTCGCGCGGTAGTACTCGATGACCATCGAGGCGAAGAGGCTCGAGATCAGCTGGATCCGCCCGAGCCTGCCTCCGGCGATCGCCTGCCGGAGCTGCTCATGCTGTGCCACGAAATGCCACGGATAGCCGACGATCAGCGGGACCGTCTGTGCCTCGGCGAGCTCGACCAGCTCGCGAGCTTCGCGGGCATGCAGCACCATCGGCTTCTCGACCAGCAAGCCGAGCTTGTGCCGGAGGACGTCGCGCGCGATTTCGTAGTGCGTCGCGTGGGTCGTCGCCACGACGACGCCGTCGAGGCGCTCCTCGTCGAGCATCCGGCGGTAATCGGTGTACCTGCGCTCGACGCCGAAAGCATCGCCGGCTTTGTTCAAGCGCTCGGAGCTGAGATCTGCGATGGCCGCCACCTCGGCCGAGGGATACCGGGTCAGCGAGGGAAGATGCGCGGTCGTCGCCCACCAGCCCGTGCCGATCACGCCGATGCGCGCGCGCCGATCTTCGCCGATAGCCATCCTTGGATCCTCCTCGATACGTCATTCGCGGGGCAACGTATGCATCGCGAGTAGCTCCAGCGGCACGTCGCCGGTGTTGTGCAGGCTATGGTAAAGCCCGGGCGGAACGGAGACGCCGGCGCCGGGCTGCACCGCCGCCTCGGCGTCTCCGAGACGCAGCAGACCCGCTCCGGCGAGCACAAAGGCCGTCTCAGTCTCCAGCTCGTGCACATGCGTGCCGATGCTCCCGCCCACGGCCAGCCTCACGAGCGTCACACGCGCGCATGGATGGGTCGCATGGGTTTCCAGGGCTTTGACGAGCAGACCGGGGAATTGTGCGCTCTCGGTCCACTCCGTCTTCGCAGCGTCAAAGAGGTGTGCTTCCAGCATGGCAAGCCCTAGTACGCCTCCAAAATCCGCTTCAGCTCTTCGAGCAAGGCGGACGACAGCCGTCCGTCGATCGCGCGATGATCCGCGCCGAGCGTAAAGGTCGCCGCCGGGCGGATCGCGAGCTCGGAACCGACGACGACCGGCCGCGGCTGAATGCTGCCCACGGAGAGGATCGCGACCTGCGGTGGGCTAATAATCGCCGTGAAGTAGTCGACATGGCCGGCCCCGACGTTCGACAGCGTGAAGGTGGCGCCTTCGAGATCTGCCGACGGCAGCCGGCCCGCATGCGCCTGCTCGACGAGTCGCTTCCGCTCGGCGGCGATCTCGGCCAGGGAGCGCCGGCCGAGATCGCGCAAGACCGGAATCACCAGGCCGCGCGCAGTCTGAATCACCAGCCCCAGGCGAACCTCGGAGACGAGCTGCAGGCCGTCGTCGGTCCAGAAGCCGTTGGCGGCGGGGATGGCCTGCAGCGCGCCGGCGATCGCGTGCGCGAAGTAGTCCGTGTAGGTCGTGTCCCCATCCCGACGCTTCCGGTCGACGATACGGGAGAGCTCCACGGACATGGCCGTATAGAAGTGCGGGATGGTCTGCCACGACCGTGAGACGAGCGCGGCTTTGGCCTGTGCCGCCCGATCCGCGGCCGGGGTGGCCGGCCGCGCAACGGCCTTGCGAATATCGTCCTCGACAATGCTCCCCTCGGGGCCGGTCCCCTGCAAGTGCGAGAGATCGACGCCAAGCTCGGCGGCGAGGCGCTTCGCGCGCGGCGAGGCAATCACGCGACGCGGTGCGCGGCTCGGGGGCTGCGTCGCGCCCGCCTGGGCGGGCGCGATCGGCGGGGACGAAGCAACGGGAGGCGTTCGCGTCTCCCCGGTCGGAGCACTATCGCGCGTGGTCGGGGCGGGGGGCAAGTCCTGCTTCACGTGGCGGAAAGGATCGATCTCCGGCAAGGCCTCGTCTGCCGGACCAATCAGGCCGATCACCGTACGCGGTGGGATCGCCTGGCCGGCCTCTACCAGCCGTCTCCGCAGCAGGCCGCCTGCCTCGGCTTGAATCTCTACCGTCGTCTTGGCGGTCTCAACCTCACAGAGCACGTCGCCCGGCTCGACCGTGTCGCCTTCCTCAGCCAGCCACAACTGCAGAACAACCTCGTCGCCCGTCTGATCGAGGACGGGGATCACCACTTCGAAAACCATCGCTCCCTGCTTTCAGATCACGCCGGCCGCGCGGAACCGGGCAATTTCGTCGTCGTCGTAGCTCAAGTAGCGTCCGAGAATCGTCGTCGTATCTGCGCCGAGCGCCGAGGCCGGAGCGGCCGGGCCGTCGACGCCTACGATCTTGATCGGGCTGCCCACCTCTTTGATCGAGCCGAATATGGGATGATCGACCTCGACGATCATCTCGCGCGCGCGCACCTGGGGATCGGCCAGCCCCTGGGCAATAGTGTTGACGGGCGCACAGGGCACCCGGCCTTCGAGCCGGTGGAGCCACTCCGCCGTCGTGCGCTGGCGCAGCCGCTGCTCTAGGAGCGGAAGAAGCTCCTCGCGGTGCTGGTAGCGCAGCTTGAAGGTCCGGAAGCGCGGATCCTCGGCCAAGGCAGGGAGATCCAACGCGCTGCAGAGCTCCTGCCAGAAATGCTCCTTGCCACAGAAGATCACCAGGTACGCGTCGCGCGTTTCGAAGGTCTGCACCGGCACGAGCGTCTGGTGCGCCGAGCCCGGCATGCGCACGGCCTGGTGGTCGCGGTTAAGGCTCCAGATCGCCAGGTAGCTCAACATCGAGACGGCCGTGTCGAGTAAGCTCACGTCGACGTCGCAGCCCTCTCCGGTCGCGCGCGCGCGAAGCACGCCGGCGACCAGGCCGAGCGCGGCCGCGAATCCGGCGGCGTGGTCGATGACCGAAACGCCGCACTTCTCGGGTGGGCCATCCGGGCTGCCGGTGATGCTCATATACCCGGCGTAGCCCTGCACGAGATAGTCGTAGCCCGGCTCGGCGGCGCGCGGCCCGGTTGCGCCGTAGGCCGTCAGCGAGCAGCAGACGATGCGCGGGTTCGTACCTTTGAGCGCGTCGTAGTTGAGGCCCAGTCTCCGCCACGAGTCGCCGCGCAAGTTGCACAACAGACCATCCGAGACCTTGACCAGGCGGTGCAGGATCTCGCGGCCGGCAGCGGTCTTGAGATTGAGCGTGATGCTCTTCTTCCCACGATTGAACGACTGGTAGTAGAGGCTATCCTGCTCGACGGCATAGGGCGGCACATAGCGGGAGACGTCGCCTCCGGTCGCCGGATCCTCGATCTTGATGACCTCCGCCCCCAGATCCGCCAGCATCATCGTGCCGAAGGGACCCGCGCCAAACTGATCCACCGCCAAGATGCGAACGTTCTCGAGCGGCAGCCGCATACTAAGAGCTCCTCTGCGCATCGACCGCTTCGGCCGGCCGGCGCGGTACGAGGACGATCCGCCTCAAGGTGAGGACGGTCTCGTCCCGCTGATTGTAGGCTCGCGTGGCGACGAGGACGGTGCCACGGTCGGGCTTGCTCCGCGACGCGTGAAGATCGAGCACCCTGGTCTCGGCATAAATCGTGTCGCCATGAAAGACCGGACCGACGTGCTTGACCTCCTGATACTCGAGGTTGGCGATCGCCCGGCCGCTGATATCGGCGACGCTCAGCCCGACGACGATACTAAAGACCAGCGTGCCGACCACCAGCGGCCGGCCGTGCTGTGTCTGGCCGGCGTAATGCGCGTCGATATGCAGCGGATGCTGGTTCATGGTCAGTAGGCTGAACCAGGTATTGTCCGTCTCGGTGATCGTGCGCCCGGGCCAATGCTCGAAAACCTGCCCGACCTCGAACTCTTCGAAGTATCTGCCGAATGCCATCCCGCCCCTCGCTTCGCTCAACCGACGCGGTAGCGTTCGATAATCGCCTGATCCAGGTCCATACCGAAGCCCGGGCCCTTAGGTAGCTCCATATAACCGTCGTGGATGCGCGGTCGCTCGACCGGCAGCTCGAACCACATCGGATCGCGCTTGAAGTTCGGAAAAATCTCGACGTAGAGGCCGTGCGGGATCGACGCCAGGAGATGGAGCGCTATCTGGGATTCTTCGTGGTGCGCCATCTCGACGTCGAACATACCTGCGAAGGCGCCGATGCGCCGCCACTCTGTGACGCCGCCGACGAGAGTCACGTCGACGTTGAGGATATTCACGCGGCCATGCATCACCAGGTCGCGGCAGCCAAACCGGGTGATCTCGCCCTGGCCCGCGGTCACGGGGATCGGCGAGGCCTCGCGCACCATACGCAGCCCTTCGAGCTGATCGTACCAGCGCACGGGCTCCTCGATCCAGCGAATATCGAGCGGCGCGACCGCGCGGCAGAACTCGATCGCTTGCCGAGGCGTCCAGCCCTGGTTAGCATCGCAGGCGATGATGAAGTCCGCGCCGACCGTCTCGCGCACGGCCCGTACGCGCTCGACATCCTCGGCGACGCTCACACGGCCGACCTTGAGCTTGACGCCGGCCATCTGGAGCTCGCGGTAGTAGAGCATCTCCTCGTTGAGGGCGTTCTGGTCCTTGCCCGCCTCGTAGTAGCCGCCGATCGCGATCACGGGCACGCGGTCGCGGTACCCACCCAGCAGCTTGTAGACCGGAACACCGTAGAATTTGCCGAGGGCATCCCACAAGGCCATGTCCACGGCCGCGATCGCCTGCATCCTGATCCCCTGATTATGGAGGTCCAGGACATGCAGACTGCGGTTGCCAAGATCGAGCGGGTACGAGAACATCCTGTCCCATAGCCGCTCCACGTCGCACGCGTCCTCCCCGATCAGCATGGGCGCGAAATGATCGCGGATCACGCCCACGACCTCGGCCTGCGTCCGGTCCTCGTCGCCGCCGAAGACCTCGCCGACGATACCGTCGTCCGTGTAGACGCGCGTCACCAGCGTGTTGCGGTTGACGATCCGGTAGGTGCCGCCAAGGAACTCTTGGTCCAGCTTTCGCACCAGCGGGATGGCTTCGATCTTGGTAATCTTCATGGTCACCTCGGAGAGGGAACAGGGAACAGGGAGTTGGAAACCGTCGCCTGTAACCGATCACGCGAAAACATCCTCGGACAGGCTTTCCGGTGACGGCATCGGGCTTTCGACCGCAAAGGCGACGGCGACCTCGATCTCCCGGCGCGCCTCCTGCTCGAGCCGCAGCGCATCTGACTCGGAGAGGATGTCACGCTGGAGCAATGTCTGGCGGAAGCGCGGGATCGGATCGCCCGCGCGCCACTGCTCGCTCTCCTTGGCCGCGCCAGAGCCTCCGGCCGAGATGGCGCTGTGTCGTGTCCAGCGAATCGTCTTTGCCTCGACCAGGGTCGGGCCATCGCCGCGCCGTGCGCGGTCAATCGCCTCGGCCGCGGTGCGGTAGACCGCCAGGAGGTCGGTGCCGTCGACGGTGATACCCGGGAAACCGAAAGCCTGGGCGCGCGTCGCGATGTCGGGAACGCTGATCGAGTCCGAGACACTGGTCGAGATGGCAAACCCGTTGTTCTCGACGATCAGGATCAGCGGCAGCTTCCAGAGCGCGGCCATGTTGCAGGTTTCGTAAAAGATGCCCTCACACGACGCGCCGTCGCCGAAGAAGCAGGCCACGACGGCGCCGGTCTGCTCGAGCTGCTGGGCCAGCGCGACACCGCCCGCGATCGGAATATGCCCCGCGACGATCCCATTGCTTCCAATGAAGCCGTGGCTCGCGTCGGCCAGGTGCATCGACCCGCCCTTGCCCTTGCACAGGCCGGTCTGCCGCCCTAGGAGCTCGGCCATCGTGCGCCCGGGGTCGGCGCCCTGCGCGAGGCAGACGCCGTGGCCCCGGTAGGTCGCCAGGACGCGATCACCCGGATCGAGGGCGGCACAGACTCCGACCGCTGTGGCCTCCTGAGCGATGTACGGATGGGTCGAGCCGCGGAAGTATCCCTCGCCGTACAGGCGCATCGCCTGCTCTTCAAAGAAGCGGATCAGCCACATCTGGCGCAGCAGATCGATCTGTCGTTCAGCGGTCAGCTCCATCGGAGGATCTCCCTAGAATAGCGACCGGCACGCGGCGACGATGTCGCTCACGCCGGGATAGACGAGTGTCTCGATCGCCTGACTGGCCGGAACGATCGTGTCGCGGGCGGCGACGCGCACGACCGGCGCATCGAGCGAGTGAAAGGCACGCTCGGTAACGGTCTGCGCAATCTCGGCTCCGACGCCGCCGGTCTTATGCGCTTTGTGCGCCACGACCAGCCGGCCGGTCTTGTGCACCGACGCGACGATCGTATCGACGTCTAGTGGCGCCAGCGTGCGCGGGTCGATCACTTCGACCGAGATGCCTGCCTGGGCCAGAGCATCGGCGGCCTCGAGTGCTTCCGGCACCATCGCGGCAATCGCGACGACCGTGACGTCGCCGCCTTCGCGCTTGATATCGGCACAGCCGAACGGGATCACGTAGTCGTCGTCCGGCACCTCTCCGCGGCTGGCGTAGAGCCGCACGTTCTCGACGAAGAGGACCGGGTTTCCATCCCTGATCGCAGATTTGATCAGCCCCTTGGCGTCATAGGGCGTCGCGGGAATGGCGACCTTGAGCCCCGGCACGTGGACGAACCATGCCTCGAGGCTCTGCGAGTGCTGCGAGCCAAAGCCAAGCTCGGCCGCGACCGGCGTGCGTACGACCAGCGGCACGGTGACCTGGCCGCCCCAGAAGTAGCGCAGCTTGGGAGCCTGGTTGGTGATCTGGTCCATGGCATAGGTGACGAAGTCCATGAACTCGAGCTCGGCGATCGCAGGCATACCCGAGATGGCGAGCCCGATACAGAAGCCGACGATGGAGGCCTCGTTGAGCGGTGCGTCGCGCACGCGCGCGCCCCCGAACTCGTCATGCAGGCCGCGGGTCACGCCGAAGACACCACCGTACTTCCCGATGTCCTCGCCCATCATCACGATCTTCGGGTTCCGGCGCATTTCCTCGCGGATACCCTGGTTGATCGCCTGCGCGTAGGTTAGCTGAGCCATGCAGATGCCCTTTCACTCGAAGAGGTATTTCTGGACGACCGTCTCGTCGACCTCGACGCCCAGCCCCGGCTGGTCCGGCACGGCGATCCAGCCGTCCTTGACCTCGATCGGATCCAGGACGAGCTCGTTCTGCATCGGGCTTGGGATGGGCTTCATCTCCATGACGATGTAGTTGGGCGAGGCCGCCGTGAGGTGAATGCTGGCCGCGGTATTGAGCGCGCTGCTCCAGGAATGGGCGTTGACGTAGCGGTGTGCATGCACCGTCATCTCGATCACTTTGAGATACCCCGTAACGCCTTCGGCGCGCCCGGGATCGACCAGGATCACATCGCCGATGTTGGCTTCGATCAGCCGCCGGTAGTCGGCGACCGTCCACAGATCCTCGCCGGTCGCAATCTGGGTCTGGATCGCGGCGCGCAGGCGCGGATAGCCCTCCCAGTCGAAGGTGCACAGCGGATCCTCGATCCAGCGGATGTTATAGCGCTCCAGTTCGCGCACCATGCGGATCGCCTGCGTGACCTCCCAGCGCACAGGGTGTCCCAGGTCGACCATGAAGTCGACCTCGTCGCCGAGCGCCTCGCGCACCGCCTTCACGAAGGCGATGTCACGCTTGGGCTCGAAACCCAGGCGCGCCGCGCCTTTCTTGCCGAAGCCGACCTTGATCGCGGTATAGCCACGCTCGGCGTGCCCCGCCAGCTCACGCGCCATCCCGTCGATCGTCGAGACGGAGGGATGTGTGCTGGCGCAGGCACGTAGACGGTCGTGGAGCTTGCCGCCGAGCAGCTGATAGAGCGGCACTCCGAGTGCCTTGCCTTTGATATCCCACAGGGCCATGTCCAGCGCGCTGATCGCGAACGATGCGATCCCGCCCTCTCCATACCACCAGGATTGCTCTTTCATCGCCAGCCAGAGGGGATAGATGTCACGCGGGTCGCGCCCGATCAGAACCGGCGCCAGACCCCGGTCGACAATTACCTTGACCGCCAGCGCGGCCTCGGGCCATTGCGCGATACATTCACCCCAGCCCACGACGCCGTCGTCGGTCTCGATCCGGGCGAGGGTCACGTAGCGCAGGTTGTCGTGGTCGTTAGGCTCCGGATAGCGCAGCGGAAAAGCCGTGATCTGCTTGATCTGCATCGATATCTCCCGGCTCAGTAGGCAACAATCAGAACGGCCGTCATACCATCAGCGCTCCACCGTTGACGTCCAGCGTAGCGCCGGTCACGTAGGAGGCCCCGTCCGAGGCCAGGAAGACGATCACCTGGGCAACTTCGGCCGGATCGGCGAGCCGTTTCAGGACGGTGCCGTCGATCGTGGCCTGCAGCGACTCCTCCGAGAGGCTCTCCATCAGGCGGGTATTCACGCTTCCGGGGGCAACACAGTTGACGGTAACGTTGTAGGGGGCAAAGTGGCGCGCGAAGGCTTTGGTCATCGACATGACGCCGGCTTTCGACGCGCTGTAGACCGTCGCGTTGAAGATGCCGCCGGTGCGGCCGCCGATCGAGCTCACGTTGACAATACGGCCCCAGCGCTGGGTCTTCATTGCGTTGCCAGCTGCACGCGACAGGAAAAAGACCGACTTCAGGTTGACGTCGATGATCCGGTCGAAGCCCTCCTCCGTCATATCGTCGATCGAGATCCGCGGACAGATCGCGGCGTTGTTGACCATGATATCGACGCGACCGAAGCGACTGAGGGTCGCCTCCACCAGCCGGTCGGCCTCGGCCGGCCGGGAGATGTCGTTGCCGAAAGCTTGCGCCTCGCCGTCGCCCGCGCCGATTTCGGACGCGACTTGCTCTGCGAGCGCCAGCTCGATATCGCAGACGGCGACGCGAGCGCCCTGCCGGCTAAGCTCGCGGCTCACGGCCGCGCCCACGCCCCGGCCTGCCCCGGTGACGATCGCGACACGGTCTTTCAAAACCATAGTAAGACCTCCACGGCTCACGCCAGGTCGACGGCGCGCAGCTGATCGCGCAGCATGATCGACTCGGAGACGTTGTCGACCTCGTTGTTGCGCTCCCACTCTTGCCAGACGTACTCGACGCCGACGTACCCGGTGTAGCCAACGCGCTGCATTTCACGCACGACGCGTGGATAGTCGATCACGTTCTCGGTCCGGGGCGCCTGCAGGCGTCCCTTGCACGCCCCGCGCGCATGGAAATGCGACGCGTGGCGGACGAGCGGCTCGATCTGGGCGTCGTCGTAGCCCTGGTAGGTGAAATGCGTATAGTCGAGGGTCAGGGTCAGCCCCGGCGTCATCTCGACCAGCTGCATCGCCGTCTGGGGCGTCGGCACGACCGATCCGAGGTGGGCCTCGACCGCGAAGACGACGCCGATCTGCCGCGCCTGCTCGACGCGCCAGGCTAACTCGTCGGCACAGCGCCGGAGCGAGGTCTCGAAGGGCTCGTCGTCCCAGCGCATACCGGGCAAGCCGCTCATATGACCGGCGTTGCAGCGCAGGGTGAACTCGAGCATGCGCAGAAAGAGCTCGCGCGACTTGCGCCGCTCTTCCGGATCAGGGTGATTCACGGCAATCGTCTCGAAGGTCGGCGCCTGGAAAAAAATGTCCGCGAGCTCCAGGCCACGGTCGCGCACCTTTGCCGAAAGCTCCCGCGCCGAACGCGCGAGCTGAGGGGTCACATGCGATGGCTGAAGGTGCGAGCGCTCTTCGAATAGTCCGATGTCGACGCCCTGGTAGCCAAGCATGGCGATCATGTCGAGCGCGTGATCGTGCGACAGCAGGGGGAAGGTGAAATCTGCGCCGGCGAGCTTCAGCTTCATATAACCTCACTCCTCAACACTTCGGCTTACGTCGGGATGAAATAGGCCCGGCAGACGAGATCGACATCTTCCGGCGCCATGGCCGTGATCAGCATCTCGAAGTCGCGCGCGTGCGCCGACGGCTCGACCGGGATGCGCCAGGCCTGCCACGGCGCGGGGTAGGTCCGATTGCGCACGACAGGATCGCAGGGTTTATCGACGTCGCCGACGATGCAGCGCGCCGCGAAATACTTGCCCACATCGTCCGTGACCACCGCCGTCGCCCCGCGACGCAGTTCGGCGGAGACGGCGAGCGTACCGCCCGCGTCACACGCCGGGACCTGGCCGGCGGCAAGCAGGGTCCGCTTGGGCGGGCGAAGCTCGTCGGGCGCGGCGTTGTCGTCCTCGCGCGGTACACGCAGTGCCTCGGCTCCACTGGCCGGCTCAACCTGTAGGCCGAGCGTGCGGCTAGGCTCGTCGAAATTGTGCGGCAGCGGCCGCGGCTCAAAACGACGGTCGAGCGCCGCCTCCTCGCCGGCAGGAACCACCTCGAGCAGAACGATCGTGAACGGGCGCAGGCCAAGCGCGACGCGGCCGCCCGTGTGCTCACGCTCATCCGCCAGTTGCGCAGGGTCCGGATACCAACGGTAGATATCCCAGGCGGCTTGCCCGGCGAGGCCCCACACCGGGTTAAGCTCCAGGTCGAGCGACACATCGGACCAGGTACAGTTGTTGAGGGCGAGAAAAGCCCTGGTCCCGTCGGTGCAGCAATAGCCGTAGGGCTCATTCTTCCATGGGCTGCCCAGAATGAAGCGCGGGTTGGCGAAGCAGGCGGGCCGGGCGCGGAGCAGCGCGATGAAGTCTGCCATCTGCTTGCGCTCGGGGGGTGAAAGCCAGGGCCCATCACTCCACGGCTGCGCGAGCAGACTGCCACGGCAGAGGTCCATCACGAAGGCTTCCTGCCAGCGCTCCGTGCCGATCGAGCTGTTCCATTTCCAGTCCGACAGCCACACGCCCAGGGAGTCCTTGCCCAGCGGAGGAACGTCGACGCACCACCACTGGGCCTGGTCCAGCCCCTGCGTGACACTGTCCCGCACGTGGAGCGCCGGAGTGCTGCCCGGATGCGCAGCCTCGATGAACAGCCCCGGCTCGAAGAGGGTGTCGCCGTGCAACAGCCACCAGGGCGAGCGGTAGCCCCAGTAGAGCATGAGAAAGACTTCGGGACAGGTGGCATCCCAGCTCTGTAGTGTGTCGACGACCGCGCTTTGAATCGCCTCGGTCGAGTAGATCCCGGGCAGATGGGCGTGGTGCGGGTTGTAGCAGAGTGCGGTCAGGTTGTCGGTCTTGACGAGACGGACGCCGTTCTCGCGGAAATGGTGCCGGAAAGCGGTGACGTACATCGTCTTGGCCGGGTCGGAAGCCCGGCACAAGGTCGGGCGGTCGGTGCCGTAGGTGGGATCGTGCGTAAATGCAGGACCCACGACCGGGTTACCGCCGATCGACCAGGCCGCCATCGAGCTGTCGATCCACAGCCCGGGCGCGGTACCGACCTTCGCCAGCTCCGCGTTGATGTTGTCGAGTCCCCGCGGGAACCGCAGCGGGTCGAAGCGTATCAGATCCCCGTGGTAGTCGACCCACATTTCCAGTGAGTAGATGTCGAAGTGGTAGCCGGCCGCCGCCTCGCCGTTCACCAGCTCGCGCAGGTTAGGCAGGAGTACCGCGTCGCTCGCCTCCTGGCTGACCATCTCGGCATATGGCCCCGGCGCGGCTGCAGGGTCGTAGTCCCAGGACCCGAGCCCCTCGAAGATCGCGAGAGCCTGCTCGTGGCCCTTCACGACGCGTCGCATGCGCGAGCGAAGGTACGCGAGGAAGGCCGGCCGCGCCTGGCCTGCCGGCGCCACCCCCATGACCGCCTCCATCGTCCGGAAGGTCGCGCCGGATGGGAGATGCGCGCCGGGATATTGGCGCAGCTGCACCTGGCCTTGTCGCCCGATCGCCCACCCGGAGGGATGGGCCAGTCCGATCCAGCATTCGTCCTCGATGTAGACCGGGAAGCCTTGCTCGCCGTCGGATACCCTTGCATCCGTGGCGTAGCTGCCGAGGCGAACATTCAACAGGCAACTGCTCTCGGCCCCTAGATTATCGACCTCGACGAACTTATGAAGCACCGGGCTGGAGGAATCCCAGCGATAGGCCACGCGTGCCGTTAGCCGGGGACTTGCCGCGCGTAGCTGGAAGACGACTTCGCCGGCGATGCCCTCCCGCGCGATCTGTATGCCCTCCGTTTCCCACGTCAGCGGCTGCAGAGGTGTTCCTACGACGATATACTGCTCGAACTGCGCGGGCCAGACAATCCGGTAGAATTGCCGTCCGCGCAGCGGATCCAGCTGGTCGAGCCGCTCCGTCCGGGTGATGTTTTCCGCAAGCTGCAGGGCGATGATATTGTCCTGACCCCAGCGGAGATACTGGTGGGCCGCGGTATCCGGGCCGAGGTCGAAGGCACCCGGCTCGTTCCAGCGCTGGAAGGCTCGCCGCACGCCGAGCTCGTGCCCGTTCACGAAGACCCGCGTGTAGCGAAAGTCGAAGAGGCCGTAGCCGCCCAGGACGAGCGTCAGCTCTTCCGCCGCGCACTCCTCCGGCAAAAAAAGGTGCGTGCGCGCCCAGGTATAGCGCCGGGGCGGGATTCCGTCGTCGGGGGCTGAGAACTGTGCCGGGCTGAGCGCTCCCTGCCAGGCGGTATCGTCGAAGCCCACGTCGAAGAAACCGGCGCGGTAGCCTGGCTCTTCATCCGGCGCCGGCAGACCTGGCTCGACCGTGCGCATGCGCCAGCCGGTGATGCCAATGCGCCGATGTGCACGATCGATCTCCACCTCCAGCTCCGGCCCACGTCCAAGCGCGATCGTCCTGCCCGTCAGGAGGTTCTGCCAGGCGAGCGTGCGCAGGCCCGCGGAGGTGTCGAGGCGCAGCCGAAAGGCAGGCGACGCAAGGTCGACCAGATTGCCGCTGCACAAAGCCCGGCATGGCCCGGAAGGAGCGCCGCTGTCCGATGGCTGCTGATCCGTCATGCGGCTCCCACCGATTAATAGACCGTGAAGTCCAGTGAGAACTCGATCGCGTTACAGAAGGTCGTCGCACTATGGGCCAGATCGAGCTTTTGCGCTTCCGTGAGTTCGGAAACCTCGACATCGGTGCGGGCCAGGATGCTCGTCTCGCGCAGCTCCCGGACGATCTCCTGGAGCGGGCGGGTATCCCCGGCGAGCTTGGCCATCACCGGCAGCCACTTGCGGCCGAAGGTGACGTGAAGGCGCTCGTCGACACAATCGACCTCGCTCTGCTGCGCGCTCAGCGGGTCGCCGAAGCGATAGAACGGCTCGACACTGCCGTGCTTGCGCGTGAAGCTGCAGGCCTCGGCCAGCATCGTGAGGCCGCCAAACCAATGATACAGGCTCTCGTTT
>JBBSGA010000012.1:0-36596 GCA_038254585.1 Chloroflexales bacterium | reverse complement strand
TCTCGGGCCGCCAGGGCGGCCTCGCGCATCTCGTCCACGGGAGCGCTCAGCCCGGTCCACGCCTCGAACGCCAGCGCCCCTTGCTGGACCAGCATTTCAAGGCCATCCTGCACACGAGCGCCACGAGCGGCGGCTGCGCGAAGTAGTGGGCTGGGCCGGTAGAGCAGATCGCTGACAAACAGCCGCGGGTGGAGCAAGTCGATCGCGATCGGGCTCGCGAGGCCATCGCTTCCTACCGGGGTTGCGTTGACGAGCAGAGTCGCACTTCGCAGCACAGGCTCTAACCCCGGGCTGTCCGGCTCCAGCGCCTCCAGGCGCACGGACCGCCGCGCGGAGGTAGCGCGGCGCATCCCCGCCAGGAGCTCCTCCGCTCGCGGCTTGGACCGGTTGACCACCGTGAGCGACCGTACCCCCGCGGCGAGCAGGCCCCATCCGGCGGCGCGGGCAGCGCCACCCGCCCCAAGGAGCACGGCGTCTGCACCGGCTGGCTCGAAGCCGGCACCGGTCAGCGCGCGCAGGAAGCCGGCGACATCCGTATTGAGACCCAGGAGCGAGCCGTCATCGCGGCGAACGATCGTATTGACCGCCTGGAGCGCCCTGACATCGGGATTGCACCCCAGCTCGTCCATAAGAGTCAGCACCGCGGCCTTGTGCGGGATCGTGACGTTCGCACCGCGCATGCCGGGCCGCCGTAGCGCTGCCACGCACGCCGGGAGCTCGAGATCGTCGACGGGCCAGAGCGTATAGTGCTCGGAGATGCCATAGTGCGCGAAGGCGGCGTTATGCATCGCGGGCGAAAGGCTTCGTGCGATAGCTCCGCCGATCAAGCCGGCCGTAGTGAGGGTAGGAGTGTTCACGCCGGTTGTCGAAGCGTTATTGCTTGCAGGTCAGATACTGCTGCTCCAGCTTTTTGAACTCTGGGAGCTTCGCCGCGAACGCGTGTGCCTTCTGTCCGCACTTGGCGACGAAATAGAGGTCTTGCGTGCCTTCACTTCCATCCGGGCGCTGGGGCCCGGGCCGCGCCGCCGCGCGCAGAGCCGCCAACCCTGGGCTGTCGATCGGCCCCGGCGGCAAGCCGGGCTTCTTGCGGGTGTTGTATGGGCTATCCTGGTTAAGGTCGGCGTCGGTCAGATTATTGCGCCACCACGTCTTTTGCTGGTCGCTGTATCCTAGGAGATACTGGACGGTCGGGTCCGCGCCCAGCAGACCGCCGGTCTCCGACGCGTTCTCAGGCTTGAGGCGGTTCCAGAAGATGTACGCGAGATGGGGCATCTCGTCTTCATTGGCAGCCTCGCGCTGAATGATCGACGCCATTGTTACGATCTCGTGGACGTTCTTGTTGACGATGATCTGCTTCTCGAACGTAGCGTAGTTGGCGTCGAAGCCGTCCGTGAGCATTTTGTCGATCACATCGCTGATCGGCGCCGTGGCCTTGATCCGATAGGTGCTCGGAAAGAGATAGCCTTCCAGGCTCTGTCCTTCCGGAATGTCCTTCAGGCGCGCATGTTTGTCTTTGAACGGCGCGGCATCCTTCGCCACGGCCAGAAACGCGTCGGCATTCGGCGCGAGCCCTGCATCGACGATGGCCTTCGCCACCTCTTCCATACGCATGCCTTCGATCGTCTGGACCTGCTTCTCGGCAAATGAGGGCGCAATTTGCAGCGCCGAGATGATCTGGCCTGTCGTCATGGCCGGTGATAATTTGTAGGTGCCGACCTTGAGTTTGTCGCCGGCATGCCGCTCGCGCAGCATAAGGTTGAAGAGCAGCGGCTGCCGGATGAGGTTCAAATCTTTCAGACTTTTCGCGATATCGGCCGCACTCTGCCCGGATTGCACTTCGAAATCGACCGGATCCGTTGCCTGGGGGTCGACCGGGCGTTTGATTTCGGCCAGCAGTGCGTAGCTGACACCGGCAGCCGCCAGGCTGCCGAGAACGATCAACAGCATCAGCGCGCGCAACAAGCGATTCACCCGTATTCCTCCTCGAAAGCGCGCATTATAGCATAGGCCTTCCGGCGCCCTCCTGTCTGGCTCGAACGCGCCGCACAGTTTACAATGGTCCCGACGAAAAGGATAGCACATGGCGCGAGTGCTGATTCTGCATGCATCCGTCGGTTCAGGTCATAAGCGCGCGGGTGATGCCCTGGCGGCGGCATTTGCGCGACGCCAGCCGGGACAGGTGCAGCTTGCCGACGTCCTCGACTATGCGAACCCACTCTTCCGTAAGGCCTACGCGCGGTCGTATATTCAGATGACCGATAAGCTGCCGGGCCTATGGAGCTATGTCTACGAGCAGACAGACCGTGATATCTTCCGGTTCACGCGTGAGATCCGGGCCCTTGCCGACGCCATCGGCGCCTGGGGCCTCCGCCGGCTCCTCCGGGAATATGCGCCGGGGCTGATTGTGTGCACGCACTTTTTGCCTGTTGAGGTGCTAGCGGCCCGCAAGGCACGCGCGCGTCTGCACCAGCCGCTCTACTGTGTCCTCACCGACTATGCGGCCCACGCCTTCTGGGCCTATAAGAATGTGGATGGCTACTTTGTGGCGACGGACCAGACGCGTGCCCAGCTCATCGAGCGCGGGGTCGCACCTGGGATCATTCGTGTGACCGGAATCCCTATCGATCCTGCGATTGCCACCTCCAAGCAGAGCTCGGAGGTGCGCGCGGAGCGAGGACTGCGGCCGGACCGCCCGGTCGTCACGCTCTTCGGCGGAGGCCTCGACAGCCGCCACGTACGCTCGATGATCGAGGAGCTACTCTGCTCGGAGCTGCAGGGGACGCTCGTCGTCGTCGCCGGTCGCAACCGAGGCCTGCAGGCGGAGTTGAGCGACCTGGAAGGTACCGAGGCACTTGAGCTTCGGACGCTTGGCTTCGTCGACTACGTGGATGACATGGTAGTAGCCTCGGACGTCGTCATTACCAAGGCTGGGGGCCTTACCGTGTCGGAAGTGCTTGGACGCGCCACGCCGATGGTAATCATCAACCCGATCCCCGGCCAGGAAGAAAGCAATGCCGACTATCTGGCGGGTGTAGGAGCGGCGATCAGCATCCGCCTACCAGAGCACGTTCCGTTCGCCGTAACTCAGCTACTGGCAGATGCCCCGCGACTTCGGCAGATGCGTGAAACGGCGGCTCGTGCAGCCCGGCCTCGCGCGGCGCTCGACATCGCGGAGGCTATTCTAGCCGATGTCGGCGAGCGGCCACGCTAGCCCTCATCGCCGGTCATGCCCACTCGAAGCGCATCTCGACGTCGCCGATACGAATACTGTCGCCGGCGTGAAGTGGCTGTGGACGATGCGAGGGCACACGTACCCCGTTGAGCAGCGTCCCGTTAACGCTGCCAACATCCGTCAACACATACTGTGTGCCGCGCCGCTCGATAACCGCGTGGCGGCGCGAGGCATGGCCGCGATCATAGTCGGCAAGGTCGAGCTCCGGATAGTGGCTCTGGGAAGGATCGCGCCGGCCAATGCGGCATGGCAGGGTTGCGAGCGGGAACTCCCAGGTACCCCGCGGTGTGGTTACGATGAAGTGTGCCGCCGGCTGGATCTGTGGTGCGGACCGCGGCTGCGGCGCGGGTATGACCGGTTGGAGCGGTGGGGCTGCCTGTGGAACGGCTGGTAGGCTCGCTCCACAGGCAGCGCAGAAGCGCGCGGCGGGTTTGTTGCCGCGTCCGCAATGAGGACAGAAGACAGGATCGACGTTCGCCGGAAGTGTCGCCGGTGCATGAGCAGGAGGTGGGGCTCCGGATACCTGAACCGGTCGGCGCGCTTTCGGTGGCACGACCGGCGCCGAGGTGCGCTGAGTCGCGTCGAGCGCCGGAGGGGCAGCGGGTGCCACCGTAAGTGGAGACACCGGCGTGGCGAGACATTTGTTCAATGCTGCCTCCATCTCCGCCGCCGTCGAGAAGCGTGCCTCACGATCTTGCTGCATGGCCCGAATGATGACCTGCTCGGTCTGCGCCTTGACCGATGGGTTGTGCTCCTGGATCGAGCCGACCTCAGGGGTACGGAGCGGGATCGGCCCGAGGTTGGTGAGGAGATGATAGAGCGTAGCGCCGAGCGTATAGATATCCGAGCGCGCGTCGGTCTCGCCTTTGCCATATTGCTCGGGCGGAGCGTAGCCGTACGTGCCGATCGCGACGGTGTCCTTCGCTTTGCTGCCTTTGTACTTGCGGGCGACGCCGAAGTCGATGAACTTGATGGCCCCTTCGGGCGTGAGAATCACGTTCGCGGGCTTGAGATCGCGGTAGATGATCGGCGGCTGGCGGGTATGGAGGTATTGTAAAACGCGCGCCATTTGAACACCCCATGCCACAGCATCCTGTTCGAAGGCGGGCGCGTTGGCATCGCGCAGCCGCTTTTCAAGTGTGACACCGTTGACATATTCCATCGCGAAGTACGGCCGGCCGCGCCACTCAAAAATCTCGTAAGCGGCGACGATATTTGGGTGTTTGAGACTCAGGAGCAGCTCGGCTTCCTGGCCAAAGAGCATCCGGCTTTCCTGTAAATCCTCGGGCTTAGTGGCCTCGGCCGGCCGCATCTCCTTGACCGCGACGATCTGCTGGTCGCTCAGCCGGCGCGCGCGGTAGACAACACCCATTCCGCCGCGTCCGATGATCCCGAGTACGTCATATTGCGCCTGTTGGCCCTCGACAACCGTGCCTTGTGGAAGCTGATCCAGCACACTCTCCTCCTGCCGGGTGGCATCCCATCACTATAGCATAGCGCTCTGCACTACGTGCCACGCGTAGATTCGGAGCTTCGGAACTTTTCGCCGCTTTAGGACGTATATATAGGTGGGATGATTGACAGCGCCGTGGGCGCGCTTTAGAGTGCGCGGGGAAAGCATAGTCGGATCGCAGCGACCGGAACAGGAACAAAGGGATTACCACGCCCCCGATCCCAACGGCTGGCTCTTATTGCAGTGATACCAAGAGGATTGTGCTCTGAATGGCGTTGACCGACCAGGTCATAACTGGGCGCTACCGGCTTGGCCGCCTGCTGGGCAGCGGTGGCTTTGGCGCGGTCTACCTCGCGGAGGATCTACGCCTTCATCGCCCAGTAGCGATCAAGATCTGCTCTACGCAGCGCCTACCGCCCACCGAGGCCCAGGAGGCGGCACGTCTCTTCGAAAGCGAGGCACTTACACTGGCCCGGCTTCGACATCCCGGGCTGACGGCGGTATGGGACTACTTCCACGACGGCGAGGACTGGCTCCTTGTTATGGAGTATGTGCCGGGCGAGACGCTGCGGGAGGTGTTGAAGAGTGCGGGCGGGCACCTGCCGGTAGGCCAGGCCGTGGACTATGCCAGCCAGCTCTGTGACGTCTTGCGCTATCTTCACACGCAGCCCGAGCCGGTGGTCTTTCGCGATCTGAAGCCCGGCAATATTATGGTGACGCCGGAGGGCGAGCTCAAGCTGATCGACTTCGGAATCGCTCGTCTCTTCTCACCCGGAAAATCGAGCGATACGGCTCAATTCGGAACTCCCGGCTATGCTCCGCCAGAGCAGTACGGCGGGCAGACGGAGCCTCGTTCGGACATCTACAGCCTCGGGGCCGTTACGCACCAGATGCTGACCGGCCACAATCCGTGCGCCTCTGCGTTCGCGCTCCCGCCGGCCCGTGCCGTCAATCCGGCACTCTCACCCGGCATCGAGGCGGCGCTCATGCGCGCCGTGGCGCATAACCCCACCGACCGCTTTGCCAATGTCGACGACTTTTGCACGGCGCTGCGCGCGGCAAGCCTGGTCGCGCCGGTCGCCACTACAAGTCCTACAGTCCAGATCAGCACTCCCTTACGTGGAGAGCCGATAAGCCGCCAATTGTGGACGCCCACGCCGCGTGTCTTGCCGGAGCGACCCCGCCAAAGCGGACTGGCCCGGGGTCTGATCATCCTGTCGCTCTTCTTTATCCTCGCAGCCTCATTGGCAGGCGGCGCCTGGCTGCTTCGAGGGCAGATCAAGAGTGTGCTCGGCATCGGCCTCGCGCAGGCTTCCCCAACTACCTCCGGGCTGACGCTGGACGGAACTGTGGCCTATATTGCCCCGGGGCCGAAGGGCGGCGACGATCTTTTTGTGCGCACCGGCTCGCGGCTGCGGCGCCTCACCGACAACCCGAAGGGCATCGCCGCGGCGCTTCCTGCACTCAGCCCGGACCGGACGCGCATCGCCTTTGGGCTCAACGAGGGCTCCAACGAGGCGCTCTGGATCGTCGACCGGGACGGCGCGCATCCACAGCGCCTGCTGGAGCAGTATCCGGTAGCTCGTGCTCCTAGCTGGTCGCCAGACGGACGCCAGCTTGCAGTCGAGGTGGCGCGACCTGGGAACAGCTTCCTGCAGCACGATATCGTCACGGTCGATTTGGCGAGCGGCGCCGTGCATCCCCTCGTGGAGAGTAGCGCATGGGAGGGAGCGCCCGCCTGGTCTCCGGATGGGCGGCGCATCGCCTTCAACGGGCATCTCGGTGGTAGCCAGTGTATGCGACTCTATCTGCTGGACGTCGATAGTGGCACGCCCGCCCAGATGACGGCGCCGCCACCCGGCGCAGAATGCGCGCCCAAGAGCGGCGATTTCTGGCCCGCCTGGTCGCCGGATGGGAAAGAGATCGCCTTCGGGCGCAAGTACGGCGCCACAGAACGCATAGCGATCCTGAAGGTCGATTCGCCCGAGATCTACGTCTGGGAGACCGGCCCCAACCCGGCGGGCCATCCTCGCTGGTCGCCCGACGGCAAGTTCTTGCTTTTCGAGGAAGATCAGCCGGGCAAAGGGAAAGTGCTGCAGCGCCTCGATCTCGTGACAGGCACGATCACGGCGCTCGATCCGGAAGGGCTCGGCAGCCTGGCGGACTGGCGCTGAGTAGGAGTCCCGCTCGACCGGAGCGCACAAGAGCCCGCCGAGTGTCCATCGCTATGGCAGCATGGCGTAGTTTCGCGTCGCAGGACTCGCGCTGCTGTCTCCGGTGCTGTAGTCGGTATACTCCACGCCGATCGCACCGGCCTCCCCATAATGTAGGGTTACGGTGCGCCCGGCTTCGACCGTGTAAGAAACCGCAGTGTGTCCTGCCTCCTGCTGCAACGAAGCGGCTGCTCCCGGTGCGCCACGCACAGTTATATCGGTAGCATCTATGCCACTGACTTCGTGCTCCACGATCAGCGGTGCAGAGCCTCCTCTATGGACTATGACCGTCTTCGCAGGGCTGACGGCGATTGTGACGAGGTGATCGCCGATACGGACGTCGCGGAGCCTCGCGGTGGGCCAGCGTGCCGGCAACCGGGGATGGAGCCGCAGGCGGTGTTCGTGAGCGCGTGGCTCGAGCCCCAGAAGACCTTCGATGATGCCCTGGAGATAGATTGCAGCCGACCAGAGCTGCACAAAGCAGAGTCCTTCGGGAATCAGCTCTTCGAACGAGCCGAGCATGCCATGCTGAGTCGTCCGCGCGATATTATGGAGCTGATCGATCGCCTGATCAAGCCGTCCCCACCGTAGCTCGGCCAGGGCAAGCAGGCCTGTCGGCAGTGTCCACACACGGTCTTCACGCCCACGGGTATGCATCAGCCCATACTCGTTGGTGAACGATCGCTCGATCTCATCCAGCACACGGTTTGCGCGCTCCGGGCTCGCGATGCCGAGCTGAAGCGGCACGACCTGCGTCCAATGGCCATCCAGCTGTGGGCGAAGATCGCTATGGAGTGAGTCGGCGTAGAGCCCTTCGTCCTCCATCCACCAGTCGCGCTCGAAGCGCTCGCGCCAGCGCGCCGTGCGCAAGCGATACTGCTCTGCCTCCGGTCGCCCCAGCGCCGAGGCCATCTCGGCAAGCGCGTTCCAGGCCGCGTAGAGATAGCAGGCCGAGTCGAGCTTGAGCGAGCCCATGCCTGTCCGCTCGACCATCGCGTCGCCCAGCGGGTAGCCATCTCGATCGGAGCCCCAGGCGCTGGGAAGATAGTCCATGACACCCTCGCGGCAGACCGGATATAGCAGACTCAGGAATGCAAGATCGCCCGTCCAGCGCACGTAATCCCACACGGCCAGCGTGAACTGCGGTGTTTCCTGGGTATTGCCGGGGTGGAAGATGCGACCGTTCGTCGTGATCTCGTGTGGAACGCGGCCCGTGGCGTGCCGCGCGTAGTCGCCGAGGATCTTCAGACTGGAGTGTGCCGCCAGGGCGAAGCCGGCGGCAGTTGCTCCGGCCACGGAATAGGCTGTATCACAGCCGAAGAGCTGTGGATACTCCGGAACCCCGGCCAAGAAATACCCCGGCAGGTAGGGGGTGTAGTCGGCGAAAAGCATATGGAGGTTCACCTTGGCGAGCTCGTACTCGTTGACGATCGCGACGTCCGGCACCTCGAGCGTCACACCGCCGCCTGCAATCAGGTCGTAGAGAGAACGTTTGGCGGCAAGCAGGGCCGATCCCTGCCCCGTCAGCCTGTCCCACATCTGCAGTGCGCCGTGGGGGCCGCCTTCATGGTCGGCCGTGAGCAGGACCTCCCACCTCTGCACCGCTCCGGGAGCAAGCTCGATATCGTAGCGGAGCTCTGCCGTCGGCTTCTGGCCATCGCCCCCGAAGCGTACCTCTCCCGGCTCGGCTGCACTTCCGAACGCAAGGCCCCACTGTCCCTCGTGGAGATCGTCGTGGACGACGACTACAGCATGCGCATTTTGCAGCCGGGTTGCTCCTGCCTCCCATCCACTGAACCACGCCGCGCGCATGCCGAGGCGTGCCTCGAAGCCCAGCTTGCCGTGCCAGGTGACCGCCCCCGCGTTCTGCACCTCGATCAGAGCAAAGAAGGCGGGGTCGTCTTCGGTGACGAACTCGGTGCGGGTAATCTGGAGGTCCTGGTGGCTGAAGCGCAGCTCGACGTCAGAGAGATGCCCTTCGAAGTCGTGGCAGTCGTCCAGGCAGATCATGCCGCTCGTGCCGTAGAGATTGACGAACCATCCGTCGGCAAATCGTACCGGATGTGCCCAGACGCCGCCCATCTCGCCCACGAGATGCTCGGTCCCGATCGGGCGGTAGGCTCCGTCCACGGTGCCGAGCACATACATCTTGCGCCCGCTCAACATGTAGGGTGCCGGCTGGGGATCGTCCCGGTCGAGAGCGATACCTCTGAAACGAAGCGCTTGATGGTATGAACGCTGCATCTTACCTCTCGCCGATATGCAGTGCGTGACGGCCGGCCTCGAGCTCCCAACGGCCCGCCCCGCGTGGTCCTTCGACGACGAGCGCCAGCGGATGATCCGTCCGGACGGTAATCGTATCACCGGCGTCGACCTCGAGGTCGACGGTCGACGAACCGAACGGGAGCCCAGCGATGCCGTGGGGTCCCGGCTCACGCAGGTTCCAGCGCACGGTTCCGGCGCTCGCGTCGACCACGACGCCGATTACCTCTTCGATCAACAAGGCTATCGGGCCGCATCCCGTCCAGCCGACGAAATCCGGACGCGCGGGAACGCCCGGGGCGTCCTCGTCGGCGCGGTAGTTCTCCCACACGGTCCCCGTCGTCTTATAGACGCGCTCGATCGCCTCGATATGCCGCAGTGCGGCCTCGCGCGCGAAGTCGTCCAATCCCGCCTGGCGCAGCCCCTTGATAATCATATAGTTCGTCGGCGCCCAAACCGCCCCGCGCCAGTAATCGCCATCAGCCCTGTACCCCTGCTGGTCGGCGGCGAGGGTTGGAAACGGATGTATGCGCCAGAAGCTTGCCAGATCGTGGAGATGCTCGACCAGCCGTCGTGCCTGGTCTGGCGTCGCTACCTCCCCGAGCAGCGCCCAGAAGGCCGCGACTGTCTTCGACTTCGTGTACTGCCCCGCCGCGTCCACGTCCCAGAAGAAGCCGTCGGCCTCGTCCCACATAAAAGTGTCGATCGCCTCGACAAGCTGCCGGTGCTCGTCCGTATACCATGCTCCCGCAGTGCGCTCTCCGATCTCGCTCGCAATGCGCGCCATGGTGCGCGCATTGAGCGCTTGCTGGCAGGTGAGGTCGGTCCATCCTGCGGCGAACCGGGGCGTATTATCCATGCCGCAGCCTAGGTCCGTGATCCAGTAGAGCCCATTCGGCAGCCGGTGCCAGCTCTGGAGGTAGCGGTAGTAATGATCGAGGTGCGGCCAGGCCTTTTCGAGACGAGTGCGGTCGGCGTGTAGCTGGTAGCAAAGCCACTCCGCCCACGAGTAGAGGGGCGGGTTGATCGAGTCGCCGCTGCGCTTCGCCCATAGCGAGGCCCCATTCTGCCACCGGTATTCGCGAGAGATATAGCCGTCGGGCTCCTGGCGGCTATAGAAATTATCCAGCGCGGGCAGAATCGGCAGAAGCTCGCGACTGTAGCGCGCAAACGCCGCGATGAAGCAGGTGTCCCACTGAAAGATATTGCCGCCGAATGCCGCGTCCATGTAGGTCACCGCAAAGCCGTTCTCCGGTGTGCCATGCCGGATCATGCGCGCGGCGATCTCCCAGCAGCGCCAGTACAGATCGACCAGCTCCGGACGCGAGGGAAGCATTGGACGGGGAAGCCGGGCCTCGAGGTCCGAGCGCGAAAGGGCAACGCCCATAACTGCTTCAGGAATGTCGCTCATGGCTCCTATCTCTTGTGTACAAAAAAGCCGCCCTGAGCCGGCGGATCAAGCTCCTCGCCTTCTCTTGCCTGGTCGACCAGAACGGTGAGCCGCGGTAACGGGCCGCTATAGCTGGGCGAGCGCAGCCGGTAGCTGGCCACCACCATTCCAACACGTGCCGCCGTGAACAGATCGTAGCCGTCCAACAGCGCTGCGATGGCGCCCGCGGTGAACGCGTCGCCGACGCCTACCGTATCAGTTGTCTCAACCGGAATGGCTGGTAGCCGCTGAACGGTCTGCCCATCCGAGGCGATGACGCCGTCTTTACCCAATGTCAGGAGTATCTGCTTGGCCCCGTGCGCGTGGAACTGCTCGATATAATCGCCGGGAGACAGACCCGGCCCCCAGATCTGCTCGGCGTCCTTAAGGGAAGGCTTAATCACGGTCGTCAACGGTAGGATGTGCTGCAGCAAGGGCATGAAGCTGTGCGTGTTGCGCCAGGTGTTCGCCCGGAAATTTGGGTCGAGCGAGACGAGCAGCCCTGCCGAGTGTGCCAGCTCCAACCCCTCGATCGTCGCCGACTGGCTCGGCTCCATCGAAAGGATAAAGGTTGTCGTGTGGACGGCTCTTGCATGCCTGATGAGCGATAGAGTCGCATCGTCCAGCTTAAGATATCGATCGGCGCCGCGAATGATAAGAAAATCTCTGGGCGCAGAGCTCTGAGCGAAAAAGGCGATCGTCGTAGCCTCATCCGGATCGACTTGTAACCAGTCGTCGAGGATCTGCCGGTGCCGAAGTTCCGCACGTATATACCGTCCAAACGGGTCATCTCCGACACGCGCCACCATCGCCGTACGGCACGCGAGGCGGACTGCCGTCGTGGCTACATTGCTTGGTGCGCCTCCAAGCACGCGCGAAAACGCTTCAACTCCTTCGAGCTCAGCAGTCTGCCCGGTGCCGATCAGGTCGATCATGGTCGCCCCTAGGACGACGAGATCGACGCCGTCGGCTGATCGCGTTATGCCGGTGCTCATGCGGCTATACTTCCTCCGTACATGCTGCACTCACTGCTTCCATCGCTTCTGGGACGGTGCTGCGCCGTACCTTGAGCTCAAGCGAAGGGGCCGAGCTCTACATGGAGTCACCTCTGGAATGTGTAGCAGCAAGACTTGGAGCACCGGTGGCAGCTAGGGAGCCGGAAACTGTAGATTGCAGGTAGGCTGTAGGTCCAAGGCGATCAGCTTGGTAGGGGTGAATCGCGAAAGCTGAGCGACGAGCCGTCGCTCAGCTTTCGCCCTGCGCGCCTTCAGCTATCCTGGGCTTCACAGCCGGTCAATAATCGCGTCGGCCATCTGCGACGTACCGACGGCCGTGGGATCGTTGCGATCGGGCTTCATGTCGTAGGTCACGTACTTACCCTCGGCAATAACGCCCGCGACGGCATGCTCGAGCCGGGTGGCAGCTTCAGTCTCTTTCAGATAGCGCAGCATCAGCATGCCGGAAAGGATCAGCGCGGTTGGGTTGACTTTATTCTGTCCTTTGTATTTCGGCGCGCTCCCATGCGTTGCCTCGAAGAGAGCAGTGTCCTCTCCAATGTTGGCGCCGGGCGCGACGCCGAGGCCGCCGACGAGGCCCGCGCCGAGATCCGACAGGATATCGCCGTAGAGGTTCTCCATGACGAGCACGTCATAATTCTCAGGCTTCTGTACCAGCTGCATGCACATGGCGTCGACCAGCCACTCGTCGTACTCGATCTTGCCGGCATAGTCCTTAGCCACTTCGCGGGCGACCTCGTAGAAGAGGCCGTCGGTGTACTTCATGATATTGGCTTTCGCCACGGCCGTGACCTTCTTACGGTTGTTTTCAACGGCATAGTCGAAGGCGGCCTTTACGATGCGGCGCGAGCCTGTGCGGGAGATGGGCTTAATCGAGATCGCTGCATCCGGGCGGATCTTTCCCGGCGCCATGTCGATAATCTGTTGTGCCTCCGGGCTGCCGACCTCGAACTCGACGCCGGCATACAAGTCCTCGGTATTCTCGCGCACGATCACAATGTCGATATTCTCATAGCGCGAGCGCACGCCTTTATAAGACTTGCAGGGACGAATACAGGCGTACAGGTCTAGCTCTTTGCGCAGCGCCACGTTTACCGACCGGAATCCGGTGCCGATGGGCGTCGTGATCGGCCCTTTCAGGGCGACTTTGGTCCGCCGGATGCTGTCGAGTACATTGGGCGGGAGCGGAGTGCCGGCGGTCGCCATCACATCGATGCCCGCGTCGACAACGTCCCAGTTGAACTGAACGCCGGTGGCTTCCAGAACCCGGCGCGTGGCCTCGACAAGTTCGGGGCCGGTTCCATCGCCCCGGATCAGCGTAACATCATAGGTCATCAGATCATCCTTGACAGTCCCCGCTGGCGACGTCCAATCCGCTCAGCGTTGGTTTGCAGATAGTGGCCTATTCTATCCCTAGGTGGCGAAACCGGGCAAGCGCCCCAGATGGCACGGAGGCGGACGAAATGGCGCGGTCGCAGCGCGGCGCCTTAAAAACTGCTTCCCCTCGCGAGGGCGGGTGCGCGAGGGGAAGCAGAGACACCGGCAGTGCGGTGGACGGCGCCGCCGCTACCCCGCTGCTTCGATCAGTTCCTCGCTTACATAGGCCGGGCCGACCGGCATCTTGGCCTGCGCCGATAGCATCGGCGCCAGGATGCGCTGGACAGCCATGACATGACTACAGGTTTGCCAGGTGCGAAAGAAGTTGCAGTCACAGGACCATTGATCGTCTTCAAGCGTGATCGCGTGGTCGCTGGAGCCGCCACGGAAATGCGCGGTAATTCGTTCGAGCGCGAATCGCTCGGGCTCCTGCGCGTAGCGCTTGGCTTTTTCGATTTTGCCGATCAGATCCGAATGCATAAGGATGCCTCCTATCTACAGGGAGCGCCGCGGAAGACACCTTCGACGGCTATCGAACTCCCCGACACGCTAAAATACAGAGGGGCGGTCGCAGACTTACTCGTCGCGCCGCCCCTAGAGATCGGTTGTCCTACTGCGCTTGCTGGGTCCATGTCGATCCTCACTGGATTCCCTGGCCGCAGAAGTTCTTCACTCTCAGTATACCATTACCTGCATAGCCCGTTCGCCGAGCCTCGACAATACGCGGCCTAGCTCAAGAGGGCGTCGGAGTCGACGATAGTCTGGGCGATATCCTTGACCCTCACCCCTTTGTCTTTCGCCCGCTGGCGTAGTCGCTCTTCGGCATCCCGTTCGCTGATACCGAGCCGCTTCATCAGAATCCCTTTGGCGCGCTCGATGAGCTTGCGCGACTCCAGGGTTTCATGCAGATCGTCGACGTGCTCACGGAGCTGCTGCAGCTCACGATGGCGCGCCAGAGCGATATCGATCGCGGGGGGAATCTCCTCCGACTTGATCGGCTTGACGAGATAGGCCAGCGCGCCGGCCTGCTCGGCCTTGCCGATGCTTTCGGCATCCGAAGCGGCGCTCATCATAATAATCGGTGTCGCACTTCGCTGGCCGATCTGCTTCGCGACGACATCGCCCGCGGGATCGACGATCTGCATATTGAGGATGACCAGGTCGGGGTGAAGCTGCTCGCAAAGCTGTAGAGCTTCTTTGCCGTTGTGTGCGATGCCTACGACTTCGTAGCCCAGTGCGCCTAGTTGGCCTTCGAGCGCCTGGGCAATCATCCCGGTGTCTTCCGCAATCAGAATACGTGCCTCGGCCATACCCTTCAACATCCTTCCGTGCGCTATGCGCCACCTAGATTATAATCCACGCTGTACCGAGGAGCAATCATGCCTGCGCTACCCGCTTCATTGCTACGTTGGACCGTCACAGATTTCATGAAGGCCGAGCGGGAAGGGGCCCACATCGAACCCCTTAACGCCGCTCGACTGCTTCCGGGCGCGCCGGAAGGGGTCTTGGTGAGCCCACCCGCGTCACCGAGGGAGTCGTTCGTGGAGGCGATCGCCTCCTGGCAGGCCACGGCGCCGGAGGGCACGCAGATCGAGGTGGCACTGCGCGCGGAGTTAGATGGCCGCTGGACACGCTGGTGGACGATGGGCCTCTGGAGCAGCGAGCAGTCGCGCCGTTTTAGTGTCGAGGGCCAGGTCGATGCAGACGGGACCGTCGCGACCGATACCTTGGTGTTGCGGCAGCCTGCTCGTTCCCTCCAATGGCGCGTTGTCCTCCGCGGGGGAGCAGGCGGTGCGAGCCCTTTGCTCCGCGGTATTGGCATAACGACGTCTCCGGCCGAGCCGCGCTCCGTGCGCGACCGGCCATTCGCCGTGCCACCGCTCCCTGTTCCGGAGATCTCCCAGATGACGGCGGGCGAGCAGGGCCCGGATCTCTGTTCAGCGGCCTCACTCACGATGATCTTGCAGTACTGGTATGCCCAAACCCGCGACGACCGCCTCCGGCCCTATACTGCTTCCGATGCGACCGAGCGCCTGACGACGCCGAGCGTGTACGACCCGGTCTATGACGGCGCCGGCAATTGGGCCTTTAACACGGCTTTCGCGGCAAGCCTCGGACTTGAGGCGTATGTCGCGCGCTTCAACTCGTTGGCCGAGCTATCCCGATGGACGGCCGCGGGCGTACCGCTCGTGGCCTCGATCGCCTTTGAGCCGGGCGCCCTCGAGGGCGCCCCTATCGCCGCCAGCCCAGGACATCTGCTTGTGGTTGTCGGCTTTACCGACGGCGGCGACGTCATCGTCAATGAACCGCGTTGCGACACGCGCACCGGTGGGCAGGTGCGGCATGCCTACCGCGCCGACCAGTTCAAGCTTGCCTGGCAGTCGAAAGGGCGTGGCACCGTGTATCTGATCTATCCGCCCGGATGGATTTAGCCCGAGCGCGTATAGGCTCTCTGTTGGGCGTCGCCACTGTTACCTGGAGCACAATTACTTGACGCCTTCGACGGCCCTTGTTATACTTCTGACCATCGAAGGGCCCCGTGGTGTAGCGGCCTAACATGCCACCCTGTCACGGTGGAGATCGTGGGTTCGAATCCCATCGGGGTCGCCAAGATACGCAGGAGGTGCCGGAGGTCATTGGGCCTCCGGCCTTCTGTTTTTGATCGTTCTTCTAGAGCGTCGTCTGCGGCTTTTGTCTACATCGCACGTGTGCCCTCGCTTAAGGTACAGCGCGCGGCCAATAGGTGTATGATGATAGCGTGGTGCAGGTATACCTGCACGGCGTGCCGTTGACTCGGCTCAGTTTCTCATCAGCTCTATGCCTGCTTGTACTCCCCCTGCCGAGTCCGAAGGAGGTCATCATGGCCAATCGCGTCGAGCGCGATCTCAATCGTTTCCGGCAGATCGTCCGAGGCAAAATCAAGAAAGATCTACGCAAATATATGTCCCAGGGCGAAATGATCGGTCGCCAGGGACGGCGCTACGTTTCGATTCCCCTGCCCCAGATCGATATCCCGCAGTTTCGCTTCGGCCAAAAGCAAGGCGGGGGCGTCGGACAGGGCGAGGGCGATGCCGGCGATCCGATTGCCCGTGGGGACGGCCAGGAGGGCAGCGGTGAGGCAGGCGAACAGCCGGGCCAGCATACGATCGAGGTCGACATCTCGCTCGACGAGCTGGCCCAGATTCTAGGCGAAGAGCTCCAGCTGCCGAATATCGAGCCCAAGGGCCGTAAAAATATTATCTCCGAGAAGGATAAGTATTCGGGTATCGCGCGTGTGGGTCCGGAGTCCTTGCGCCACTTCAAGCGCTCCTACCGCGAGGCGCTGAAACGGCAGATCTTTACGGGCGAGTACGACCCGGACGATCCGATCATCGTGCCGATCCGCGACGATATGCGCTATCGGACCTGGAAGACGCGGCTCTTGCCCGAGAGCAACGCGATCATCATCTACTCCATGGACGTCTCGGGCTCGATGGGTACCGAGCAGAAAGAGCTCGTGCGCATCACGGCCTTCTGGATCGAAACGTGGCTGCGCTCGCAGTACAAGTCGATCGATATCCGCTACATCGTCCATGATGCCGCGGCTAAGGAGGTCGATCAGGAGACCTTCTACCACATCCGCGAAGGCGGCGGAACCAAAATCTCCTCTGCCTATCGGCTGACGCTGCGCATGATCGAGGAGCGATATCCGCCGGACGAATGGAATATCTACGCCTTCCATTTCTCCGATGGCGATAACTGGGGCGGCGGCGACACCCGCGAGTGCGTCGAGCTGCTGCGGGCACAGCTGCTGCCCAAGGTCAACCTCTTCTGCTACGGACAGGTTCGCTCGCTCTACGGGTCGGGGCGCTTCGCGCACGACCTCGACGAATATCTCAACGGCGCCGAGAACCTCGTTATCTCCGAGATCGCCGATCGCGATGACATCTATGATACGATCAAGGATTTTTTGGGCAAGGGCCGCTGACGAAGCGCCGCGTTAACTGATACCGACAGGCTATAGCATGCGCAACACAAAACTACCTGCTGATCTCCAGGCTGCCTGGGACGAAATCGAAGGCTACGCCCGGGACTATGGCCTTGACTTCTTCCCGATCTCTTTTGAGGTGCTTGACTATCGCACGCTCTATGAGGTCGCCTCCTACGGCGGCTTTCCGACGCGCTATCCGCACTGGCGCTTCGGGATGGAATTCGACCAGATGATCAAAGGGCACACCTACGGCCTGTCGGTCATCTATGAGATGGTCATCAACAACAACCCGTCGTATGCCTACCTGCTCGAAGGGAACGACATCACCACCCAGAAGATGGTCATGTCCCACGTGACAGGCCACGTCGACTTCTTTAAGAATAACCTCTGGTTTTCACATACGAATCGCCACATGTTGGATGCAATGGCCAATCACGCGGTTCGTATCGGAAAGCTCGTCGACCGGATCGGGTATGAGCAGGTCGAGGATTTCATCGACGTCTGCCTATCGCTCGAGAATTTGATCGACTACCATGCGCCGTTCGTCCGCCGGCCCGAGTCGCAGACCTTCGTCCCGATTACGGCGGAAGAGGTCGAAGACGTCGTAGTCGAAGGCCTGACCGTCGAGCGGCCCTACATGCAGGGCTATATCAACCCGCCCGAGTTCCTGGAAGAGCAGCGCAAGAAGCTTGAGGACGAGCGCAATCGTCTGCGCAAGTTCCCGGAGAACCCCCAGAAGGATGTTCTCTTGTTCCTGCTGAATTACGCGCCGATCGAGCGCTGGCAGCATACCGTCCTCGAGATCATCCGGGACGAGGCCTATTACTTCGCGCCGCAGGCGATGACCAAGATACAAAACGAAGGATGGGCCTGCCTAACTTCTGACTCGTTGCTCTACACTGATAAAGGTGTAGTTCGGCTCGCTGATTTGGTCGATCAGAGGATGGACGTACAAGTTGGCGACGGTCAAACTTTGCAGCGGGTATATGACTGGCGGAAGTTCGAGGACCGCGAAACGATTTCGATTCGCACAAAGCGCGGTTTCGAGTTGGAAGGGTCGGTAACACACCGCCTGTTACTAGCCGATGGCCAGTGGCGGCGGCTTGACGAGCTTCAGGCTGGCGACCATGTGGTCCTGAGTGCCGGGCCGAATGTCTGGGCACGGACATATATGCCTATTACCTGGATCCCACCTCGTCGCACGACACTAGAAGATGTGGCAATCCAGGCGGGTGTCAACCTTTCGACCGTAATCCGCTATCGGAATGGAATGCGCGGACCGAGCAGCGCGGCCCTAGCTCCACTCGTGGCGAATTACGATGCAGATGTCGCTACGGCCGAACCGGCGCAGAAGCGTAGGACGATTATTCGTGTTCCTTCCGTCGTAGATGAACGGCTCGCGGCTTTCCTGGGCTACCTGATTGGCGATGGGCATATCAGCTCAGTCAAGCGGGTGATTGGGCTTACTACCGGCGATGAAGAGCAGGCCCAGCATTTTGCCCATCTGGTACGGGAGGTTTTCGCTCTCTCACCCCGCATAAAGTGGGACGCGGGACGCTGGCGTGTCCTTTTCCACTCGCGAGATGTTGGGGCATTCCTCAAGCACCTGGGGCTCAAAACTGGTCGCGCCGCCAGGTATAAGGAGGTGCCGGAGGTCGTGTTACGTTCGCCTAGGGAGGTCGTAGCGGCCTTCCTGCGTGCCTACTATGACTGCGATGGCTATGCTGGGGATGCCGGCATCATCCTTTCAACGTCCAGTAACTCGCTCAGCGAAACGGTTCAGTTGCTCCTGCTTAACTTCGGCATCCTATCCAGCCGGCGCCTGAAACGTGACGGCTGCTGGCATGTCTCTACACTAGGGCAATCGGCGGCCATATTCGAACAGGAAATTGGCTTCGGCTTGCGGCGTAAGCAGGAGGCACTCCGGACATACGTTGCCGATCGCCGGTGGTTCAAGCGAGAAGATCTGAGCGACACGATCGTGGCGACCGAGCGTCGCCGCGCGGACGTGTACGATATCTCCGTCGAAGAGTCGCATCGCTATGCAGCGCAGGGCTTCATCAATCACAACAGCTACTGGCATTCGGAAATTATGACCAAACGGGCTGCGAAAGCATCCGAGATCGTCGATTTCGCCGAGCACCATTCGGGCGTCGTGGCGACCAGTCCGGGACGGCTCAACCCCTATAAGCTCGGCCTCGAGTTGCTACGCGACATCGAGGAGCGCTGGAATAAGGGCAAGTTCGGAAAGGAATGGGAGGAGTGCGAGGACCTCGAGGCCAAACGTTCCTGGGACAAGCAGCTGGGCCTGGGGCGGCAAAAGATCTTCGAGGTGCGCCGGTTCCATAACGATATTACCTTTATCGACGAATTCCTTACGCCCGAGTTCGCCCTCGATCAGAAGCTTTTCACCTTTCAGTACAACCGTGACACCGATCTCTATGAGATCGCCAGTCGCGAGTTCGCCGAGATCAAGAAGAAGCTGCTCTACCGGCTCACCAACTTCGGCCAGCCCTTTATCTCCGTAGAAGACGGCAACTACGGCAACCGCGGTGAGCTCTATCTGCGCCACCGCCACGAGGGCATCGACCTGCGGTTGGACTACGCGCGTGATACACTTCGGAATCTTCATAAAATCTGGACACGGCCGGTCCATCTCGAAACGGCGATCGACGACAACAAGCGACTCCTGTCGTTCGATGGCCGTGACTACGGAGAGCGTCGCATCGACTGACTCTCCTGCGAGGCTCGTGACAAGCGATCGTGATCGGAAAGCCCTAACGTACGCCTTCCGGGACGGCGAATAGTATGGCACGGTGGGTACTAGGCAACGTTGCTAGGGAGACGTATATGAGCTCGACTATAGGCAAAGATATCCGGCAGAAGCTGCGTGATGCGGCAGGGAGCAGCGGCGTCGGTGTCGAGACAGCGGGTGAGGGGGTGGTCGTAAGCGTGGATGTCGATGGATGTGACCGCTACGCCGCGGGCATTCGCGGCCTACGTGTCAACCCCGCGGAGCCACTTAACGACGTAGGCGGCGTCGCCGAGCGGATCGCCGACCGTGTAGATGTGATCGACCGCCTCAAAGTGATCGAGTACGACGCGCCGCAGGGCGAAGCGATCCTTCGATCGGCCGAGCCAGAGGCCGACGAGGCCGGCGTTACCTATTGGGAAGCGACGGTGAAGCCGGACGAGACCGCAGTTCATCGCTACCACAAAGCACACGCGGAGCCCGACCGGCAGGTGATTGTTGAGCCGGCGATGCACCGCGAGATCGGGGAGCTCGCCGATCAAATTGTCGACGCGATCAATGGAGCCGCGGAATGATTGACGACGTCCTGCCGTTTATCGACGCGTGTCGCGCGCGGAGCGAGCAGCTCGGCCTCGCCACGGTCGTCCGGACCTACGGCTCCGCTCCGCGCCAGGTGGGTTCCAAAATGGTCGTCTCGGCCTCGGGTGAGCTCGCCGGCTCGGTCTCCGGTGGCTGTGTCGAGGGCGCCGTCTTCGAAGCGCTCCAGGAGGTCATCGTCTCCGGCGAGCCGCGCCTGCTGCACTTCGGCGTCGCCGACGAACAGGCGTGGGAGGTCGGGCTGGCCTGTGGCGGCCAGATCGACGTCTTCGTGGAGCGTCTGGACTGGTAGCCAGGATCGACGCGCTGCATCTCGCCGCCGGATGAGGAAAACCCATGGGGCTATTTGACACACTCCGGGACGCGATCGTCGCCGAGCGCCCTGTCGCTCTAGCGACTGTGATAGCTGGGCCTAACCTCGGCGCGAAGCTGCTGGTTGATCCCACCGGTATGCGCCTGGGTGCCCTTGGCGATTCACAGTTGGAGGCAATGGTCCAGGAAGAGGCACTCCTGCTGCTCGACGCCGAGCGCAGCGAGGCTAGGACGTATGCATGCGGTGACGCTACGGTCGATATCCTGATCGAGACGTTTCCGCCGCCGCCGCATCTGATCATGGTGGGAGCGGTGCATACGGCGATCCCATTGACGACGGCGGCGAAGCTGCTGGGCTTTCGTGTCACGGTCGTCGATCCACGCGCGACCTTTGCTACGCCTGAGCGCTTTCCGGATGCCGATGCGCTGATCCTCGAATGGCCGGATGAGGCGCTCCCGAAGTTGCGCCTCGACCGCTCGACTTATGTTGCAGTCTTGACCCACGACCCCAAGTTCGACGATCCGGCCGTCCGGGCCGCCCTTGCTCATCCAGTGCGCTACGTAGGCGCGCTCGGGTCGCAACGCACGCAGGCCTGCCGGCGCGCGGCGCTGCTGGAGGCCGGCGTCGACGAGCGTGACCTCGAGCGTATCTTCGGCCCGATCGGTCTGCCAATCGGAGCCAAAACGCCCGGGGAGCTGGCGATCAGTATTCTGGCCGAGATCATCGCAGTGAGACGTGGAAAGCAACCCTGAGGCACCTCCTTCCGTCGCCGGAATCATCCTCGCCGCCGGCTTGGGCCGCCGTATGGGCTCTCCCAAGCTCTTGCTGCCCTGGCAGGGCCGGCCGATCGTGCGACATGTCGCCGAGACGGCGCTCGCATCTCATCTCGTCGAAGTCCTCGCCGTGACCGGGCACGCGGGAGACCAGGTCGCATCGGCGCTGGCGGATCTTCCGCTCAGGATCGTCCATAATCCCGAGTATGAAACCGGCCTCAGTACGTCGCTCCACGCCGGCATCCGCGCGCTTGGCGAGCGCTCATCTGCCGTGCTCATTATGCTCGCCGACCAGCCGCTTCTGACGCCCACTATCATCGACCGGTTGTTGGAAGCATACTGGACCTCGCGAGCACCGGTGGTCGTGGCCGTCGCCGGCCCGCGCCGCGGCAATCCGGTTCTATTTGAACGCGGGCTTTACCCGGAGCTCCTCCGTATCCAAGGCGACCAGGGCGCGCGCAGGGTGATTGAGGCTCACCGCTCCGAGCTACAGAGCGTGGAAGTCGACGAGCGGATCTTTTACGACGTGGACACGCCCGCGGCGTACTCAAGACTCATCCACGGCTCGGCTCGCTTGACTGAGGATCCGGATACGCTTCCAAATACAGCTTCTCAAGCTGCCTCAACAAAAGAATAGGCGCCTCTAATGCCCAAAACTGGTGCTTGCAAAACGCTACCCTTCTGCTATAATCGCCATATCTCCTTCTCCTCTCTTCTCTTGTCTCTGGGGTTCAGCGCGAGCTGGACCCCAGAGGCATTTTTGCGGGTCTGAAACTTGCAGAAGGCTGTCCCGAGATCCTGATGTTCAACGAGCACATTTTATGATTGATTCCAATCCCGCCAGTATCCTTGTGGTCGACGACGACGTACCGATTACGATGTTTCTCGATGAGCTATTGTCCGATGAAGGGTATAACGTTCACATCGCCCATCGCGGCGGTGACGTTATAGCACAGGTTGGCCGCCACGCGCCCGACGTGGTGCTCCTCGACGTCAACCTCCCCGACATGAGCGGGTATGATGTGTGCCGCCATCTGGCTGTGAGCCGGCAGACCGGCGATCTTCCGATCTTGCTGATGTCCGGCATCGACCGCGGTCCGGACGCCATGGCGCACGGCCTAAATCTGGGAGGCTTCGACTTTATCGTCAAGCCGTTCCATAATGACGAGCTGATCGCGCGGGTGCGTGTGCTGGTGCGGCTGCGCCGACTCCAGCAGCGCCTGGTCGAACAAGAGCGCATGCGGGTGATGGTCGAGACCGCGGGCGCGATGTGCCACGAGCTCGGGCAGCCTTTGAGCGCTGCCACCGGATTAGTGCAGCTGATGCTAGCGGAGGAAGCTCTCTCGCCTACACAGCTGGCAGACCTTCAAAGCCTCAACGAGGCGCTCCAGCGCATGATCGAGATTGTGCGTAATGGCCAGAGTGTCCAACACTACGCTACCAAGCCGTACCTGTCGGAGACAGGCACCAATATCCTCGATCTAGAGCGGGCGCAAGGCCCCGCGCGCTCGGCCTCAGGCGCGTAGCACGAGCAGGAAGAGGCCAATCATCAGCAGGCAGACTACGACCTCCACGACGGTCGACAGTAGCCAGCCGACGAGATAGCCGCCGCTTGCCCGGAGCACCCTGCGCCAGTCGCGGTGGCGCGCAAATTCGACGACGACCACACCGCCGACTGAGCCGATCAGCATTCCTGGAAGACTCAGGACGACGAAGCCGACGATCCCGCCGACTATACTCGCCAGGGTAGCCCAACCCGATGCCCCCGCCCTGCGCGCCCCTAGATAGCTGAGCCACCAGTCGCTCGTTCCACCTACGATCGCTAGGACGCCGAGAAGAGCAAGTGTGACGTACCCGATCGAATGGAACTGCGTTCGCCAGGCATAGTAGAGGGCGCCAAGCCAGACGATCGGCGGGCCGGGTACGAGCGGGGCGATCGCGCCGACGAGGCCGACGCCCATGATGACAAGCGCGATGCCGAGATCCGGGTCCAAGGCGTTAGCTTCCCCTACTGCGATGGAGGCGCTGCTGAGACATCTGGGAGTACGGCAGGCGCGGTCTTGCTCGTCTCCAGCACGCGTTCGTGGCGCGGCAGGTAGTAGGCACGGCCCGATCGGCGGGGGAAGACATGCTCGCTGACTGGGACGAAGCGTCCTACATCTTCGATGAACATCCGCTGGGAGATCCGGATCACCTGATCCTCGATCTCGATTACGTTGAACGAGTTCTTGCCGCGCTGCCACAGCCGGCCCCGCCGGGAGGTAGTGGTGCCACTCTGCGCAATGATCGTGCCCTGGCGCAAGGTCGGATCGAACTCGAGCGTGTTACCGATATAGGACGTATGGATATGCCCGCAGAGCAGGAGCTCGGCACCTCCACGATCCAGGGCATCGAGCGTCTCATTCGCACCCGCGATAACGTCCTTGTGCTGATTGAGAGGACCCGGCGGCATCACGACATGGTGGTGCATGACGACGACCTTGCAGATGCTTTCGCCGTAGCGTTTCAAGGTTGTCTCGAGCCAGGCGATCTTCTTTCGATCTAGCTTGCCGCCTTCGATCGTGAACGATCGCGCCGTGTTCATGCCGATCACGACCATGCCGTCACACTCGAAAACCGGCTGGAGATTCTCGGAGATGTACTTTTTGTAGCGATGGAAAGGCCAGAGGTAGCGGGCTATCTGATTATATTGAGGTACGTCATGGTTGCCGGGAACGATCAGGTGCGGCTCCGGCAGCCGGTCGATGAAGCTGCGAATCTGGTGCCATTGGCGTTTGAACTCGGCACGCTGAACCATATCGCCCGAGAGCACCATCAGCGTCGGCTGGATCTCCTGAGCCTCGCGGATGACCAGCTCCGCCTTCTCAGGACTGAAGGGCGGACCGGCGTGGAGATCCGAGATATGCATAATCGTCAGGTGCATCTTTAGTGCTCGCTCTGGTTATGCCTCACATGGCCCGGAACTTTCCCACGGGCCATCGGAACAATCTCGCGAGCAATCGCCACTGCTCCGCCGAGCATGACCACTGCCAGAGCAACCTTGAGCAACGTTATGAGTACGGCCGGGTCTCCCATTGGCTTGTCCACCACACCTTGACACGACTGCCACGCCGCCGAGCTCGATTGTAGCATACCTCGTCAGACTGAATGGATATACGCGTTCACCGTGGGTGTGAAGCGCTATGCTATAATAGCGCCTGCCGCTTTGGCCGTGTGAAGAGGACCATGCGATGCCGCATCGCTTCTCCAATGGTTTACCGGCCGTCCTACCTGCGACGATTGCTCAGATCGAGCGCCGCTTGCCCGCGTCCGGCGAGATCGTGGTGCGCATGGGCAGCCGGGTTGAGCCGGATGACCTGATCGGACAGTGTACCGTACAGGGCGATCCCGTTCTGTTTGACATCGCGGGGGCGCTCGGCGTCGAGCCGCGTGACGTACGCCGGCGCCTGCGTCGCAAGCCAGGCGATCACGTGGCGTTCCGTGATCTGCTTGCCCGACGCCGTGGGCGCAGTATTCTCGCGCCTTTTACCGGGACCCTGACGGCGATCGACGAGGCGACAGGCTTCGTGATCCTGACCCCCGACCCGGTGCCTGCTAGTGTATCGGCGGCGGTGCGCGGATATGTCGTCGACCTCCAGCCCAATCGCTCCGCGACGATTGAGACCGCGGCGGCACTCCTTCAGGGCGCGGCTGGATTCGGCGGCGAGCAATGGGGCGTACTTCGACTACTTGCAACCGATCCCAACGATATTATTACCTCAGACATGATCGATGCGCGCAGTGCGTTTAGCCTGATCATTGGAGGGGCCGGAATCACCGCCGACGCGCTACGGAAGGCGCAAAAGGAGCAGGTGAAAGGTATTGTCGTCGGCAGTATCGACGCCGGCGAGTTACGCGAGTACTGGGGGTCGCGCTTCGACGGCAATTGGACCGTGCTGCCACGGAGCGGGGTGCTGCCGCCTGCCGCTGCGGAGGGTCCAACGCTGCTGCTCACGGAGGGCTTTGGCTTCCACGCGATGAGCCAGCCGATCTTTGAGCTCCTGACGCATTTTGACCGCCAAGAGGCTCACCTTGACGGGACGAGCCGGCTTGACCCACCTACGCAAACGCCGCGGCTCGTGATCCCGCTTGCACGTCTGCCTGGGGGAACGGCTGCGCCGGTCCCAGCCCAGGATGTGCGTCCGGGCACAATCGTACGCTTGCTGGACGAGGCGCATCTTGGACGAGTCGGGCGCGTCGAGAGCCGCAACGCGCAGGGCCGTCTGCCATCCGGTGTGCGCGCGGCGGTCGCGACGGTGCAGATCGGCGAGACCGAGCGAGTTGTGCTCCCGGAGCTGGCGATCGAGATCATGGAATAGGTTTGGAGACGATGTCTGTTGCCCCGGCGCAAATTAGCGTCGCCAGTGGGCGCATCCTCGTCGTCGACGACGAGCCGCATATGGGCACGATCTGTGCCCAGACATTGCGCCTGGACTCGCATTTTGTCGAGTCGACGATGAGCCCCGAGGCCGCGATCCGTGCCTTGCAGGAGACCCACTTCGATCTGCTCCTTACCGACATCAATATGCCCGGTATGAGTGGTCTGGAGCTTGCCGATCGAGCGCGTGCGCTCGATCCGACGCTCGGCGTCGTGATGATGACGGCCTACGCTTCCTACGAAAATATGGCCGCGGCTCTTCAGCAGGGTGTTGCAGATTTTCTCTCGAAGCCGTTCGAGATGGATCAGCTGCGCCTGACCGTAACCCGTGCGCTCCAACGCCAGCGGCTGCTGCATGAGAATGTGCGGCTCCAAACACTCGTCCAGCTCCTCGAAGCGAGCCAACAGTTTTCTGAATCCCTCGATCCACGCCAGATAGCGGCCGCGATCGTACAGGCGATCCAGAAAGTGGTGGGAGTAACGTGCGTTCACGTCAAGCTCGTGGAGGGCGACGTGCTCGTCGACAGCGGGGTTGCCCACACCGGCGCCTGCCTGCTCGTCGAGACGGCCGGTGACGGCCTTGGCGATAACGAGGCGGCCGCTGGCCAGGTCATGCGCCTGCCGCTGCATGCGGCCGACTCCCTCGTCGGCGAAGTGGTGCTCGTCACAGCGGGATCGGCGGCACCTGCCTCGACCATGAGTACCGTCGTGCAAATGTTGACGAACCAAGGGGCGACGGCACTCCATAACGCGCGGTTGTACGCGGCGCTGGCGGAGCTCGATCGCCAAAAGAGCGAGTTCATCACGATTGCCTCGCATGAGCTGCGTACCCCACTTTCGATCGTGCTGGGCTACAGCTCAATGCTACGTGATAAGCTCGCCGACCGGCAGAATGAATACATCGATCAGGTGGTTCACGCTGGCCTCCGGATCAACGATATCGTCGACGACTTGGTTAATCTCCGGCATCTGGATGTTGGGGAGACGGTCCTTAAGCTATCGGAGGTTCAGCTGCAGCAGCTCATCGACGCCGCAATGCATGAATTACGCCCGCTTGCGGTGGCACGTGGTATCACGCTCGAGGTCCGGCGGCCGCGGGAGCCGATTGTGCTGCGCGCCGATCGGGACAGGCTGATGATAGTTGTCGCCAACCTGGTAGCCAACGCGATACGGTTTACGCCTGCCGGTGGAAATGTGACGCTTGTAAGTGGGCTGCAGCGGCCGGAGCACGGCGGAAGCATCGTCATCGCCGTGCGGGATACGGGGATCGGCATCCCTTCGCATGAGTTTCAGCGTATCTTCGATCGTTTCTACCAGGTGGCCGAGTCGCGCACGCGCGAGCATGGCGGCCTCGGTATCGGCCTCTCAATTGCCCGCGGCTTTGTCGAGCTGCACGAGGGAACTATCGATGTGCAGAGCGCACCGGGCCGCGGCAGTCTTTTTGTCGTAAGCTTGCCACCTCGCCTCCTGGTCGACCGGGGTCACGGGTCGAGCTAGACGAACGGCAGCCCGTGGATTGCCAGGCAACGCCCCGAAGAATCCCGGCAGCTTCTCCGGGAGGTAAGGATCGCGAGTATGGCTGCTCAAAGAGCAGGAATCACGCGCGCTCTACCTCTATGAAAGGCTGCGCTACGATATCTATGCCTTTAACGTCGGCGAGCACTTTATCCTCACCCTGATCTTCGACAAGAACGTGAACCCAGGCAAGCTCTGATCCGTCTGGGTCTATGCGAAACGAGCTGCACGCCAGCTGCAGATTGCCCTCGAACGATAGCTTGCAATTCCTCACAAATCTGCTATACTCATGCCAGACGAAACTATGTGACAGATTTCTCAAAGTCGTAGCGCTTTGATCCATTGATGCTCGCGACCAACCCATTATCGGGCTGCGCCTCGGGCGTCGTCGTTTACGGTGACATACATCCAATAACGGCCGAAAAGGAGGATAACCCTTGTCGAACCGGACCCGCAACATCCTCGTAGTAGTGGGCGTTTTGGTAGTCCTGATTGGCAGTCGTTTTATCTTACCTTTGCCCAGGATACCCGAGATTTCGCTCGCGCCCGAGGCCCTAACGCGAATCGGCGGGTTCCCATTTGCGAACTCGCTGCTGACGACGATACTGGTGGACATTGTGCTGCTTGCGCTGGTAGTAATCGGCGTGGGTCGCCTACAGACCGTACCTCGCGGGGTTCAGAACGTCCTCGAGCTCGCGGTAGAGCTGCTCTATGGTCTGGGCGAGAACATCGATCCTCGCAACATCCGCCGGTTTTTCACGATCGTCGCGACCATCTTTTTCTTCGTCTTCTTCTCGAACCTTTTAGAGATCATCCCCGGTGTCGGCTCAATCGGCGTGTGCACCACACATGAGGCAGCGGTCGTCAATCCGGTGCGTGGTGGACCACCGACCGCGGAGCCGGTGGCAGGGACTAAGAACGAGAAGGTGACCGACACCTGCGGCACGGATGCTGCGGGCCACCAGCTCCTGCTGGTACCGCTCCTGCGTCCGCCCAGCGCCGATCTAAATATGACGCTCGCGATCGCGCTGATCGTCTTCGTCGCCACCGAATACTTTGGCTTCCATGATCTGGGCCTTGGCTATCTGAGCAAGTTCTTTAGCCTTCGGGGCGGAGCGATGGGGCTTTTTGTCGGCGTTCTGGAGTTCATCTCGGAATTTGTGCGCATCATCGCCTTCACGTTCCGGCTCTTCGGCAACATCTTCGCGGGTGAGGTTGTGCTGCTGGTGATGGCTTTCCTGGCCCCCTGGCTCCTGCCGCTACCCTTCTACGGCTTCGAGCTCTTCGTCGCCTTTATCCAGGCGTTCATCTTTGCTGTGCTTGCACTCGTCTTCATGTCGCTGGCCACCGAGGCACATGGTGAGCAGCACGCCGAACAGGGCGGGCCAACCCGCGGACATGCTGCCGCCGACGGTCAGCAGACCGCGCGGGTCTACGAAACGCAGCGTGCATAATCGCGCCTGTGCATGGCGGAGCCGGGAGCGAGCCCGGAATCTTGCTGAACCTTCTGTTCATAGCTTGTGGAGGAGATCATCATGACGGACGTTGGTGCACGACTGCTTGCGACGGGGTTAGCGGTGGGATTGGGTGCGATCGGCCCGGGGGTCGGCATCGGTATCGTGGTCAGTGGCGCGCTGCAGGCCATCGGCCGGAATCCAGAGGCAGAAGGCACGCTCCGGACGAACATGTTCCTGGGTATTGCCTTCGCCGAAGCACTCTTCATCATCTCGTTGGTGATCGGCTTCATGATCGGCTTCCAGATCATCTAGTTACACTCATGGCGGCGCCGGTGCAAGCCTGTGCCCCTCGGGAGAATAGCCATGGGTAAGCTTGGAATCAATCCGTATCTGCTCATCGCGCAGATCATCAACTTCGGTCTGCTCGCGTTTTTGCTGGCCCGCTTTCTCTACCGGCCGGTGCTGAACGCGCTTGCCGCCAGGACTGCTCGTATCCAGGAGAGCATCGAGAACGCGGAGCAGGTTAAGCAGCAGCTCTCGCGTGCCCAGCAGGACTATGAGGCACAGCTTGGCAAGGCCCGCCAGGAGGCAGCTCAGATCATCGCGCAGGCGAATGAGCGAGCGCAGGTCCAGGCGCGCGAGGTCGTCGCCAATGCCCAGTCCGAGGCCGAGAGGATCAAGGCCGAGGCGCAGCAGCAAGCCCAGCAGGAGCGCGAGCAGCTGCTGCGTGGTCTTCAGGGGCAGCTGGCGAATCTCGTGACCCAGACGGCCAGTACCGTAATCGGCCAGGAGCTGAAGACCGGCGGCCACGATCGGTTGATCCAACAGTCGATTGCCGATCTTGGGAGGCTCTAATGCCGCCGGTTGAGTCTGCTGCCGTCGCACGTGCTTTGTACGACTCCCTGCGCGAGACACTCCGGAGCCAAGGGGCGGAGGACCAGTTCGAGGTCGTCGTCGAGAGTTTCTTTGATTTGGTCCGTGGGAGTGGGCCGCGCGATGCCGAGGTAACGAGTGCGCTACCACTTGACAAGTCGCAGCAGGACACGATCAGCCAGCAGCTGCGTGCAAAATATGGTCCCGCTCTGGACATCAAGTTCGCCGTGGACGAGTCTATCCTTGGCGGCTTGATCGTCCGCGTGGGCGACCGCGTGCTCGACAACAGCGTTCGGTCCCGCCTTGCGGAAGTGCAGCAGCGAATGCTGGCCAGTTGAGGTTACAAGTTACAGGCTACAGAGGGAGAGTTAGGCTTCACTGGTGATCTCCTGTTCCCTGTAGCCTGTAACTTGTAACCTATAAAGAGGCAATAATATGGCTGTAACAACTGAAGATATCCTGCAACGATTGCAGGCGAGCCTGCGACAGCGGAGCGAGCAGCCAGCGCAGGCCGTCAACGTCGGCACCGTCGAAACTATCGGCGATGGCGTGGCTCGGATCGGGGGTCTCGAGCAGGCAATGGCCTCGGAGATTCTCGAGTTTCCCGCTAAAGATGGCAAGCCGCCTGTCTACGGGATTGCCCTCAACCTCGAGCAGGACGCTGTGTCGGCGATCATTCTTGGCGACTACCTTGACATCGAAGAGGGCGACATCGTCAAGTCGACAGGCCGCATTATCGAGGTTCCCGTGGGCGATGCGCTGCTGGGACGGGTCGTCGATCCGCTTGGCCGCCCCATCGACGGCAAGGGGCCGATCTCGACCAGCAAGACACGCCCGGTCGAGCGCATTGCCCCGGGCGTCATTACGCGCCAGTCGGTGAGCGTGCCGGTCCAGACAGGCGTTATGGCCATCGACGCGATGATTCCGATCGGCCGGGGCCAGCGCGAGCTGATCATCGGCGACCGGCAGACCGGCAAGTCGGCGATCATCATCGACACGATCATCAATCAGAAGAACCAGAACCTTTTCTGTATCTACGTCGCCATTGGCCAGCGCCGCTCGACGATCGCTCAGACGGTCGGCATCCTCGATCAGCATGGCGCGATGGATTACACGATCGTGGTGGCGGCTTCGGCCTCAGAATCGGCGGCGCTCCAGTATATCGCGCCCTACGCGGGCTGTGCCATGGGCGAAGAGTTCATGGAGTCCGGCCGGGATGCCCTGATTATCTATGACGACCTGACGAAGCACGCCGCGGCCTACCGCCAGGTCTCGCTCTTGCTCCGGCGGCCGCCCGGACGTGAAGCGTATCCTGGGGATGTCTTCTACCTTCACTCGCGCCTGCTGGAGCGCGCGGCGCGCCTTAACAAGGATTACGGCGGCGGCTCGCTGACGGCACTGCCGGTGATCGAGACCCAGGCGAACGACCTTTCGACCTACATCCCGACCAACGTCATCTCGATCACCGACGGCCAGATCTTCCTCGAGTCCGACCTCTTCTATGCCGGCATCCGGCCGGCCGTCAACGTCGGTCTGTCGGTGTCACGCGTGGGAGGCACCGCGCAGATCAAGGCGATGCGGACGGTGGCCGGGCAGCTGCGGCTTGACCTGGCACAGTTCCGTGAGCTCGCAGCCTTTGCTCAGTTCGGCTCCGACCTGGACGCGGCGACAAAGGCACAGCTCGATCGCGGGCAGCGCTTGACCGAAGTACTCAAGCAGTCGCAGTACCAGCCGTATCCGGTTGAGGATCAGGTCATCCTGCTGTGGGCTGCGACGAACGGTATGATGGACAACATTCCCGTCGCGCGCATCACGGACTATAAGCAGGATCTGCTCCAGTATATGCGCACGACGCATCAGGAGATCGGCCGCGATATCCGCCAGGCGGGCGCGCTGAGTGATGAGACGACCAATCGTCTGCGCACGGCCGTCACCGATTTCAATCAGACCGCTAATTACACTGAGTAGCAATTATGGCATCAGCACGCGAGATCCGGCGGCGCATTCGCTCCGTCAAGAATACTGCCAAGATTACCAAGGCCATGGAAATGGTCTCGGCGTCGAAGATGCGCCGCGCTCAGCGAAACGCTCAGGCCACACAGCCGTACGCCGACCGCATGCGCGACGTTATGGGCGAGCTAACGGCACGATCCGGGTCGGGCCTCGCGCATCCGTTGCTGATGCCAAGAGACGCGGTGCGCAAGATCGGGCTCGTCATGGTAACGCCCGACCGAGGGCTGTGCGGGGCCTTGGTCTCCAATGTCAATCGCCTCGCATCACGCTTCATCGTCGAGCGGCGGCAGTCGGCTCAGCCGGTCGAAGTGCTGACCGTCGGCAGGAAGGGACGCGGTTTTGCCGTGCGGACGCGCCTGCCGTTGGTCGCGGAGATCACCGGGCTCGGCGATTCGCCGTCGCTGATCGATATTCTGCCGATCGCGACAAACGTGATCAACGGCTTTATCGAGGGCCGGTTCGACGAGGTGCAGGTCGTCTTTACGGCCTTCGAGAATACGCTTGTTCAGCGCACGCAGATGCGCCGTCTGCTGCCACTTGAGCCGGTCGAGCAAGGCTCTGGCAGCCGGGTCGACTATACCTATGAGCCCGACAAAGACCAGCTCTTGAACGCGCTTCTGCCACGGTTTGTCGAAGTGCAGCTCTACGCGATGATTCTTGATTCGATCGCCAGCGAGCATTCGGCGCGCATGATGGCGATGCGCAACGCGACCGATAATGCGAAGGATTTGGTGCGTGATCTGACGCTCTCGGCCAACAAGGCACGCCAGGCGTCGATCACCAAGGAGATCGCCGAGATCTCCGCCGGATCGCTCCGGTAGCAGACGTCGAAAAATCCTAGGGCCAGGGGAGCCCCTTCACTGGTTATTCCCCTCTCTAACCTGGAGGCGATAATGGCAACAGCAAGCATGTCACAGCAGGCAACGGGCAGGCGCGGCGCCACCGGCGAGGTCACGCAGATCATCGGCGTGGTCATCGACGTAACCTTTCCCCCCGACCAACTGCCCGAGATCTATAACGCTATCGAGATCGACCTGACCCCCCAGAACGAGGAGACCTCGCGCGGAGACGGTGCGCCACGCTCTGGGCACAAGCTCGTGTGCGAGGTGCAGCAGCATCTCGGCCATGACGCGGTTCGCGCCGTGGCGATGAGCACAACCGACGGTATGCGACGCGGCATGAAGGCCGTCGATACCGGCGCGCCGATCTCGGTCCCGGTGGGGCCCGAGACGCTCGGGCGCGTCTTCAACGTGATCGGCGAGCCGATTGACAATCAGGGTGAGGTTGCGACGCACGAGCGACGCTCGATCCACCAGCCAGCGCCCTCGTTCGAGGAGCAATCGACCCAGATCCAGATACTCGAGACCGGCATCAAAGTCATCGATCTGATCGCCCCCTTCACGAAGGGCGGTAAGACGGGCGTCTTCGGCGGCGCGGGGACCGGCAAGACGGTCATCATTCAGGAGCTGATCGCGAACATCGCCAAGAAAGCCGGCCTGTCGGTCTTTGCAGGCGTGGGCGAGCGCTCGCGCGAGGGCAACGACCTGATTCATGAGATGTCCGAGTCGCACATCGACGAGAATACGCGTGTTATCGATAAGACGGTGATGGTCTTTGGTCAGATGAACGAGCCACCCGGTGCACGGCTGCGCGTCGGCCTGACCGGCCTCACGCTGGCCGAGTATTTCCGCGACGAAGGGCGCGACGTGCTGCTCTTCATCGACAATATCTTCCGCTTCACCCAGGCCGGCTCCGAGGTTTCGGCGCTGCTTGGGCGTATGCCAAGCGCCGTGGGCTATCAGCCCACGCTCGGCACCGAGATGGGCGAGCTGCAGGAGCGCATTACTTCGACCAGGCGTGGGTCGATCACCTCGGTTCAGGCGATCTATGTGCCTGCCGACGACTACACCGACCCGGCGCCTGCGAGCGCGTTCGCACATCTCGACGCGACGATCGCGCTCGAGCGCTCGATCGTGGAGCAGGGCATCTACCCCGCGATCGATCCGCTCGCTTCGACCTCGCGTATTCTTGATCCGAATATTTTGGGCGAGGATCACTACCGCGTGGCGCGACAATGCCAGCAGGTGCTGCAGCGCTACCGTGATCTCCAGGACATTATCGCGATCCTCGGCCTCGAGGAGCTCTCCGACGAAGACAAGCTCACCGTGTCGCGCGCGCGCAAGATGCAGCGCTTCTTCTCCCAGCCGTTCACCGTGGCGCAGCAGTTCACCGGTCGCCCGGGCGAGTATGTTCCGATCGAGGAGACGGTGCGAGGCTTCTCGATGATCCTGGCCGGCGAGCTCGACCAGGTGCCGGAGCAGATGTTCATGTACGCAGGCGCGATCGAGCAGGTGCTCGAAAGGTACAACCAATCACGCGCCTAGGAAGGTGCTTATGCCGATCCATCTCGAAATAGTCACGGCCGAGCGCACCGTCATGTCCGACGATGTCGATCAGATTAATGCGCCTGGAGCGGCCGGGCGCATGGGTGTGCTGCCACGGCACGAGCCGTTAATGACGATGCTGATCCCGGGCGAGCTTACGATCGTCAAGAACGGGACGACGACGCCGTTCGCGGTCTCCGGCGGCTTCATGGAGGTTCTCCCGGACCGGGTGACGATCCTGGCGGATACGGCCGAGCGCGCCGACGAGATCGACGAGGCACGCGCGGACGCGGCGCGAAAGCGCGCCGAGGATCTGCTCCGCGAGCGGCATTCGGAACAGGAGATGATTCTGGCCGAGGCGCAGCTGCGCCGGGCGATGGTGCGACTGCGCGTCGCCCGCCTCAAGCGCAGCCAGCGCGGAAGCTTTAGTCCCAACGAAGACTGACTCCGGCGCGTTCTGTTCGCCACGTTTCGTGAAAGATGCTACAATGGCCCGCGCCCGATGCCAGCGTTTGCTGCGTCGGGCGTGGTGTGTAATGAGGTGAGGAGTTTCCGTTGGCCCGCAAGATCGGAATTGACCTTGGGACCGCCAACGTGCTGGTCTACGTAAAGGGCAAAGGCATCGTTCTAAGCGAGCCTTCGGTTGTCGCGCTTTCGACCAAGGACGGACGCGTACGCCAGGTCGGCTCCGATGCCCTCGCGATGCTCGGTCGTGAGCCTGAAAGCATCGAGGTGATCCGTCCCATGCGCAATGGTGTGATCGCCGATTACGTCGTAACGGAGGCGATGCTGCGCCATTTCATCAGGCGTGCGAACCGGGGGGCGGTGACCAAGCCCGAGGTAATGATCTGTATTCCAGCGGGGGTGACGTCGGTTGAAATGCGCGCGGTGCGTGATGCGGCGCTACAGGCAGGCGCCAAAAAGGCATATCTTATTCGTGAGCCTCTCGCGGCGGCAATCGGTGCGAACATCCCGGTTGCTCAGCCCAGTGGCAACCTGATCATCGATATCGGCGGTGGTACCACCGAGGTGGCGGTCGTCTCGCTCAACGATATTGTCGTGAGCACATCGGTGCGGGTCGGTGGCAACAAGTTTGACGAGGCCATCGCATCGTTCATCAAACGGCGCTACAACATGGTGGTTGGCGAGCGCACGGCGGAGAGCATCAAGATCGAGGTAGGCTCCGCGCTGATTCTCGATCGGCCGCTGACGATGCAAGTTCGCGGGCGAGACCAGGTTTCCGGCCTGCCGCGGACGATCGAAGTCGGGTCGAATGAGGTGACCGATGCTATTCAGGAGCCGCTGGAGGCGATCATCAATGCCGTCCGGGCCGTGCTGGTCGAGACCCCTCCTGAGCTTGCCTCCGACATCATCGACAAAGGCATGGTGATGACCGGCGGCGGGTCGATGCTACGCCGCGTCAACGAACTCCTGACCGAAGTGACGGGCGTGCCGTGCTACGTTGCCGATCAGCCCGCCAACTGCGTCGCAATCGGCACCGGCATTGCCCTGGAAAACCTGCAGATCCTCAAGGACAGCCTCTCCGGTGACGACGTTCACTGATGCTTGCTCGCTACGAGCTCCACTTGTCACGCCTAACAAGCTCTACAAATACAGTAGGCGGGAGCTCAGGTGACTCCTGAGCTCCCTTGCTAGTAGTGCGCGTGGCCGGAACCAGGTCGGTAAACTTAGAGCTAGCCGTCTGGCAATCGGCGATTGACAAGCTTGCGCAGCCGTAGAACCGTTATACATAACGCTCTACAACCATTCAGCTCATCCCTGGAAGGCCACTATTTGCCGGCTGGCTCGATCTGACCTCGAATCTCGCCACCCGGATGAGCCGTCGTGTGCACGTTGACGTAATAGTTGCCGTTACAGAGCGCTTGTGCAAGATCTGGATTGGTGATCGTACCCTCGGCCAGGACACCTTCCGTTCGGCCGCTCGTAGTTTGCCCACTGTACAAGGGCACTACCACGGGGCCGTTGGTACCCGTGGCACCAACGTGGATGTGCGCCGCCGTGACGTTCACGATGTTCGCGACGATAAGCTTATAGCTGATCGTGCCATTATCGTTGACATGCAAGATAGCGACGCCGTGCGCCTGCGTGTCAACTGCTGGAACTTGCTCACTTCCCGTAAGCTGTACGACGAAGTTACGGCAGTTGCCCTGGGCGGAAGCAGTGCCCATCGTTCCGAGCAACCCAATCATCAAGACCACGAGCAGATGTACCTTCCGCATAACATCCTCCTTAGAGACTACACGGTTTACGGTGGTCATACGGTTTGTCGTACCGGGGGGTCTCGTGGTGCACATTCTCCTTTCCCGCGATGCCCGGTAGCGACGCCATCTAATGCGCTACAAGCATGCGCTGATGGTAGGAAAACCTGGTGGCCTACTATGGATATACGCCAGCTTACCACATTCAGACGCACTGCTAGGGTGGCAGTTTGGTTGGCCATTTGATGGCGCTACTCCTTCAAGAGCTCACGGCTGATGACGAGCCGCTGAATTTCGCTCGTACCCTCGTAGATCTCGGTGATCTTGGCGT
>JBBSGA010000011.1:0-38011 GCA_038254585.1 Chloroflexales bacterium | reverse complement strand
GTGTTTCGGTCACGGTAGTTGGAATTGCTGCCATGATCTCGCTCCTTTTTTCTGGGCCTCGCGGACCCCCTACCACATACTACGGATGGAGCGACGAGAAAGTTTAAGTTAGTTCCATACATGTACAGGTCCCTGCGGCAGCTCGTGGCTTTAGGATACACCATCGGGAAAAGCGATTGTGAGCTTTTACAGAATAAGTGAAATGCTGTCATTTACACCTACCCTGCGGCCGCGGCCGGTCTCTTGACAAATCGCCTCCCAAACCCTATAGTGCCCGACAAGTGAATATCCGATAGACGCTCTTATCCAGAGGGGTGGAGGGACCGGCCCTGTGAAGCCCCGGCAACCTCGGATGATGCGAAGGCGGGCGTACGATCCCGATAGGGAAGGCAAAGATGCCGCTATCGAGGAGCCGCGCACCAATCTGCAGCACCGTGGTGCCAATTCCGGCAGAGTTATCTGGAAGATGAGAGGTTCGTCGTACGTGGCCGTCTTCCAGACAGTCCATTTGTTGCACGTAACCCTCATCATTCCTCGATAGAGGGTTTTGTTATGCCCCTTTGCGCCGGGCGGCGGAAGGGACGGGAGACGTCACCATGACAGACTCAGGCGGCCCGCAGTTTACCGGTTTCGATACGCTCGCCGTCCACGGCGGCCAGCAGCCGGATCCCACGACCGGAGCACGTGCTGTTCCGATCTACCAGACGACTTCCTTCGTCTTCCGCGATACGGATCACGCGGCAGCGCTCTTTGCGCTGCAGGAAACGGGCAACATCTACACTCGGATCATGAATCCCACGTCGGACGTTCTGGAGCAGCGGATCGCCCTGCTGGAGGGAGGGATTGGCGCTCTGGCACTGGCGTCGGGCCAGGCGGCGGAGACTCTGGCGGTTCTTAACCTTTGCAACGCCGGCGACAATATCGTATCGATCACCACGCTTTATGGCGGCACCTACAATCTCTTTCATTACACCCTGCCGAAATACGGTGTCCAAACCCACTTCGTCGACCCGAGCGACCCGGAGCAGATCGCCGCGGCGATCGACGACCACACGCGCGCCGTCTATCTCGAAGCGATCGGCAACCCACGCCTCAACATCCCGGATTTCCAGGCGATCGCAGACCTGGCGCACGCGAAGGGCGTGCCGGTCATCGTCGACAGCACCATTCCGACGCCCTATCTGCTGCGTCCCTTCGACCATGGAGCTGACATCGTCATTCACTCAGCTACCAAGTACATCGGCGGCCACGGAACCTCGATCGGCGGCTTGCTTGTCGACGCCGGGCACTTCGACTATGCCGCGAGCGGACGCTTTAGCGGCTTCACCGAGCCCGACCCGAGCTACCATGGGCTGCGCTTCGCGGACCTTGGGCCCGCCGCCTTCATCGCCAAAGCGCGCGTCCAGGGTCTGCGCGACATGGGCCCGTGCCTCTCGCCGTTCAACGCATTCCTCTTCCTACAGGGCCTCGAGACGCTGTCACTACGTATGGAGCGGCACAGCTCGAACGCGAAAGCAGTCGCGCAGTTCCTGCGGGAGCACGACAAGGTGGAATGGGTTAATTATCCAGGGCTACCCGATCATCCGTCGTACGAGCTCGCGCAACGCTACATGCCCAGGGGCCAGGCAGGTCTCCTCGGGTTCGGCATCAAAGGCGGGCGTGAGGCCGGCCGCAAGTTCATCGACAACTTGACGCTCTTCTCGCATCTGGCGAACATCGGCGATGCGAAGTCACTCGCGATTCATCCGGCGACGACGACCCATCAGCAGCTAAGCCCCGAGGAGCAGTGGTCCACCGGCGTCACCGACGACTTCGTGCGTCTATCGGTTGGGATCGAAACACTGGATGACCTGCTGGCCGATCTCGAGGCGGCGCTGCAGAAGGCGTAGACTGGCATGAGTGTTGGTAGCTACATGATTTCGGATGGCGTAGGACTAGTCGAGCGGCGCTACGAGACCTGGCATGAGCCCTTACAACTCGAGAGCGGAGTGACGCTCGCGCCGATCACGCTCGCCTACGAGATGTACGGCCGGCTGGATCCCGCTCGCCGCAACGCGGTCTTGATTTTCCATGCGCTCTCTGGAGACGCGCATGTAGCAGGCCGGAATCGGCCAGGGGATCGTAAGCCCGGCTGGTGGGATAACATGGTTGGGCCCGGCAAGGCCTTCGACACCGATCGATTTTGTGTTATTTGCGCCAACGTGCCGGGCGGCTGCCAAGGATCGACCGGCCCATCGTCGGTCGATCCCCTGACCGGGCAGCCCTATAACCTGACCTTCCCGCTCGTGACCATCCCAGACATGGTTAGCGCGCAGGTACGCCTGCTCGATACACTGGGCATCGAGCGCGTGGTCGCGGCCGTGGGCGGCTCGATGGGCGGCATGCAGGTCCTGCAGCTCGCCGTGGCCCATCCTGATCGGGTCAGGCTGGCGATTCCCTTGGCGACGACGGCGCGGTCCTCCGCACAGGCGATCGCTTTCTGCGCGATCGGGCGCCGTGCGATCGTCTCCGATCCTCGCTGGCGCGAGGGCAATTACCCGGCCGACGATCCGCCTGCCGACGGGCTGGCTATCGCGCGAATGGTCGGCCATTTGACGTACCTGAGCGAGGAACGGCTGCGATGGCGCTTCGACCGGCAGCTCCAGCAGGCCAGCGCCCTCAGCTATACCCTTGAGCGGGAGTTCGCCGTGGAGAGCTATCTGGAATACCAGGGCCGCTCGTTTGTGGATCGGTTCGATGCCAACTCGTATCTCTACATTACCAAGGCGATGGACTATTGGGATCTCACCCGCCACTACGGCTCGCTCGCCACAGCTTTCGAGCAGGCCCGCGCTCGCTTCCTCGTCGCGTCGTTCTCGTCGGACTGGCTTTACCCGCCGGGCGAATCTGAAGCGATCGTCCAGGCGCTCGAGGCCGCCGGCCGGCCGGTCGACTATCATGCGCTCAGCTCTTCGCTCGGCCATGACGCCTTTCTGCTGGAGACCGAGCTCCTTACGCCGATCATCGAAGAGGCCCTGGACCGCGCGATGCTCTTCTAGCCAGGCCCGCCCACGAACCTCCGCCGCGATCCTTCATGCCATACCCCATTCAGAATCTCGTAGGCGCAGGGCGGCTCCTGCCCCGGCGGCCGGCCCGGCAAAGCAATCGCGTGTGACACCCGCCTTCGGCAGGTATTCCGGGCGGTCTGCCTCGTCTCCACGAGTTACAAAACATGATACAGTAGAGGATCTGCAGCACCGGCTAATCCGGTGCAGGAGAGCATCCCGGTGTTGAGGACAGTATGATTCAATCGATGACGCAAGCACACATGCCGCTGCTTGAGCGCTACCGCGAGTTTCTGCCGGTAACAGACAGGACACCGCTGATCAGCTTAAGCGAAGGCAATACACCGCTCCTCGAGGCGCCACGCTTGGCGAAGGCCGTGGGCGTAGCCGAGCTCTGGCTCAAATTCGAGGGCATGAACCCAACCGGCTCGTTCAAGGATCGGGGGATGGTTATGGCCATCGCCAAGGCCTTGGAGGAAGGCAGCAAGAGCGTCGTCTGCGCATCGACCGGCAATACGTCGGCCAGCGCGGCAGCATACGCCGCCCGCGCCGGCATCGAGGCGGTCGTGGTCGTGCCCTCGGGCAAGATCGCGCTGGGCAAGCTTGCCCAGGCATTGATGTATGGAGCCAGGCTCGTCGCGGTCGATGGCTCCTTCGACCATGCGCTGACGTTGGTGCGCGAGATAGCCGCGCGGCGCCCGATCACGCTGGTCAATTCAGTCAATCCCTTCCGTATCGAGGGGCAGACGACGGCAGCCTATGAGATATGCGACGTGCTGGGGAGCGCTCCGGATTATGTGTGCTTGCCGGTCGGCAATGCCGGCAACATCTCCGCGTACTGGCTTGGCTTCAAGCGCTATGCCGAGTACGGGCGCATTTCAAATCGCCCATGCATGCTCGGCTTTCAGGCCGCCGGGGCGGCGCCGATCGTCCGCGGCGAAGCCGTGGCACATCCCGAGACCGTGGCCACCGCTATCCGGATCGGGAACCCGGCCAGCTGGCAAAAAGCCGTCGCGGCACGCGACGAGTCGTGTGGGATGATCGACTGCGTAACCGACGAAGAGATCGTCCGGAGCTGGCGCGACCTGGCGGCGCTCGAAGGCGTCTTCTGCGAGCCTGCGTCGGCCGCCGGGGTAGCAGGCTTGCGTAAGGTCGTCGCAGAGCGGCGGGTCGACGGAAACGCACGCTTCGTGGCCGTTCTGACGGGGCACGGTTTGAAGGATGCTGCGCTCGCCGTAGAGCAGTTCGCGGCTCCCGTTCCGCTCCGACCCACGATCGAGGCGATTGAAGCCGAGCTTGGCTGGTAAGCAGCACAGGCGTGGTACACCAGGGCGCTGAGCCTCTTAAAGATCGCCCAAGAGGACCGTCGTCTTGCTCGGCACCTGGCTGCCGCCCGCATCTTCGAGCGTGATCATGATCCACTTGAATGTGGTGAGCGGCACCGCGGCGTGCATCACAACTTCGTCGAGACGATGGGTGGCTTGAAATGTTTCCATGGGCTGCTGGCGCTGCTCGTCGGCGACCCAGATCTGATAGATCTTGCCGGGTGGCGCCGGGGGTAAGTTCTCGACGATCAGCACGGCGCTCGTTCCGTTAGGACCTTTGAACATGCGCCCGGCGGCGTCGACCGTCGCGCCCTGCGGTTTCAGCGCACTCGGACGGAAATCCGATGCGACCATCTCCGCGATCATTCGTTCGTGCGCAATTTCGCGCTGGAGCCTGATGTTCCACCCGACGAGTGCCAAAAGGAGCATGGCCACGATCGCCCAGCGGGCCGATCCAATTCGCCTTGTCGACCACGGCGTGCGCTTCTCAAGAAACACGTCGCGCTCGACCAGATCCATCAGCCGCGCCTTACAGTGCCGGGGAGGGCGGGCGGGAAGAACGGCGAGGGCCAGTAGATTGGCCGTTTCCTGTGCCTCCTGAAGCAGCGCCCTGCAGGGTGGGCAGATTTCGGCATGCCCATCGACGGCTGCCTCCTCTTCGGGCGGCAGGATACGGAGCGCCCGCTCCGCTACGACGTTATCGATGTGTCCCCCGTCAGTCATTCTTCTTCAACTAGTCTCTGTCCCTGAAGCAGCGCTCGCAGCTTCTGCAGACCTAAGCGCATTCGTGTCTTGACTGTTCCAAGAGGATTGCCCAGTCGCTGCGCAATCTCTTGTTGTGTTAGGCCGCCGAAGTATGCAAGCAGCAACGCCTGGCGCTGCTCCGCCGGCAGCTGGTCGAGCGCTTCGCGGATGAGACGGCGCTGCTCGGAGAGTAGCGCCGTCTCACCGACGTCTGTCTGATCTGGAATATCACTCAGGATCGGGGTTTCGTCATCTTCATAAACCTGCCGTGGCCGAACGCGGCGCCGGCGCAGCTCGTCGATACAGTAGTTATGGGCGATCCCAAAGAGCCAGGGCGCGAACGCACGCGAGCGATCGAAGCTTGCCGCGCGCTTCCAGACGCGCCAGAAAATCTCCTGAACCGCGTCTTCCGCGAGCTCCCGATCCCCGAGCATTCTAATCGTAACACCAAAGACGATGGCCGAATACCGATCGTAGAGCATCTCAAAGGCAGGCCGGTCACCCGACGCAACACGCATAATGAGCTGGTCGTCTTCCGCGCGCGCTTCCTCTCGCTGCCGGTCGGACGTCCGCAACAATGTTAGCGTCCCTTTAAGCTACTACGCATTGAGCGCCGCATCGGTTCTCCGTCGACTCCATCCATCAGACGTCACAAGAGTATCATAAAACGGTCCACCGGCAGGTGCGGCGGCCGGTACCCACGTCCCACCATCGCCGGTGCGAGTTCGACCGGACGGGAGGTGTCTCGACGGCTGCGGCGCGCGTACCCCATGCAGTTCTGGTGGCCGGTCTGTCGTTCGTCAATCCATACCCGGCGCTCGACCCCATGCTATACTGTTGCTAGTGGCTTGGAGTAATGCCCCGTACGGGATGAACGCGCAAGCCGCTCCAACGCGAGATGGCATATAAACGATCGGCAATGGAGCCTTCCGTTTGGGCTGTCGCAGATCGTACAGGCGCCCCACGAAGCCTGCGCTCCGATGCGACGGCCTTTTTGCGTTTCGGTCGCGTACTGGAGGATTAGGATGCACGCAGTAGTTTTCCTCAAGCAGGTCCCCCAGCAAAATAATGTAAAGATCACTCCGGACCAACGGATCGACGTGTCCGGCCTCGAGCCGATCATCAGCCTGTTCGATGAATATGCGATCGAAGAAGCGCTGCTCCAGGTCGAGAAAAACGGCGGACGCGTGACAGCGATCACGATCGGGAGCGAGGACGATAGGGAGGCACTGCGCAAGGCGCTGGCAATGGGAGTCGACCGGGCCGTGCTCGTGAGCGACCCGATCTTCCGGGATACCGGATCACTCGGCGCTGCGCGCATCGCCGCTCACGTCATCAGGAAACTCGGCGATGTGGAGGTCATTTTTTGCGGCAAGCAGTCGACCGACGACGAGACGGCGGTCTTCGGTCCGGCGCTGGCGCGCTTCCTCGATATTCCGGTGCTGAGCTACGTTTTCAAGGTGCATGAGCTTGACCCAGCGGCAAAACGCGTAGTTGTCGATCGCGCGCTCGAGAGCGTGATCGAGACCGTCGAGACGACGCTGCCGGCGGTCCTGACAACCGTCAAGGACTTGAATCAACCGCGATACCCTTCACTGCTCAAGGTGCGCAAGGCGGCCAAGGCGGAAATCCCCATGCTTACCGGGACAGACCTCAACCTTACTCAAGCCGACCTGACACCGCGAGTCGTCTACGTCGACCGAGTTTCACCGCCACCCCGACCCACGGGGCAGATCATCGAAGGCGTGTCGGCTCAGGACAAGGCGCGCGAGCTGGTCGACAAGCTCGTCGCATCACAGGTTATTTAGTCCGCCGGCCGGCTCGTCACGAGAAGGGAGACAGAAGATGCCCCGAGAAGTATGGATATTCTTCGAAGCGGCCGCCGATGGCCTGGCACCCATCACCCGGGAGCTTGTCACGAAAGGCAATGAGCTGGCGCGGGAGCTGGACACGCAGGCGGCAGGACTCGTGCTCGGGGAGAGCACGGATCGAGTCGCCCGCCTCGCCTGGAGCTACGGCCTGCCGAAGGTGTACATGGTTTCGGATCCGGCGCTCAAGCAGTATACGACGGATGCCTACGTTGCCGCCGCCGCGGAGCTCATCAAGGAGCATCGCCCGCAGGTAGTCCTGACCGGCGCGGGGCTGCAGATGCGCGATTTTACCGCCTCGCTTGCCGCGGCGACCGACGCTGGCCTGGCCCCGGACTGCACGGGAGCAGCAGTTGACGATGGAAGGATCGTCGCCACGCGGCCGTCCCACGGTGCAAATGTGATTAATACGCTTGCGTTCAATGCCGAGACCATTATCATCTCTCTTCGGCGCCAGGTGGCGCCGGAAGCACAGGAGGTCGACGGAGCGCCTGGCGCAATCGTAGCCGCGGCCCTTCCACGGATGACGCTTCATACGAAAGTACGGAGCGTGCAGGCCAAGACCAGCGCGGTGAATCTCGCGGATGCCCAGATCATCGTCTCCGGCGGCCGCGGACTTCAATCGGCCGAGAACTACGAAAAGCTCGTTCCGCAGCTTGCACAGGCGTTTGGCGGCGCATATGGCGCTTCCCGGGCGATCGTCGACGCGGGCTGGGTTCCCTACGAGCGCCAAGTCGGGCAGACCGGTAAAACAGTCTCTCCCAAGCTCTACGTGGCGTGCGGCATCTCCGGCGCAATTCAGCATCTGGCGGGGATGCGGAACTCTGGAACGATCGTCGCGATCAATAAGGATCCCGACGCCCCGATCTTCAAGATCGCAACATACGGGCTGGTGGGGGATGTGAATGAGCTCATGCCAGCTGTAGTCGACGCCCTACGGGATCGGGTCGGCAAATAGCTGAATGATGGCTGCGAAAGAGCGGTAGTGGAGAAAGAGCTGGTACTTGCCTCGGCGCCCGAAGGCGATCAGGCGACGCGCGCCGTCGTCGAGGCGTATTACGTTGAAGCCCATAGCCGCGTGCATGTGGGTATGCCGGTGGCGATGCTGCGTTCTACTTGCTACGCCTACGACCTCCCCGCCCAAAGCGACGGGGTCGTGCTGGAGTTTCTCGTCCCTCTCGGCGGTACGGTCGAGCTCGGCGCCCCAATTCTTCATCTCGGCCCAGCCGACATCCTTCCGGCGCCATGCCCGGTCGACTCGCGGATGAGCAGGGCAGGCCCGCGTGCAACCCCGCTGGCACGCAGCATAGCACTCGCACATAGCGTCGACCTCGGGGCTGTCGAAGGGTCGGGAACAGGGGGCCACATCCGTGCCGCCGATCTCCAAAAATTGCTGTCCCGGGAGGCATCACCCGTACCGTTGCCCGTATCATTGCCGGCTAACAGACAGGGCAAGGCTAAGGCTGCGCCGGATATGCCGGTGTCGAAGGCGATCGTAGAGCCGCCTCGCTCGTTATACGGCTGGCCACCAGCTTCCGGTCGATCCGGAGCTGTTTCAGGCGACCACCGCAGTGCTCCGGCGCCCGAGTGTTCATCCGAGGTGCCTCGGGAAATCGACGTCTTCGAGCTCGACATGCACCCCGTCGTTCGTGCACACCCCCGGGGGCGCGGACGGGCAGGATGTTTTCACGTAGACCTAGGTGCCGCGATCTGCGTTGCCTCCGCGGCCCTCGCCTGCCTGGGCGTGCATCGTATCCTCAACAGTCGATGGACCGAGCATGGCATCCTGGTCTATGACCGTGTTCACCTAGCGTGGACGATGGAGCAGGCAGGCGGCAGGACGGATGTCGTCATCCCGGATGCCGCCGGCCTCAGCCCCGTCGGCCTTGCCCGAGCCATGGAGCAGGCGCTCGACGCGAGATCGCGTGCGGGCGGCGCGGCGGCGCGCACTTCGGCGCCGACCTTCGCCATCATCACCTGCTCGGAGGGCGCAGGATGGTGGTCGCCGCCGGCATCCTCGTCAGCATGCGGCACGATCCTGGCTCTTGGTCCCGCCCACCTTTGCCCCATCGTAGCCGAGACAGCGGTGGGAGCGGCCATCGCGATGGGCGAGCGGGCACTCCTAAGCGTGGCATACGATGCGCGCTACCTTACCTTCGCGGACGTCGGCGCCTTCATGCAATCGGTTAAGCGGCGTGTCGAGCGGTGGCCGGAGATCTGCTAGACTACGCCGGCCAGACCAACGGAGGTCCGCGAGATGCGGACCTCTCATTGTTTAAGGTAGAATAGAACGTTGTCACGAGCCGAAGGAGTGGCTATGCCAACAGGAATACGGCGCATCGGAGTTCTTACAGGGGGCGGTGATGCGCCCGGCCTGAATGCCGTTATTCGCGCCGTCGTGAAGACGGCCGAGATTGAGTACGGCTGGAAGGTTTTCGGAATCGAGGATGGCTTCGAGGGCCTCCTCACGCCGCCGCGCATCGTCAACCTCGGCCTCGAGCAAGTCCGCGGCCTACTCCCCCGCGGCGGGACAATTCTCGGCTCCACAAACAAAGGACACTTCGGCGCGCCGATCGTGGACGGTGTATCGCAGCGGGACCCTGCGCCCTACAAGGAGGTTGCGCAAAACATGCGGCGCCTGGGACTCGATGCGCTCATCGTCATCGGCGGTGAAGGCTCGCAGGGCATCGCAAGCGAGTTCCTCAAGTACGGCATCCGCGCCGTCGGCGTGCCGAAGACCATCGACAACGACCTCTACGGTAGCGATCGCACCTTCGGCTTCGACACCGCTCTCTTCGTCTCGACGGAGGCGATCGACCGGCTACACACGACCGCGGCTAGCCACGATCGGGTTATGGTTCTGGAAGTGATGGGGCGCAATGCCGGCTGGATCGCGCTCCATTCAGGCGTAGGTGGGGGAGCGGATATCATCCTGATCCCCGAGATCCCTTTCAGCATGGAGGCGGTCGCCGCCAAGGTCCTAGCACGCGAGTTCCAGGGGTCGAAATTCTCGATTATCGTCGTCGCCGAAGGCGCGATGATGGCGGGTGGACACGAGCTCTACGTGGAGGACGGCCGCCTCGGCGGCATGGGCCAGTACGTCGCCAATGAGATCGCCCGCATGACCGGCAAGGACGCGCGCGTGGTTGTTCTTGGGCATCTGCAGCGCGGCGGAGCGCCGACGCCGTATGATCGCGTCCTCGCGACGCGCTTCGGTTGTGCAGCGGTCCGTGAGCTCGCCGCAGGCAAGTTTGGCGAGATCGTCGTGCTCAAGGGCGGGGAGCTCGCGACGATCGATATGGCGGAGGCAGCCGGAAAGGTGAAGCTGGTTCCGACCGATAGCGAGCAGATCGCAGCCGCCCGAGGTCTTGGCATCTCCTTCGGCGATGAGCCCATCGAAGCCCTGGAAGAGGTAGCCGAAGCGCTGGCCGATGTCGAGCTAGAGCCGCCGCCGCTCAGCCACGGGGTGGACGACCACGAAGAGGAGTAATGTGGACGACGAGATGTGGCTGGGATACACGGAGCTCAGCGTCCACTGTGAGCTGATCATGGCCGTCGTACAGTATCAGGGCGCGTGGGATCGCCGCATCGTGCAGTCGCACGGGACGCTACCTCCGGGCGTACGCTGCGTTGTCTTGCTCGAAGACGGACAGGCGCTTCCCGCCCGCCGGTCGATCGAGGATCTGCGCAGGCAGTGGGCCGCATGGCAGGCCGCGCGCACCTCCTGAGCATCCTGCCGGCCGCGCTGATCCTCTGGAGCCTCCAGGCATGTGCCCAGGAGAGCGTGAGCAGCCGGCCCACCGTGCGGCCCGACATCCGGGTCACGCCGGCACCTCCTCAAAACGTTGGGGCGACCGCGACAGCCTTCGCACGCAAGATCGTCCCCACACCGACTCCGATCGGCCTGTATATCGTCAAGCCAGGCGATACACTCTCCAAGATTGCCGATACATACGAGACGACCGTCGACGAGCTGATGACAGCCAACAACCTCAGCGACCCCAACAAGCTCGAGGTGGGCCAGCACCTCACTATCCCACAGCACCAACCTTCGGCCTCCGCAACGGCATCCGATCTCGGACCATCCGCGACGAGCTACCCGCCGTCCGGTACGGCCGCACCGCCCGTGGATACGACAGCGGCGCCTTGACCAGGGGGCGCGATCGGCCCGCAGCTTTTGCTCCCATCGGTACCAGATCCGCCTATGAAGCGTCCTACTGCGGGCTCGCATTTTCGCGCTATTTCGAGCTTGACAGGCTAATGGCGGATGGTATACTACCCCTCGTGACGATCGTCCGCTTAGCCACGACCGTCGAGGAAAAAGGAGGTGATGCCTATGAGTAATATGCGTTCGGGCATCACCACCGCTGCCATCCGGTAGCAGATGGGGATGCCCTCCTAAACCACAGAAAGGCCTGCGCGACGCGCGGGCCTTTTTGCTGCCCGTGATTCGGTTCGCCGCTGCCCCTGGATAGAGCTAAAGATCGAAGCCTATCGAACAACGTGCCCTTTAGCCAGGATCAACCCTACCCTACCGAAGGGCCAGCCCTGCCTCACCCGAGGCGGAAGGTGGGATCCGGGTATACTGAGCAAGGCGCCGCGCCTCGTAGTACGCGGAGACCGTGCCGGGCGGAATTTGTTCGCCGGGTACCGGAGCACTAAGGGCAGAGGGTATCACACGCGCATGTCACACCCCAACTCGCAGCGGGCGCTGGTCGAGGTAATAAACCTCTCGAAATCGTTCGAGGAGGCCGGACGCATGCGCGCCGTTCTCCACGATGTGAACATCGAATTTGAGCGGGGCGAGTTCGTGGTGCTGCTCGGCAAGAGCGGCTCCGGAAAGTCAACCCTGCTCAATTTGCTGGGCGGTATAGATACCCCGTCGAGCGGCGCGATCTCAATCGCCGGAATCGGCCTGACCGCCCTGCCGGAGCATAATCGGACTCTGTTCAGGCGCAAAAACATCGGCTTCATCTTCCAATTCTATAACCTGCTGCCGACTCTTACAGTCGGCGAGAACGTGCTGCTCCCGCTCGAGCTCAACGGCGCCGCGGATAGGGCCGGCCAAAGGCATGCGATCGAGCTGCTTGATCGCGTCGGACTAGCCGATCGCCGCGATTCCTACCCGGATCGCCTCTCAGGCGGAGAGCAGCAGCGGGTGGCGATTGCGCGCGCACTGGTCCACGATCCGCTCTTGATCCTCGCCGACGAGCCGACCGGCAACCTCGACGCCGATACCGGGCGGACTGTCCTCGAGCTCCTTGATACGCTGACGCGCCAGGCCGGCAAGAACCTCGTGATGGCGACACACAGCGGGGAGGCCATTGGCTACGCCGATCGCGTCTTTCGGATCGAGGACGGCTTGCTGCAGGAGCAAGCGGAGGCCGCCGGTTGGGCTGCCCAGGCGGCCCAGCAATGATCCCTCTGTTGCTGCGCTCCAGCATACGTTATCTCCTACGCCATCCCTGGCAGCTCGGCCTCTCGATCCTCGGGGTTGCGCTTGGCGTGGCGGTTGTGGTCGCGATCGATATTGCCAATGGCAGCGCACGCCGGGCTTTTACAATCTCGACCGAGACGGTAACCGGCCGCGCGACGCATGAGGTTATTGGAGGCTCGGATGGCATCGACGAGCGCCTGTATGGGCGGATCGAGGATCCCGCCATCAAAGCTAAGGCCCCGGTAGTCGAGGGCTACGTGTCGCTCCCCGAGACGAATAATTTCCGGGGCCGGCCGCTCAGGCTCCTCGGGATCGATCCGTTTGCCGAGGCCCCTTTTCGAGGCTTTTCGACGGGCGGCCAAAGCTCCGGGATGGGGAGCTTCGAGCTGCTCTTGAGCAAACCCGGAAGTGTTATCCTTTCCGATAGCACCGCACACTCCCTTGCCGTTACGTCGGGGGGAACACTGGACGTCCGCGTTAGCGGGCACCCGGTGCGGCTTTACGTCGTGGGGCTAGTCACGCCATCAGACGAGGCAAGCCGCCGAGCGCTCGACGGTCTCCTGATCTGCGATATCTCGACCGGGCAGGAGGTGCTGAACATGGTCGGGCGGCTAAGCCGCATCGACCTGATCGCCGATCAGCCCGCCGTCGATCGCCAGCGCACGCTGCTACCGCCGAACGCAGAGATCATCACGCCGCAGGCTCGGACGGCGACGACGGCCCAGCTTACGCGCGCCTTCGAGACAAACCTGACCGCGCTCAGTCTGCTGGCCCTCGTCGTAGGTATGTTTCTGATCTATAACACGATTACCTTCTCGATCGTCCAGCGCCGCGTGATCTTCGGCACGCTGCGCTGCGTAGGCGTGACGCGACGCCAGATCTTCTTGGTCATCATGCTCGAGGCGGGGCTGGTCGGCGCGACGGGCGCCCTGCTCGGCGTATTGCTTGGCATCGTGCTCGGGCGTGGGCTCGTCGGCTTCGTCACCCGGACGATCAACGATCTCTATTTCGTCGTCACGGTGCGTGGTATCTTCGTGGCGCCGCAGACGCTCGCCAAAGGATTCGGGCTCGGCCTCCTGGCGACACTCGCAGCGGCCGCAGTGCCGGCCAACGAGGCCACGCGCACTCCTCCGCGCGCCGTCCTCCGGCGCTCGAGCGGCGAGGAGCGCGTGCGCCACGCCGTGCCGCGTCTCCTCGCCGCGGGCTGCGCACTCTTCGCCGCCGGGGCGCTGCTCCTGGCGCTGCCAACCCGCTCGCTCGTCGTCAGCTTCGCGGCGCTCTTCTGTTTCGTCGTCGGGAGCTCGCTGCTCACACCGGCGGTCACAGTTCTGTTGATGCGCCTGGCACGTCCGCTCTTGGGGCGTCTGTTCGGGTTGCTCGGACGGATGGCGGCGCGGGATGTCGTCGCGGCTCTGTCGCGGACCTCGGTCGCGATCGCCGCGCTGATGGTCGCGGTCTCGGTCTCGGTCGGGGTGGCAATCATGATCGGCTCGTTCCGCCAGACCGTCGTCTCGTGGCTCGAAACGAGCCTGCAGGCGGATGTCTACATTTCTCCTCCGGGCCTCGCGGCCAACCGCGTCGACGCGACGCTCGATCCAAGCGTCGTCGACGAAGTGAAGCGTCTTCCAGGCGTCGCCGCAGTAAGCTCGTACCGCGGCATGATCACGGGAAGTACAGTCGGACAGATACAGCTTCTTGGTCTCGACCTGGCGCCGCAGGGGGAGGCCTCGTACCGCTTCGTGGCGGGCGATGCCGCGACGATCTGGAAAGCATGGCGCGCGGGAGAGGCGATCGTCTCGGAGCCGTTTGCCTATCGCTATGGGATACCGGCGCACGGAGGGATCGTCCGGCTGCGCACCGATAAGGGCGAGCACGCGTTCGCCGTCGCAGGCATCTTCTACGATTATGCGTCCGAGCAGGGCGCCGTTCTGCTCCCCATGCCAACCTTCCGCGCGTGGTACAACGACGACCGGCTATCGTCGATCGCGCTGTACGCCGCGCCAGGCCAGGACGTCGACCGGCTGGTGGAGGCAGTTCGGGCACGGGCTGGGGGTAAACAGGAGCTCTTCATCCGCTCGAACGCCGGTCTGCGGCAGGCCACGCTGGATGTTTTCGATCGGACCTTCGCGATCACCTCGGTCCTGCAGATCCTGGCCACGACGATCGCATTCGTGGGTATCCTCTCGGCGCTCATGGCGCTCCAGCTTGAGCGCACCCGCGAGCTTGGCGTCATGCGTGCTAATGGCCTGACTCCGCGACAGGTTTGGGGCGTCGTCCTCGGACAGACAGGGCTCATGGGCCTGACAGCCGGCCTGCTTTCCTTGCCGGTTGGCGTACTGGTCGCAACCGTGCTGGTCTACGTCATCAATCGCCGCTCGTTCGGCTGGACGCTCGATCTGGTGATCGGGCTGCGTATCTTTGTCGAGGCGATGGTCCTGGCGCTCACGGCTGCGCTGCTCGGTGGTCTGTATCCGGCGCTGCGTATGGGTCGCACCCCACCCGCGATGGCCCTGCGTGAGGAATGAGATCCAGGCCCGCGAGGTAGGTCTGACCTCGCTAGCTCCCGCAGCGCATCGGGGTGGCTGCCTGCCGGTAGATGCGCTCGAACTCATCCGTGAATCGTCCGGCCAGCCAGGGGCTTTCGGCCAGTACGACGTTTTCGTCGTTCACCTCCTGGGCCTGTCTGGACCAGTTGAACGAGCCTGTCACAACCGTACGGCCGTCGACGATCAGCACTTTGTCGTGCATCAGGCCGCAGTTCCCGTCCTCGCGGACGTCGAGGCCCGCGCGCTTGAGGGCCGGAACAGCCGAGCCCACGCCATGCGCATTCCGCGCCTCGACGACCCCCCGAATCGCCACATTACGAGCGCGCGCCTCGATGAGAGCCTTCGCAATCGCCGGCGACGTCACCGTGAACGCGAGAAAGTTGGCCGAGCGCCGGGCATGGCCGAGGATACGCACAATCATGCCTGTAACGTCAGTATCCGGGGCGAAGGCGGTCGTGACAGAGCTGCCATCGAGAGCTACGTCCGGGCTGCGAAGCCGGGCTGGGTTCCCGGGGCCTCCCTTCCCGCGAAAGAGAAGCTCAAACTTGATCAGGTAATTGGCCGCGACCCGCTCATCGGCCAGGCGCAGGAGATTGTTGTCGTTGTCGTAGGTATCGCGCACCGTCGCATTCCAGGAGCCGGTCCAAACGACCCGCCGGTCGACGACGACGAACTTGTTATGCATGAAGGCTGGACGGCGGTCGAACGTGATGGGGATGCCTGCGCGTTGCAGCGCTCCGGCCGCGAGCGCCGTCGGCGGAGCGCCCAAATTCTGCGCATCGATCACCGCGCGCACGGCCACTCCGCGTCCGCGGGCGGCCACCAGCGCCGACGCCACACGAGGCAAATCGAAGTCAAAAAAGGCAAGATCAACTGAGAGCCGGGCCTGTTCGATCTCCGCGGCCAACGTTTCGTCGAGCCCTCCGATGCGGTCGGCGTCGGAGGCCGGGGGTCGGGGACGCGTGAAGTACACCTGAATTGCTCCACGGCCAAATCCGGCCAACGAAGCCGTCTCGAAGCTCCGGGCTGTGCCGCCGAGCCCGGCAGTGCGTAATGCAGGGAAGACCCGCGCGCTGCGACGATCGGCGGCCCTGGCCCACAGCAGCAAAAGGAGTCCCAGGCACGCCATTAGAAGCAGGACGCGTAGCCCTGGAGGGGCGAGACGTATGCTCGTATGGCGATGGAGCGGGTGAGACACGTCTCTAAGTTTACAGATCGCGCGCAACTCGGCCGGACGTCTCCTTCATTGACAGCGCCAACCCATCGTCTATAATTCTAGTGGGCCGATGTATACCGGCTGATTTGACGAGGAGAAGATGGCCCTTTCGGACCAACTGCGGAACGACCTCAAAGATGCCATGCGCGCAAAGGATCAGACGCGCACGGCCACGATACGGCTGCTGTTGTCGGCGCTCAAATACGAAGAGGGCGCGAAGCGCCAACGTGCGCTCGACAGTCTCGCCCGAGCATATGGAACGGATTTGCGCGAGATCCCTGCAGATGCGCTGCCGCCTGAGGAACCGCTTACCGACGCGGAGATGCTGCAAGTCGTCGGCCGGGAGGTCAAGAAACGCCAAGACTCAATCGAGGCCTATCGCAAAGCCGGGCGCGAAGAGCTCGCGACGGCCGAAGCGGCGGAGATGGCGGTGCTGCAGAGCTACCTGCCTGCCCAGATGGATCGCGACGAGGCACGGTCGCGCGTTGCCGAGATCATCGCCGAGGTGCGCGGGAGTGGGCTGGCTCTCGGGCCTGCCGATATGAAGCGCGTTATGCCAATCGTGATGGAGCGGCTGCGTGACCGCTCGGATGGGCGTACGCTCAATCAGCTGGTACGAGAGCTACTCAGCAGCTAGACGATGCGCTATCTCCACAGGCTGTATCTGGACGCTCCCCTCCTAAGGCCATTCCGGCGCATCCAGTGGCCGCACCGGAATGTCGTGGGCTTTGGCGTGATCCTGGGCCTGCTGCTCGGGCTGATTCTAGCGGTGCCTCTGTCACGCGCGTCGTTGATCGCCCCAGGACAGCCGAGTCCGGTCACGCTCGAGGCGCCCGCTGCGCTAACGTTCGTGAGCGACGCGGCGACGCGTGCGGCAGTCGCACGCGCCGAAAATTCCGTAACCCCAAGCTACCAAACCGACCTGAGCGTGCCGAGCAAGCAGCGCAAGGCGCTTGTGGGTGCGCTCGACTCGATCGAGCAGATTCGCGCGAATACATCGCTCGGCACAGATGGTCAGGTGCGTGCCATCACCGCGCTGCCCGCGCCCGCGATTACCTCGACGCTTGCCACGAACCTGCTGCGCTTCGACGACAATCAGTGGCAGCGCGTACGGCAGGAGGCGACCAAGCTCTACGACTCGATCCTACACGAGCGAAACGATACGCTTACCGAAGCCGAAGTCGGCTCGATTCGCGAGCGTGTCCTTCCGACGACACCTGAGCTTGCCAACGTGACCGGCCCTGAGCGCGAGGCGATCACCTACTTCGTGGCCTCCTTCCTCAAGCCCAACAGCATCGTCGATCAGGCAAGAACAGAGCAGCGGCGCGCGGAGGCGCGCGCCGCTGTCTCGCCGGTGCAGGTAACTGTCGTCCGCGGGGAAAATGTCGTGCGACGGGGCGATATAGTCTCCGAAGCGGATTTCGAGAAGCTCACGAAGCTTGGGCTGGTGCGCGGCGCGGGCGGCTGGGTTACCACGCTGCAGTTGCTGCTGCTTGGCGCACTCACGGCGTGGCTCTTTGCCACGTATGTACATTACTTCCAGGACCCGATCTGGCATAACGATCGAGCACTGCTGGTCGTAGCCGCCTTGCTCGCGGTAGCGCTGCTGGCCAGCAGGCTGCTGCTGCCCAACTCCGACGTGCCGTATGGTTTCCCACTCGCCACGATGTCGATCCTTTTGACGGTCCTGTTCAATGGCCAGCTTGCGTTGGTCGCAACGCTTGCGATCGTGCCGTTGATCGGCATGCAACACGAGGCGAGTATCGGCCTGGCTGCGACGCTTGCCCTCGGCTCGACCGCCGGCATCTTCACGGCGCAACAAGCGCGCCGCACGGGTGAGTTCGCCTTCGTCGGATTGGCGGTCGCGGTCATTACCGCGCTGGCCGCGCTTGTCTTCTGGGTTGGCCCCGGTTCCGATGGTAATACGATCGCCCAGCTCATTCTCTTCAGCCTCGCGAACGGTGCCCTCTCCGGCATCCTGGCCGTCGGCTCGTACCATTTTCTCGGCCGCATCGCGGGCGTGGTGACGCCGCTGGAGCTGATGGAGCTCTCACATCCGAACCAGCCGCTGCTCCGCCGCCTGATGCGCGAAGCGCCGGGCACCTACCATCACAGCATGGTCGTCAGCAACCTTGCCGAGGTCGCCGCCGAAGATATCGGAGCCGATCCACTGCTCACCCGGGTGGGTGCCTACTACCACGACGTCGGCAAGCTGCTCCGCCCGTATTTCTTTACCGACAACCAGCATGACCGGTCGAATGTCCACGACGTCCTCGATGCAAAGACGAGCGCGTCGATCATCATCGACCATGTGAAAGAAGGCGCCAAGCTAGCCCTCGAAAACGGGCTTCCGCAGCGCGTTGTCGATTTCATCCCACAACATCACGGCACGAACCTTGTCTCCTACTTCTATCAGCGCGCGCTCCAGGAGAATGAGGAGGCGGATATCGAGAACTTTCGCTATCCCGGTCCGAAGCCCCAGACGCGCGAGGCGGCGATCATGATGCTCGCCGACGGCGTCGAAGCCGCCGTGCGCGCCAAGTCGCAGGCCGGCAAACTGCGGCCGGCGCGGCCGGACGAGGCCGGCGCGGCCGGCCCAGGCCAGACGATCCGCGATATCGTCGATCAGATCGTCAACGAGCGCATCGCGGCCAGCCAGCTCGACGAAGCCCCCGTTACACTGCACGATATCTCGGTGATCAAAGATTCGTTTACCCAGACCCTCCACGGCATCTACCATCCACGTGTCGACTATCCCCAAGCTCGGCCGAGTGTCACGAGCGAGACTGTCGCCGCGCCGTGAGGAGCACTGCACAACGCGACGCGGCGGCGAAGCTATTCGAGGGCGTTCTATGACCGACCAAGGGCGTGCATTCGATATTACGATCGAAGTTGATGCGCCTTTCGCCGTCCAGGTCGATCAGGCGCACATGGTCGATGTCGCGACGCAAGTGCTGGCACATGAGGGCGTGCCCGGCCCGCTCGAAATGGGCATCTGGATCACGAGCGAGGTGGAGATCCGGACCTTGAACCGGACGTATCGCAACGTCGATTCGGCGACGGATGTACTGTCGTTCGGTATGGACGACGAAACCGGGTTTGTTCAGGCTCCGGATGCCGTGCGGCATCTCGGGGATATCGCGATCTCATTCCCGCACGTCGTCCGCCAAGCGGATGAGTACGGTCACAGTCGCGACCGCGAGCTTGCCTACCTCCTCGCGCACGGTGTGCTCCACCTGCTCGGCTACGATCATGAGGATCCCATGGAGACCAAGCGCATGCGCGAACATGAAGAGGCCGTGCTTGGAGACCTCGGCATCACACGCGGCGGCGACGATGAGCACGACGCGTCCCGATCCTGAAGCGGCAAGGCGCAGGACGCAGGACGCAGGATCTTCGGCTCTACCGGCGGGCACAGCTGCGCTGGCAGCGCGCCCAGGGCTGGACGATCAGTCTGGCTCGCTCGTTTGGACATGCCTTTGCCGGTATTGGGCAGCTGGTCCGCCGCCAGCGTAATGCCCAGATTCACCTCTTGCTTAGCGCTCTCGCCTGTGCCGGCGCTCTCGCCTGGCGCCTCTCCCGGATCGAATGGATTATCCTGATCCTGACGATCGCGCTGGTTCTCGCGATGGAGGCCGTCAACACGGCGATCGAGGCCGTCGTCGACCTTGCCTCCCCGCAGTTCCATCCGGTCGCCAAGCTGGCCAAGGACGTCGCAGCCGGCGGCGTGCTCCTGGCGGCGATCGGCGCGCTCGCCGTTGCCTTCCTGCTCTTTGGTTCGCACCTACTCGCAGTCGCGCGATGGCTCCTCGGTTGAAAGTTCTCTTTCTTTCGCCGTATCTCCCGTTCCCGCCGCGCAGCGGGGGCGAGTCGCGCATCTATCACCTGCTACGGCTCTCGGCTGAGCACCACGAGGTCCACCTGCTCACGCTCACGCCGGCCCGAGCGCCCGGCGTGGATCGCGCGCTCGCCGCCCTAGGAAAACTCTGCGCGGTTACGGCGATCCCAGCCAGAGCACATACGCTCCCCCGCCGCATCCGGACGTTCGGCCTCTCAGCTCTGCCGGATATGGCGCTGCGAGGGCAGTCACCCGAGTTCGAGCAGGCCCTGTGCTCGCTCCTGGAGCGCGAGCCGCTCGACGTCGTCCAGGCGGAAAGCATCGAGATGGCGCAGTATGGAGCCGCGGCGCGGACGATCCGAGCGCGGCGAGGCATCCCATTGCTGTGCTACGATGCCTTCAACGCCGAGTACCAGCTTCAGCGCCGGGCCTTCTTCACCGATATTGGACGGATGCGATCCCTGCCCGTGGCCTTCTACTCGCTGGTCCAGTGGCAAAAGCTGCTGCGCTACGAGCGCAGATTGGCTCGACGGTTCGACCTAGTCTTCGCCGTCTCGGAGGTCGATCGACGAACCCTCGCCACAATTACGCGTACGCCGCGCAGAGTTGAAGTCGTGCCCAACGGGGTGGATACGAGCTACTTCGCGGGATCTGGCCGGCCTGCTGCGGAGGTAGTCCACCGGGCTGGCATACAACCGCCTAGTATCCTATTTACGGGCACGCTCGATTTTCGACCGAATGTCGACGCGGTCACCTGGTTCGTTCGCAACGTCTGGGAGCCACTACACAACCGCCGGCCGGAGCTTCGGTTTCGTGTCGTCGGCCAGCGCCCGGTCGGCGCGGTCGAGGAGCTCGGCACCATCGCCGGCGTCGACGTCGTCGGCGCGGTCGAGGATGTGCGTCCATGGTTTGCCGCGACTCGGGCCTACGTCCTGCCGATGCGGATCGGGGGCGGAGTGCGCCTCAAGCTGCTCGAGGCGTGGGCAATGGGTGCGCCATGCGTGACGACGTCGCTCGGAGCCGAAGGGGTGGAGGGCTTTCAGGCAGGCGTCCACGCACTGGTGGCGGACGAGCCGGCGGCCTTCGGTAGGGCCGTCGAGCGCCTCCTCGACGATCATGCGCTGGCGGGGAGGCTCGCTGGAGCCGGGAGCGAGCTTGCCGCCGCCTACGACTGGCGTCCGATATTTGGCCGCATGGAGCGCGCGTGGTGCCGCTGGATCGAGCAAACCGGCTCAAGCAGCTGCGAACGCTCATAGCCAGATCGAGGGGTCTGCGACGCCGCCCATAGCCGCGCCCGCGACTCCCGGTTGCGCGAGCGCTAGCTCTGGCCGGAGAGGTTCGCCGGCTGCGACGGCGGCAGGGCGACGTTTTGGTCGCCGCCTTCGTCGGCAGGATCCGCTCGGTTTCGCACTGCCGATTCGGCAGCAAGCGGAAAGAGTACTGTGACGGTCGTGCCCTCCGCTTCCTCGCTCCTGATCCGAACCTCTCCGCCGTGGCGTTCCACGATCTCTTTCACGACGTACAATCCGATCCCCATGCCGCTAATATGGGAGCCGTTCACGTTACTCGCCCGGTAGAAGCGCTGGAAGAGCTGGGGCTGAGCCGCTTTCGGGATCCCCATACCGTGGTCGGTGATCTCGAGCATCGCGCACTCCGCCTCTCGCCCGACGTTGACCTCGATCGGACCGCCCGCTGGGCTATACTTGACGGCGTTCTGGATCAGATTCTGGAGGACTTGCTCCAGGCGCAAATCGTCGCCCTCGACGATCAGCGGTTCATCCGGCATGGTAACATCGATCGCGTGGCGATCGATAGTTGGACGGGCCTCTTCGACGACACGGCGCGCCAGCGATGAGAGATCGACCTTCCTCCGTTCGAGCGTGAAGTGGCCGGTCTCGATCCGCGACAGATCGAGCAGCGACGTTATCAGGCGGGAGAGGCGATCGGCCTGCGCGCCGATCACCGTCAGGGCGCGCAGGTCGCGCTCGCTCGCGGTCTTCTCATGTGCCGCCCTGCGCTGGAGAACCTGTGTATAGGCCAGCAGCGACGTTACGGGAGTTTTAAGCTCGTGCGCGGCGATCGAGAGGAATTCGTCGCGTACATGCACCGCCTTCTGAGCGTCCTGGTACAGCCGAGCATTGTCGACTGCGAGGGCCGCCCGGCTGGCAAGCTCCTCCGCGAGCCGGAGGTCTTCTTCCGTATAGTGACGGCGCGACTCGGCGGAGACGAACGAGAGCGCGCCGAGCGTCCGTCCTCGGGCGCGCAGCGGCACAATCATCACGGATGTAAGGCCGATGGCCCGGTTCATCTGCAGCTCCCCCTCGTCGCGCGCACCCGCCACGAGCATCTCGTCGCCGATGTACGGGTAAAACTCGGAGGTGCCGGTGCGGAGTACCTTCGGCAGACCGGTTGGGGCGCCTAAATCGGGCGGATAGCTCTTCCGCAGCTTCTGTGCCCACTCGACTTTAGCAGCATCGACGTGGGCCATCGCAACGGGGCTGAGGGAGCCGTCTTCCTCGAGCAGATCGATGGTACACCAATCGGCCAGGTACGGGACGACCAGGCGTGCCACGTTCTGGAGCGTCGTCTCGTAGTCGAGCGACGCGGCCAGAACGCTGCTGGCCTCCGCCGGAAAGCGCAGTAGCTCCTCCGCACGTTTCCGATCCGTGATATCGACACACGATCCAATGAAGCCTGCCAGGCTGCCGTCAGCTGTGGAGCGTGGCTCTCCCGTGTTCAGCATCCAGCGATACTCGCCGTCGGCACGCCGGAGCCGAAATTCGATCTGAAAGGGTTTGCGGGCCTCGAAGGCGCTCAGATACGTCTCCAGAGCCGACGCCGAGTCCTCGGGGTGCACACCCGCGATCCAGCCGCTGCCCAGCTCTTCGGTGAGCGTACGGCCGGTAAACTCGAGCCACGGCCTGTTGAAAAAGGTACAGCGCCCATCCAGATCCGCCATCCAGATCAGCACCGGCGCGCCGTCGGCCATGACACGGAAACGCGCCTCGCTCTCCCTGAGCGCATCCTCGCCACGCTTCCGATCGATTGCGGCCGCCAACACATTCGCGACGGAGCTAAGGAAGTTTGCATCATCCTGGCTGAACGCTCTGCGCCTAGCGGTGTGCGCGCCCAGGACGCCGAAGCTCCGACCCTCGCCGTGGATCACGACCGTCATGCCACTCACCACGCCATGCTCATGCAGGATGGGCATCCCGCGAAAGCGTGGTTCGACGCTGAGATCTTCGACCAACACCGGCTCGGCGGCGCGCAGGGTGAAGCCGGCCTGCGAAGCCGGCGACGCATCGACCAGGGCATGCCCTACCACGCCTGGCTTCCAGCCCACGCCCGCCCGAATGAGCAGGTGCTGATCGTTCGGCAAAAGCTCGAGAATCTTGCAGAACTCGACGCCCAAGGTCTCGGCGACCGAAGCGACGGCATCCGCCATAAGCATGTCAAGGTCAAGGCCGGCAAGGGCTTGCTGGCCAAGAGCCGCGACCACCACCTGCTGTTGAGCCCGTGCATGCAGCGTCTGCTCTGCGAGCTTCCGCTCGGTCACATCATGAAAAATGTTAACCGCGAGCTGGACCTTGCCATATTCGTCGCGGACCGGCGTAGCCTGAACTACCGACCATCGCTCTTCGCCGGTATTCCGAACTCGGAAGCGCACCACCGTTTCGGCCCCATCTTCCCCGCGCAGCGCACGGCGGCCGGGCAGCTCAGATACTTGATAGGGGTTGCCCGCCTCGTCCAAGAGATCGAACTCCTGGACGAGCTCACCGGCCGGGGCCTCAAGCATGACTTGAGCCGAAGGATAGCCGCTTAAACGGGCCGCCGCATCGTTGACGTAGATCAGGCGCCCCGACGGATCCTGAACCGTGATCCCGTCAGCGACACCGCGCAGGATAATCGCCAGCTGGTCCCTCGACTGGCGCAGCTCCCGCTCAGCCTCCTTACGGTCCGTTATGTCCGACACCACTGCGCCCACGCCGAGTCGCTGGCCATCCGCACGGATAACAGGGTAGTAGCTGGAGAGAAAGTGGCGCCGCTTTCCCGGTTCGGCGGGCGTCTCGCCGTCGCTCTCCTGGTCGACGATCGGTACGCCAGTTAGGAAGACCTGCCTGTATGTGTCGACAACCCCGGAGTCCAGGTTCGGGAGCAGCTCGTCGACACGCTTGCCGATGTGATCGTCCGACCGCATGCCGTTGATTGCCGCGAGCGCGTCGTTGATCAGAACATAGCGAAGCTCTGGATCGACGAAGCATAGACCAACGGGCGCCGTGGCAAGCAGAGTATCGAGAAGCGCTCGGGCATCATCCTTGCGCTGGAGGGCTTCCTGGGCCTCACGGTAAAGGCGGGCATTGTCGATCGCGAGCGCGGCACGATCCGCGAGGTCGACCGCGAGATCGAGATCGGCTTGGCCATAGCGGCGGCCAGACTCGGCCAGCAGAAACGAAATCGCGCCGAGCGTTCGCTCACGGACCTTAAGCGGCACGACGATGTACGAGCGGGGACCAAGCTCGCGCAGGAGATCCCGCTGCGCAGCTCCCGCTGCATAGCCTTCATATGCCGAGAGCGCCAGATCCGAAACCATTTCAGGCTGGCCGGTGCGCAGGACCTGGGCCACCTCGTAGGCAGTGCCGGGCTCGAAGGGACTAGCCCGTCTCAGATCGCGAACGAGATCCTCCTTCGCCGGGTTTACGTGCGCAACCGCTACCTGTCGCAGGGCGTTAGGGCCGATGTAGAGATCGACAACACAGTAGTCGGCTAGCGCAGGAACTGCGAGCCGAGCGAGCCGCTGCAGCGTTGCTTCGTAGTCCAACGAGGACGACAAGAGGGTGGTCGCCTCTGCTAGGAAGCGCCGCGCGTCATCCGCGACCTGAATTCGCTCAAAGGCGGCTTGAAGATCCTCGATCGTCTCAGATAGAAGCTCGTGCTGCTCCCCGTCGGTCTTCGGCTCGAGCGAACGCAGCGCAGCCAGCCGCGCGCGTACCGCTTCCAGTTGAGACCGCAGCATGTCCTCCTTCAACAATGGCCTCCGTGGATTGACCTCCGGGCATCTGATCCGTGCTCTGCCGGCGTTACCCTTCCGTGGAGGCAGTACGGCTCAGCCGCCCAGCCCCGATAGCAGCGTGACTGCAGCCGCCATGACCGAAGCGCCCCCGAGGTTCAGGTCCCAGTATATCGGTTTTCGCCAGGCATCGTTGCGGCACATGTTCCCCGCGCCGCGAGCCGCCTACTTCTCCTCGATCGTGATACTGGTAATATGCACGTCTTCCTGCGGCACCGAGTTCTCGCCTCTCGCGTCCCGTGAAACCGGAGTATTGGCGATGGCGTCGAGAGTCTCCAGACCGTCGGTCAGCTTACCGAAGATCGTGTAGTTCTTGAGTAGCTGATAGTCCTGGTGCACGATAAAGAACTGGCTGCCGTTGGTGTTCGGGCCGCTGTTTGCCATGGCTAGGGTGCCACGCGTGTAGTCGCGGGTGACAGGCTCATCTTTGAATTCGTAGCCCGGCCCGCCGCTACCATCTCCGCGCGGGTCGCCCGTCTGAGCCATGAAGCCTTTGATGATCCGGTGGAATTTGATGCCATTATAAAATCCGTCGCGCGACAGGACGACGAAATTATTGACCGTAATGGGCGCATCCTTCGCATATAGCTCTGCCTTCATCACGCCCTTAGTCGTATCGATGGTTGCCGTGTAGTGCTTGGATGGATCGATCACCATCGCAGGCGGGGCACTGTACTGCTTGCGCGTCGTCGTGCCGGCAGCTACCACGCCTGCAGCCGCGGCAGGTGCCGTGGCTGTACTCTGTCTGGCCGCCGGTACATCTGAGGCTCCATAATTTGCCTGTGACGAGCTGGTAGACGTGGGCGTCCCGCACCCCACGAGGAGCAGCAGGAGCACCAGCATGCCACAATATGCCTTGCGCATTGTTGTTCCTTTGGCTAGATACCGATCTGCCGGCTCAAGGTAGCCCACGGGTAATGATACGTCAAGCCCATAGAGGAGCTTCCTGGAACACCATAGCCGGCGGCACCGAGATATTGCCAAACAGAAAGTGGCCCGGCGGGCTTGGGATCGTCCGCTGCCAGACAGGAGTGAAACCGGTAGCCATGTGCTTCTCCTCGGAGAATAAGGATCAGATCGGTGCGCCCTCGACGTCTGGATCTTCTTCGAGCGCCGTGAGGTCTGCGCGGCGTGCCCGCGCCGCGGAGATCGCCGCTTCGGCTGTCACGGCCATAAAACGAATCCGGTCCCCGGGAACAAGCTGCGCTGCCAGCGGAAGATCGGCGCCGATGACGGTCGCGATGATCGGGTAGCCGCCCGTCGTCTGCGCGTCGGCCATCAGCAAGATCGGGCCCCCTTCCGGCAGCACCTGGAGCACGCCCGGCACGACGCCGCCGGATGGCAGCGAGGATGTCCGTGTACCTGACAGAGCCTGACCGCGCAGACGGTAGCCCATCCGATCGCAGGCCGGGTCCAGGGTGTACGTCTCCGACAGGAGTGTTTCGACGGCTCTAAAGGGAAAGTGCTCTCGGTGGGGACCAAGCACGCAGCGCAAGGTCGGAAAGGCGGAGTAGACCGGGCGCTGCTCGGGCGGGAGCCAGCGCCCTGCGGCGCCCCGGCCGGGCGTGTCGCCCGCGTCGAGCGTGTCGCCCACGCGAAGCGGACGGCCTCTGTAGCCGCCCCAGCCACCTGGCAGATAGGTGCTCCGGGAGTGGAGGATGGGCGCCACGTCAAGGCCGCCGGCCACGGCAAGGTAGGCGCGCGCGCCGCTGCGACGAGTAGTAAATCGGAGCTCTTGTCCGGTCGCGATCGCCAGGTAGGCCCATAGCCCCGCGCTTTCTCCGTCGATCACGGCTCCCAGATCCGCCCCGGCCACGCAAATTGCCGCCGGAGCACGGAAGACGAGGGCGAGGCCGCCTAGAAGGATCTCGAGCCCGGCCGATCCTTCCTCATTGCCTACAAGCAGATTGGCCGCGGCAAGCGCGAACCGATCCATTGCTCCGCCGGTAGGCACACCGGATGCTCGGAAGCCCGGCCGGCCCAGGTCCTGTACCGTAGACTGCACTCCTCCCGCCAGTACCTCGATCGTCGGCATGGTGCTCAGATCATCTTTAGAGCGACGAATCGAACGTAGTCGCCCGCTCGCAGCAGCGCGGGCGGCTCCTGGCACGGGTCGAAGAGCGTGACCTCGGTCCGGCCGATCACATGCCAGCCGCCGGGCGACCGGATGGGGTAGATCCCGGTCTGGTCGTTCGCGATCGCGACAGAGCCGGCGGGGACCGCGAGCCGCGGCCGTGATCGCCGCGGTACGCGCAGGAGGTCAGGCAGCTCGCCAATATACGGATAGCCCGGCATGAAGCCAATCATAAGGACCGGCATAGGCCGTGCAGTGTGCAGCGTGACGACGGCTTCCTCGCTCAAGCCTGCGACGCGAGCAATATCTCCGAGGTCGGGCCCCGCCGCGCCACCGTAGGCGACGGCGATGCGGTGGACGACGCCGGCAGTACTTGGCGGGCGCACAAACCGGGGAAAGCTCTTCTGGAGCACCCGCCCAACCTCGGCCGTCGAAGTTTCGAGCGGATCGTAGCAGATCAGCGCCGAGTCGACCCCAGGGACCACCTCGACCACTCCGCGTGGAGCACAATGCACGAGCCGCTTCGACAGGTGGCGGATCGCCGCCCCAGCCAGGCTGTGAGGGCCTCGCCAGTGAAGGAGTAGGGCACTGTCGCCCATCGGGCTGGCGCTCCACTGCCGGCCGCCGCGGGCGTGCCGCTGCAGGGCAATCTTCACGCTCGGCCTCGACCTGCCACAACTTCCGGCAGAGCCCGGACCCGCACGCCAGCGGCGTCTAGGCCCTCCCGCACTGCCAGGGCGATACGGTCGGCACCCGGCGTGTCGCCGTGCAGACACAGGGTATCGGCTGACAGGGGCAGATCGCCCTCGGGAGTCGAGACTTGGCCATGCTGCACAATTTCCAGCGCCTGATTCAGCGCAGCAGCCGGGTCGTCGATGAGCGCGCCGGGAAGGCGACGATCCCGGAGCGAGCCGTCGGGCGCATATGCCCGATCGACGAAGGCTTCGCCGGCACGAGGAAGGCCGGCTACGACCGCGGCCTCGACCAGCGCCGATCCGGCCAGACCGACCAGGATCAAATCAGCGCTGAAGCGGCGCGTCGCGCGCACGATCGCATCGGCCGCTGCTCGGTCCCGCGCCGCGAAATTGTAGAGGGCACCGTGGGGCTTGACATGTGTCAGAGCTACGCCGCACGAGCGGGTAAAGGCATAGAGCGCACCGATCTGGTAGCACACGGCGGCCTCGATCTCGGCCGGCGACAGCGCGAGGTACCGGCGCCCAAAGCCCTGCAGATCCGGAAAGCCGGGATGAGCGCCGACTCCGACGCCATAACGGTGCGCAAGCTCAACCGTCGCCCGCATGACCTCGGGATCGCCGGCGTGGAAGCCGCACGCAATGTTGGCCGAGGTGACAAATGGCATCAGCGCTGCGTCGGCGCCGATGGACCACCCGCCGAAACCCTCGCCCATGTCGCAATTCAGGTCGATCACCCCAGCGTCCATCGCTTGGCCTGCCGGTCAGGCCCGGTCCGCTGCCAGGGCATGGAGCAGCGCCGCACCGTATGCTTCGTCGGCGGTAGGGTACGAGCGGCCGTTGCCTTCGATCGACGGCACGAGGCAATGGTAGCCCTCGGGCCCGCGCTCGAGCACATACGCCTCCTCGGGGAGGTATTCCTCCAGTGCCAGCCGCAACTGCGTCTCACTGGGCAGCCAGACGGCATCGCGCACCATGACATGGTCGAGCGCCCACTCGCTGGTGCCGTGGAAGGTGATGTGCTGAACGCCGGCCAGCGGCTGGATGAGCGCGGTCAGCTCGCTGACGACGAAGATGCGCTGATCCATATCGGCGCCGGGAACCATGAAAGTATCGCGTTCGGCCGGCGTCCATTTCAGACCGGCCGCGGCCAGGCGGCGCGCAAGCTCTACACTGATCATAGCAAGCCCCCTCATTTCTCATCATGATACGCCCCAAGCCGCCATTACGCTAGGGCTGTAGCACCCTGAGTAAGGCGCGCGTGGCCGTACGGAAGGGCCGAGCTTTCGTGCTATAGTTAGATGCAAGAGCAGGGCGTGAAGGGAAGGAGATGGCTTTCGATGGACCAACTCAAACCGAGCGTGCGCGCGTTTCTTGAGGAAACGCGCTTCGCCGTACTGGCCACGGTCGGAGCTGACGGCGGCATTCAGCAGACGGTCATGTGGTACGAGCTCGACGCGGATCAAATCGTGATGAATACGGCCCGCGGCAGGATCAAGGACCGTAACCTTCGTCGCGACCCGCGCGTCTCGATCTGCATCGAAGACGGATATACATACGTTACCCTCGAAGGAGCCGTGGAGCTGATCGAGGATCAGGAGACGGCGCAGGCCGATATCGTGCGCCTGGCAAAACGCTACCATGGGCCGGAGAAAGGCGCCGGCATGGCCTCCGACTTCGCCAAGCAGCAGCGAGTTACTCTGCGCATGTCGATCCGCAACGTCATCGCCAATGGCTTTGAATAGCGGGCTCAACTCCAACGTAACCCGCGGGATCGTCGCGCTGGCCGGCGGCGTAGGCGGCGCAAAGCTCGCGCATGGCCTCTACCAGGCGCTCCCGACCGATTCCTTGACGGTGATCGTCAACACTGCCGACGACTTCACCTACTGGGATCTCCACGTTAGCCCGGACCTCGACACGGTCATGTATACCCTGGCTGGGATCGCGAATGAGAGTACCGGCTGGGGTGTGGCGAACGAGACTTGGAGCGGGTTGGCCGCGGCGGCACGCCTCGGCGCCGAGACGTGGTTCCGTATCGGAGATCAGGATCTCGCGACGCACGTACTGCGGACCGGGGCGTTGCGCGATGGGCGATCGCTTACCATGGTTACTGCCGCGTTTGCCTCCGCGCTCGGCATCCGTGCACGCCTCTTGCCCATGACCGACGACCAGGTGGCTACCGCCATCGAGACGCCCGACGGCTGGCTTGCCTTTCAGGACTACTTTGTGCGCCGCCAGCACCGCGATCCGGTCATCTCCGTACGGATTGACGGCATCCAGCAGGCGGCTGCGTCCCGCCAGGTCGAGGATGCAATCAGATCGGCCGGAGCGATCATCTTCTGTCCGTCGAACCCGATCGTCAGCATCGGTCCCATTCTGGCGGTGCCGGGTATACGCGAGATGCTCGCGGCCGCAAGCGCTCCCCGCGTCGCCGTCAGTCCCATCGTAGGTGGCAGAGCGCTACGCGGCCCGGCCGACGTCATGCTCAATACATTGGGACATGAATCCTCCGCGGTTGGCGTCGCCCGTCTGTACCGGGATATCCTCACGGGGATAGTTATCGACGAGTTGGACGCGGAGGATGAGCCCGCGATTCGAGCGCTGGGCATCAAGGTTCTGGTCACTGGCACGGTGATGCACGGCGTCGACGACCGGCGCGCGCTGGCCGCCAAGATCTTAGAGTGGTGCAGCACGCTCCGATGAAGTTCGAGTGGTGCGTGATCCGGCGGCAAGCGAAAGCCGGCAATGAATGACCGCGAAAGGCGATTGCGCACTGTCGCGACGCTTCCGATCCGGTCACTGCACGACGGTAAGCAGCGCCTCGCATCGCGACTTTCTCCGGAGCAGCGGGGGCAAATTATTATGCGTCTCTGTCTGGCGGTCGCCGGTGCTTTGCGCGAATCGGGCGTGGTCGATATGATAAGCCTCGTGAGCGGCGACGATGCGGCGCTTGCCTTCGGTGAGTCGATCGGGCTCGTGCCATTGTGGGAGGGGCAGGCAAATTTGAACGCTGCTTTACGCACGGCCGGGCACTGGGCGCAGGAGGCGGAGGCGCACCTGATCGTTCTGCCTGACCTACCGCTCTTGCAGGCAGCCGATGTCCGCGCCGTGGTTGGAGCAGCTCCCGAGACGCCCGGCGTCGTCATCTGCCCGGATCGAATGCGCATGGGAACGAATCTCCTACTGATGCGACCATCTGGCGTGATCGCACCGAGCTTCGGACCTGAGAGTTTCCAGCGGCATCTCCACGCAGCGAAACTTGCCCGAATCGCGGTGGTGACGGTCGATTCGCCGGGGACACGCTGGGATATCGATACGCCGGACGATCTCGCCGGGCTGGAGCTCATGCCACAGGTTCAAAGGGATAGGTAGCTCATCGATCTGGTAACGGCGATATGTGAGGCAGCGGGCGACACGATTGTGCATTCCCTACATGAGATTCGTATCATTGGCTTGCCCGGCGTCCCCGAGGTTCAGCCGGGCGACGACATTGCCCAGATCATTCTCGAGTGTGCGGTAGCGGCCGAGCTTTCGGTCGCGCGCGGCGACATCGTCGCGATCACGCACAAAATCGTAAGCAAAAGCGAAGGACGCCTGGTCAATCTCGCGAAGGTCGTTCCCTCACCGTTTGCCGCGCAATATGCGGAGCGATATGGCAAAGATCCGCGGCATGTCGAGGTGGTCCTGCGTGAAAGCGCGCGTATCGTGCGAATGGACCGGGGTTTGATCATCGCCGAGACGCGCCAGGGCCACGTGTGCGCCAACGCCGGCGTCGACGCGTCGAACGTGGCCGGCTCTGAGACGGTGTGCCTGCTCCCCGTCGACCCGGACGCATCGGCGGCGCGCATTCGCCAGGCGCTTCATACCGCGCTGGGCTTCGACGTGCCCGTACTGATCACCGATTCTTTCGGCCGGCCGTGGCGTGAAGGGATCGTGAATATCGCGATCGGCGTCTCAGGGTTCGCTCCGCTTGCCGATTACCGTGGACAAGTCGACACCCACGGGCTGGCGCTGCAGGCGAGCGTCCTGGCAGTGGCGGACGAAATTGCTGCGGCGACGGAGCTCGTCATGGGCAAACTCGAGCAGGTTCCAGTTGCCATCGTCCGTGGCTACTCCTACGTCCTCGGAGAGGGATCAGCGCGCGAGCTGAGGATGGATCCGAGCCGGGATATGTTTCGCTAGACCTGTGACGCGATCGGCTTACCGAAGCAGTCGTCCGAGAGCACACCGGCAAATCTATAATGCGTATAAGGTAGAGTGCCCGCATGCTCTACGTTGTACGTTATACATGGGTAGGATATGGGCACACTTGGCTATGCCGCGATGTTCGAGCAGTTCCATCCGACCGAGCTACTGGAGTACTCACGTCTCGCGGAGGCAAACGGCTTCACGTCTGTGATGGCATCGGACCACTTCCACCCGTGGACTCCACAACAAGGCCAGAGCGCGTTTGTGTGGGCCTGGCTTGGCGCGCTGGGAGCTACGACGAAGCTGCGCTTTGGAACCGGGGTCACCCCACCAGGCTACCGCTATCACCCGGCGATCGTGGCGCAGGCGGCTGCGACCCTAGAGGCGATGTATCCGGGCCGGTTCTGGCTGGGGCTCGGCGCGGGCGAGGCGCTCAACGAGCACATCATCGGCGAATACTGGCCGGAGGCTCCGGCACGACTCGAGCGCCTGATGGAGTCGATCGAGGTCATACGCAAGCTCTGGTCGGGCAAGGTGACGAAGTTCCAGGGAGCGCATATTCGGCTCGAGAGCGCCAGGCTGTATACGCGGCCGCCGGCGCCACCGCCGATGTACGTGGCGACCTCGGGGCCGATCATGAGTGAGCGCACCGGACGGCTCTGCGATGGGATCATCATGGTGGGCGCCGCCGACGAAAAGATCCGATCACTGCTCGCCCGCTTCGAGAAGGGTGCTCGTGAGGCAGGCAAAGATCCCGCGACGATGCCGCGACTGATCCAGCTACATGTCTCTTGGGCTGCGACGCAGGCCGAGGCCGAAGAGCAGGCCGTACGCGAATGGCCTAACGGCGGAATGGCCTTCCCGAAACAGGATATCCGCAACCCCGAAGACTTCGAGGCCATGGCAAAGCTGGTTCGGCCCGAACACTTCCGCGGCCGGGTCATGATGTCGGCCGAGATGCAGGCACATCGCGATCATATCCAGCACTACATCGACCTCGGCTTTACCGAGATCTATGTGCACAACGTCGGACGCAACCAGACGGAGTTCATCGAGGCGTTCGGACGAGAGGTCGCGCCAGCGCTGCGCTGGCCGGATCGGCCCGCGTCGGAACCGGCATGAAATCCGCGGCGGCCGAGCGGCAGGTGTGGCCCGACTTCGCCGCGATCGTGCGAGGCCGCGCCTCTGTCCGATATTTCGACGGCCGCCCGGTTGCTCGACCCCTGCTGGAGCAAATCCTCGAGGCAGGCGCCTGGGCACCGTCTCCTCACGGTCGCCAGCCCTGGCGCTTCGCCGTTCTAACGCGCCTGGATCGGAAGCGCCAGCTGGCTGACGCGATGGGCGAGGCCTGGCAGTTCCAGCTTGCGATGGACGGTGATGCGCCCGAGGTGATCGCAGCCCGGCGCGAAGGCTCGCGCCGGCGCGTGATCGAGGCACCCGCCTTGGTCGTTCCCTGCCTCTACCTTGCCGTCCTCGATCGCTATCCCGACACGGGACGGCAGCAGGCCGAGGAGCTGATGGCCGTCCAGAGCCTCGGCGCGGCTACGCAGAACATGCTGCTAATGGCCTACGCACTCGGGCTGGATGCCGGCTGGATGTGCGCGCCCCTCTTCTGCCCCGATGTCGTCGCCACTGCTTTAGGCCTACCTAACGATCTCACGCCTCACGCGCTGATCGCCGTCGGCTACCGCGGCCGCGAGCCTCGCCGCCGCCCCCACCTCCCGCTGGCAGAGCTGATCGTACTTGACGATTAGGAGCGCTCGCGGCCCCACTCCACGCCGCCCGAGATCACGGCGCAGGCTCGAGGAGCTGCAGCACCCCCTGGATCGGGATCCCCACCCAATCAGGCCGGTTATTGAGCTCGTAGCCCAGCTCGTAGACGGCCTTGTCGAGGAGGTAAATGTCCAAGAGCAGGCGCAGATCGTCGCGCGCCGGCGGCAGAAATTGAGCATTGTGGGCCGTCGACAAGTAGCCATCCAAAAAAGTTGTGCTTATCCACCCATACCACGCGCGCACCCACGCCTCTAGTGATGCAGCATCCTCGGGCTTGATCGCGGGCCCGGCGACTTGGCCGAGGAGCGCTGCGCAGGAGGCGTAGTGGAAGGACCGGAGCATCCCGGCGACGTCCTGGAGTGGAGAACGCTTGATTCGCCGCTGGCTAAGCGGCCGCATCGGCTCTCCTTCGAAGTCGATGATGAAGAAGTCCTCGCCTGTGTAGAGCACCTGTCCTAGATGATAGTCCCCATGGTAACGCGTACGTACAGCCGTGATGGTGTGATCAAGCACGGGCCGGAAGCCGGCCACGATCCGGTCTTCGAGCTCGAGAATTCGTTGAGCGTTAGGTCGAGCCTGCCGTGGCAAGGTATCGATGGCGCTCCGCAGCCCGTCGAAGACGCGTCGCGCGTGGCCGATCAAGGCGTCATAGATTGTGCGCTGATAGGCCTCCGTAAACGGCTCAGGGGCGAAGTCAGGATCAGTCGTATCCTCGGCCAGTGCAAGGTGCAGCTCCGCGGTGCGCCGGCCCAGCAGCCGGGTGGATGCAAGGTAGCCGCCAAGCAGCTCCTCGGCTATGCGCGGCAGCCGCTCGCCGGTCAGCTCGAGCAGCGCCTTCGTAGACAGCGAGACGATCGCCGGCGCGTCGGGGCGCATCGCAAGGATGCGCTCGTAGTAGTGGCCAAGCTCCTGCAACGTGTACTGCCAGGCGTCTCCCTGGTTGCGGACGAAGCCTTGCAAGATCGCCAGCGTCATGGGGGGCTTGTCGCCGCCGTAGTATTCGATTGCGCCGGCGACAAGAGGGATCTGCGCAAAGTTAACCCGCTCGGTCAGAAAACGCCCGATCTCAAGATCCGGGTTGATCCCCGGCTCTGATCGGCGAAAGAGTTTCAGAATCAGCCGGTCGCCGTATATTACCGACGTATTGCTCTGCTCCGCGCTCACGATCCGTGGCTCCAATGGAGCACGGCTAGGGCCGCTGAGCTCCTGGTAGACGCGGGTCGCCGAAGCGACCAGCTCGCCGGCAGTTCCTTTCAACCGCCGGTTGCCGGCAATCGCCTCCAGCAGCGCCTCGCTGAAACGCGGGTCAACTAGGGCATCGTACAGGATTCCTGCATCGCGGTGATCTCCCTGCACAACACGTGCGAGGACCGCCCGCGGAGTCGCCTGCAGAATCCGGCTCGCCTGCTCGTCGGCGGCGAAGTCGAGCGGCAGAATGTACGTCTCCGATTCACCTTCCGCGTACTCGACGGCGACCAGTGCAATGTACGCCGTGCCAGCGCTATGGGGCAACGGAGTAGATTCGCGAATGCGCGCCGCCCGGATCTGGCGAGCCTTGCCGCCGAACCATCGGTGCGCCCGTAGATAGTCGGGGAGCAGAGAGGAGAGAGATTCCGGATTGTGGAGCAGCATTTCCCAACCATCGTCAGCAGCTAGGTCGGGAATAGTCTGCTTCTCCGCCATAGTATTCGTGCCTCCGCTCCGCCGCTGCTCATACGCGACGAACGGCATTTCGAATCACAGATAGTAGTCGAAGTCCTGCTCGGTACGAACCTTTCGCCGGATCCGGAAGATATGCGCTGGCACGGTACGTGGATTGAGCTCGACGTAGCCGCGCGGGCCCTGCCAGAGATAGCGGTTGTCGCTGAGCAAATCGTGCAGCTGATACGGATGCCGCGGGTCAAGCTTCAGGTCCTCCAGCGGAAGATCGAGCCAGCCCGACTGCACATAGTGGGGATCGAGATTGACCACCGTGAGGATCTGGTTAGATTGATCGTCGGCGATTTTGGTGTACGCGATAATCTCCTCGTTATCCGTGTGGAGGAAGCGCAGATCCGCGTTACTTTGGAGCGCCGGGTTCTCGTGGCGGATAGCGTTGACGCGGGCGATGAGGCTGCTCAGGCTGTCCGGCCTATTCAGATCCCACTGCTTGATCTCATACTTCTCCGAGTCCCGGTACTCCTCTCGCCCGATCTCGAGGGGCTGATTGACACAAAGCTCATAGGCCGGACCGTAGATACCGTAGCTGGCGCCAAGTGTCGCGGCGAGAATCAGCCGTGCCATAAAGGTCGGCCGGCCGCCGATCTGCAAGGCTTCGGGGAGGATATCCGGCGTGTTTGGCCAGAGGTTGGCGCCGAAGAACTCCCCTACCTCGGTTCGCGTCAGCTCGGTGAAGTATGCCATGAGCTCCGACTTGGTATTGCGCCAGGGGAAGTAGTTATACGATTGGCTGAACCCAAGCTTCGCCAGACGGTACATCACCTTGGGGCGCGTGAACGCCTCGGCCAGGAAGATCGTCTCGGGATAATCCCGCCGGACCTCGCCGATCAGCCACTCCCAGAACGGGAAGGGCTTGGTATGCGGATTGTCAACCCGGAAGATGCGTATACCCTGGTCGATCCAGTAGCGCACGATACTCAGCAGCTCTTCCCAGAGCTCGTGCCAGTGCTCCGTCTCGAAGTCGAAGGGATAGATGTCCTGGTAGTTCTTCGGCGGGTTTTCGGCGTACTGAATCGTACCGTCGGGACGCCGCCGGAACCATTCCGGATGCTCCTTGACGTACGGGTGATCGGGCGAGCACTGGAAGGCGATATCCGTGCCGATCTCGATACCGTGCTGCCGGGCTCGGTCCACGAGCCGCCGGAAGTCGTCCAGCGTGCCAAGCTGCGGATGGATGGCCTTGTGGCCGCCTTCTTCCGCCCCGATCGCCCATGGGCTGCCCGGATCGCCCGGCCCTGCGGCGGCGGTGTTGTTCCGACCTTTGCGGAAGCTACGTCCGATCGGGTGGATCGGGGGGAGGTAGAGCACGTCGAAGCCCATGCGCGCAACGTAGGGCAGGGTCTCCTCGGCATCCTTGAACGTACCATGCTGCCCATCAGTTCCAAAGGAGCGCGGAAAGAACTCGTACCAGGTACTGAAGCGCGCCTTCATCCGGTCAACCCATACCCCGAGCTCGCGCTTGTACTTGGTCACAAAGAGCCGCCCGGCATGCCGGCTCATCAAATCGGTGAGCTCGTCGGATTGTGCCGCCTGGAGTGCTTCGTGCCCTCCTGACCGCAGGAGATCGCCGAAGCGCGTGAGCTGCGGAGCATCGGCACCCGCGCGCTCAATCGTCGCCTCGATCAGATCAGCTCCGATGAGAAGGTCGACCGCAACATCCTGGCCGGCGTCGACCCGCTTCGCGAAGTCTCGGCGCCACGTCTTAAAACGGTCGACCCATGCCTCGAGGGTATATTGGTACTCGCCGAGCTCAGTAACCCGGAACTCGCCTCGCCACCGGTCGTTCACCAGGGCAGCCATCGCGGTCTTGGTCCATCGATCAGCCCCGGCCGGGCGGTACAACAGAACGCAGGAGAGCGAGTCGTGGCCGTCCGTGAAGACATCGGCCTCGACGCCGATCTTGTCGCCGACGACTCGCTTGATCGGGTACCGGCCGCAGTCGATCTCCGGGGCAACGCCCTCGATCACAACCCTGCTTCTACCTTCTTCCATCGGCAATTTAGGTATCCTCCTTCGCGTATGACGGGCCTTCGTGGCGCGCCGCTCGCATCTCCAAGACAAAAGTCCCCCAGCTCCTGCAGGGCGCGCACCATGGCTCGAACGACGAGGCTTGCGGACGAATAGACGCAGCCTTGGTCCGGCAGCGCGCTAGGATGCCGGCGGCAGCGAGCGGTACAGGTCGAGCGTTTTCTGAGCGATCGCCGTCCAGCTAAAATGATCCTCGACCCGCCTGCGCCCGGCCCGTCCGAACCGCTCGCGCAGTTCAGGATCAAGAGCCACCTGATTGATGGCGGAGACCAGATCGCGCGAGAACTGTTCGGGATCAACCGGCTCGAAGGTGCCTGACTTGAGCTTCAGATCGACCAGGAGCCCTGTCTCGCCGGGCACCACCACCTCGGGTATTCCACCGACCGCAGAAGCCACGACCGCGGTCTCACATGCCATGGCTTCGAGGTTGATAATGCCGAAAGGCTCGTAC
>JBBSGA010000010.1:0-38433 GCA_038254585.1 Chloroflexales bacterium | reverse complement strand
GGCGATCGCGCGCGCTACTGGGGCGAACGCAAGAACCTGTTTGATCTGCGGCGGACCGCCGTGGTGCATAATCTGCATGTGATTGCTCGCCAGCCCGCAGTCATTGCGCAGGCCGCCTAATACTTGACCGGCGCTCTAGCAGCATATTTCAGTTGTAGGGAAACTCCGCTATCAGGTCCACGTCTACTCGGTTACTGGACAATGAGCCCCATGGGCTGGTGAACGAAGGATCGCTGGGCGGGAGCACAAGGATGTTCTACGTTTTCATGCGAGGTGATTGCCGATCAGGATGTATCTGGCGCCGCCTACCTGCACAGCGACCCCCTCGGCAGCATCGCGGTGGCGACCTCCGCAACCGGTGCCGTGCTCAGCAGCCAACGCTACACGCCGTGGGGCGACCACCTCACGGGTGATATCCCGCAGACAGACCGGGACTACACCGGGCAGCGGCGGGATGGCACGGGGCTGCTCTTCTACAACGCGCGGTATTACGACCCGGCGCTGGGGGGCGGTTCGTGAGCGCCGATAGCATCGTGCCGGGGGCTGCTGCCGGGAGTGGGGGTGGCGCGGCGACGCTGGACTATGACGAGGACGTCAAGCTCACGCCGCTGACGGTGGACTTCCACGAGCCGGGCTTTGTGGCGACGGCGAGCGCGGAGAACCGGCTGGTGCTCGACAAGGGGGTGTTGGCGAAGGAGACGCGGCACGCAGGGCCGGAGGATCCGCAGGCGCTCAATCGCTATAGCTACACCTCAATAATCCGCTACGCTACACGGACCCCACCGGCCATAAAAAGAAGGTCGATGGTGGAAGTGATCTTGAGGGTCCGGGCGGGGGCGGTGGTGGCGGCGGTGGCGTTGGGTTAGGCTGTGGGGGCTGTGTCGCACGCGCTGCAAGCTCGCTCTCGCGCCTGTTCAGTCGTTTGCTACGGCTCGCTGGAGTGGCGGCCGGTGCCGGTGGCGGGACAAGAGCGGATTCAAGGATCACACGTCTATACCGTGCCGTTAACGAGGCTGAGTTTCGGGACCTGATGAGGACGGGAAGGTTTCTGCCTGGACCCAACTCCCTCGAAGGCAAATGGTTTGCTGAGAACGCTAAGGATGCAGCACGGTGGGGCGAAGCATTCGGAGGCAAGTTCAGGATCATCGAAATTGATCTTCCCAATGATGTAGCTAGAACATTGATGCGTATAGAAAAGCTTGATAACATCGGTCCAGCTCGCTATGCAGAACTGGAGCAGCTTGTTCGAGCCATTATACGCGGGGAGGTGAAGAAATGAGCGGATCAGTTAGAGCAAGAATAAACTGGATTCCGGCCGAACTTGGCGGCCGTGAAAAACCTCCGCCGGGTCCCCAATACTCGACCGTCGTCCGTTTTGCCGACGAGGCGGCTAAATGGCCGAGTGTCGCTTGGAGTCTTGTGGTTGAGCTTCAAACGAAAGCTCATGAACCACTCGAGTGGATAGGAACCGTCAAGTTCTTAGTTCCCGATGCTCCGGCGCAACTTTTGTATCCTGGGAGTCGGTTCGAGCTTTTTGAGGGACATCGGGCAGTTGCTAAAGGGGAAGTGCTTGGCAATTCTCAAGATTTCCTGACCAACTGAAGCTACAGGAATGCTAAGAACCAGCCGGTGCGCATCACCGGCGGCGACAGTGTGACGGAGGCGTATGCCTACGACGCGGCGGGGACGCGGGTCATACGCACGCGGGGCGGGGTGGCGACAGCCTCCCTCGGCGGGCTGGTCGAGGAGGACGTGAGTCCGAGCGCGACCCGGACGCTCTATCAGTTCGACGGACAGGTGATCGCGCAGCGCGACGCGGCCAACGGTGTGCTGTACGTCCACAGCGACCACCTCGGCAGTGTGACGAAGCTGACCACCAGCAGCGGTGCCGTGGTGAGCTGGCAGAACGACACGCCGTGGGGTGACCTGCGCCCTGACGGCGGGGGCATCAGCCAGACGACGCTGAACTACACCGGGCAGCGCCGGGATGACACGGGGTTGCTCTTCTGTGAGGAGCCGCCGCCTCATCTGCGAGGCGCTCGCACATTGACTGTAGATGCGGTATCTGCTATAACCGTCCGCATGGCGTTCGAGATCGTCGGGCCGATTACGAACATCGAAACGATCGCGATTGGCAACGCCATACGGGAAGTTGCGCGGCTCCGCAAACAGTACGGCGTGGGCCGCTGGCGGAAGCGGAAGGGCGTGGCGCTGGTGCGGCTTGCGACCGGATCGATTCGCGAGGCCGAGATCCATTGGTATGAAGCGGCGGGGATCGGCCGGAAAGAACTCAAGATCAAGCGTTTTCTGAGCTAAAGACCTATGCAAGAACCAACATCCTCTGAGCTCATCTTCGCCGTTTGTGTACGGAGCGACGCCTATCCAGCGTCGCTCGAGGTGCGCAAGCTCTATCAGGTGGTGCCGGACGCCGACGCGGCGGCAGACGGCTACGTCCGCATCGTCGACGAGTCCGGCGAAGATTATCTCTACCCGGCAGCGTATTTTATGCCGATCGATCTGCCACGTGCCGTCCAGGCAGCGCTTCTCCGCGCCGCGTAGGCTGCTGCCCGCAACTGCGCCTCAACTGCCCGCCGCGCTTCTCCACGCCACCGGCACCGGCATCTCTGCTATCAAGATTGGCGGCGTGGTTACGCCCCCTAGAGGCTCCTGTGTGAACCGTCTACGCCCGTCATATCCGGCGACTTGAGGCCTGGCGGCCGACGCTACGCTTGGAACGCCGAGAACCGGCCGACGCGCATCACGGGCAGCAACGGGGTGACGGAGGCGTATGCCTAGGACGCCGAGGGGCAGCGGGTGCTGCACACGTGGCTTCGTCACGTCGGTCACGCTGAGCCAGCTGTGGAAGGAGGACCGGGCGACGGGCGGGAGCTGGGCGTGCCACGTCATCGCACTACAAGTGTCACGGCCGGGTGAGAATGTCCGAAGGGGGCCGGCAAGCACCGGCACGCTGCGCCGCGGGTCGCAGGTGCCGCAGGTGAAGCAATCCACGAAGACCACGCCGATCTCGGGATAGGGGTAGCTACAGTTGGAGAGCTCGGGTCAGCTGACAGGCTACGTTGCTAATGCCCTTGACAAGACCAGTCCGCCCGGCTAGGGTCTAGACAGGCTAGATAGGAGAGCTACGTGATCTGGCAACTGCAAGAAGCGAAACAGAAATTCAGCCAGCTTGTTCGACGTGCGCTTGATGAAGGCCCCCAGGTCGTTACACGGCATGGCGAAGAAGTCGTCGTCGTCCTCGCAGCTGATGAGTTCCGGCGACTCACCGGGCGCAGGATGGACTTCAAAGACTTCCTGCTGTTCGCTCCAGACTTGAGCGCACTAGATTTGGAGCGCGCCACGGAGCTTCCGCGGGACATCGACCTTTGACCTTCCTGCTGGACACCAACGTGATATCGGAAGTGCGAAAGTCGCACGATGATGTCAATGTGAAGGCCTGGTTCGCAGCGGTACCTTCGAGTAGCTTGTATTTAAGTGTACTGGTTGTCGGCGAGATCAGGCGCGGAATTGCACAGCTTCAGCGACGAGATCCGCCACAGGCCGCGGTCTACGAAGTATGGTTGGCACGTCTCCGCCGGGACTACGCCGACCGCATCCTTCCCATTACGATGGATATCGCGGAGGAGTGGGGCAGGATGAACGTCCCTGATCTCGTCCCGGTGATCGACGGCCTGATGGCTGCGACAGCGCAGGTGCAGGGCCTAACACTGGTGACCCGCAACACCGGCAACCTTGTACGCACGGGCGTGCCGTTGTTGAATCCGTTCGAACCCGTAGACTGAGACGAAGCGATCGCCCGAGCTTTGCTGCTCCTGTAGAGCTAACCTTCGCGGTCGATCAATTCCTCCCGTATCCCGAATGGCCGAAGGGCGCCGGCAAGGATTGGAATACTCCGGCGCGGATCGCAGGCACCGCAGGTGAAGCAATCCACGAAGACCACGCCGGTCTCGGGATAGGAGTGGAGGCCGAGGTGGCTTTCGGCGAGCAGCGCCAACACGGTCACGCCGCGCGGGTCGAAGTGATGTCCCTGAACCCCCAAGACTGTTGCCCCGGTTGCCTCCGCCGCACGGCGCGCGAGCGTTTCCAGGGCGGCCCGATCGTCGAGGATCGGCGCCGCACATCCCGAGAAGGTTAAGAGCAGGTGCTGCCCGCGCGGAGCGTAGGTCGAATCGCGTGGCGGCATGTGTGGCTCTTGATCCATCGGCGTCTTGCTCCTAACCACGGCGCGGCGGACCGTCGACGCCGTCCGCGTTCCAGGCGAGGAGCCAGTCGTCGAGCAGCGCGACGAGCGTGGCGCGGTAGATCACCCAGGAGCCGGCGGTGCGCCAGTCCCCGGCCAGGGCCGAGGCCAGCGCCACGAAGCTGCAGAGGTCGGCGCTATCCTGCGACGGTATGCCCTCCGTATTCCCATTCTCCCACCAGTCGCGCAGCGTGCGCCGCAGCACTTCTCGGATCGTCAGGTCGCGGATATCCCCCGGCGTCCCCGGCGGAAGCACTCCGACGACCTCCGTCGTCACCGTGTGCGCCTGGCTCATCACCAGGGCGAGCGTTTCGGCCGGTATCCGGCCGAAATCAGAACGATGCATCACCTGCCGCGGCGTGCGTGGAGGCTGCAGTCGCGTCGTCACGCCCAACACAGTTGAAACCGGGACCGGCGACACGGCCGCGGCGGGGAGGGCGTTGGCCCGGGGCCGGAACGGAGTCCAGAGGAGCGCCATCAGGGCCGCAGCTCCGATCCAGAAGCCGAGATAGATCGGCAGCGAGATACCGCCGGTGTAGTCGCCAAGCTGCCAGATCGCGACGTAGCCCACCGTCCAGAAGAAGATCGCTGTGAAGACCGTCCCACAGCCCCAGCGGAAGAGGCGCAGCAGCAGCAGCGCCAACAGGCTGACACCTGCCCACGCGGCGGCCAGCGCCGCGAAGCCGGTCGAGTCGCTCGGCAGGAGCGTGCCGGACGCGAAGAGGCCGGCCATCACGCGCAGGAGGAAGACGAGCGCGAGGGCGAAGACCATCCCACCTACCGCAAGCGCTGTCGCCGCGCCTGACCAGCGTCCAAGGCTCCGCATGGCCGTCACGCGATCGCCATCGCGATCATCGTCGCACCGATGACCAGCGCGATCGCCGCGAAGTAGATCGCCGCGGCGACGTTGCCTTTTTCGATCTCGGCCCGGAAGTCGATCGGATGTACCCGATCGACGACCCACATCAGGGCAAGAATGACGAAGGTAACGCCCACTCCCCAGACGAGGGTATCCAGCATCCGCTGCAGCATGTCCGCTTTCCTTTCGTTAGGCGCTAGTCGATCGGTCCCGGAGGTCCCGGGTCGTTGCTCGCGTTCCAGTTGCTGAGCCAGTCCTCCAGAAAGCCGTTGAGCACCGCCTCGAAGACCGGCCTGCCGGCGCCGCTCAGGTCCGGCCCGGCGATCGCGGCGGCCGCCTTGACGAAGTTCTGCATGTCCACCACGTCGTCGTCGGTCAGTCCGGCCGTGTTCTCGTTTTCGCGCCAGTCACGCAGGACGATCCCGATGACCTGCTCCAGCACCACGTCCCGCGCCGGCTGCCCGGCGTTCGGCGGCAGCGCGGCCACGACATCCTGCCGCACCCGGTCGCGCGTCTGCTCGAATAGCGTGACGGTCTGCTGGGGTATGCGCCCAAATCTCGATCGATCCACGGCTCTCCTCGTTTCAGAACCCGCTCACGGGCGGTAGACCTCGTGCGCCGCGCGAATGACGGCATCGGCCAGACTATTCACAAAGCTATAGGTGTGCGCTCCGATGATCTGTTGCGGCGTGCCGCCGAACTGCCGCTTGAAGCGCGAGAAATTCGCGTACAGGTGATCCGGCGTCCCGGTCGGCTCATACCCGTAGAAATCGTAGACCCGGCAGCCGGTCTGCCGGGCCGCGAGCATCGCCGCCCACTGCAGCGCGTAGCCGGCCATGAGATAGCGCCCGTGATTGGCGACGCCGCCGTAGAGATAGGTCGCCCGCGTCCCATACGTGAGCAGCAGCATCGCCGCCAGCGTAGCGCCCTCGTGCTCGGCGAAGAGAAAGCGCGCCAGGCCGGCCGGGCAGAGCGCATCCGCCAGCGCCGCGAAAAAGCCGCGCGGCTCGACGAAGAAGTCGTCGCGCTGGCCCGCGGCCGCCACCAGCGGGTAGAACCGGTGGACCGCGGCCGGATCCGCGGTTTCGCCGACCACGACTCCACGCCGCCGGGCGAGGCGGATGTTGTAGCGCGCCTTGGGATGCATCGCCGCGAGCAGATCCTCCGGGTCCCGCGTCAGGTCGAGGTAGAGCGTCTCAGTGGGGAGCAGATCGAGCGGCGCGCGCCGAAAGTTGCGCAGCAGCGGCGGCCGCGGCACGGCAAGCCGCGGCTCGATCTGCAGCGCCTGGGCCTCGTACGCCGGGGCACAACGCTCGGCCGCCTCCAGCAGCAGGCGCAGGCCCTCGCGGGCGAGCGCGGCGTCCTGCCACGTCAGGACCGGGCCATCCGGCGCAACCAGCACGCCTGCGGCGTGGCGCCGCGGCGCCGCATAGCCCAGGAGACCGCCCATGAGCCGGCCCTCGTCGTGCAGGCCGAGGTGCAGCACGCGGAAGCCGCGCCGCGCCTTGAAGGCGGCCCAGTGCAGGCTCTGCATGAAGCCGCTCGTCTCGGACGACGCCACGAGGCGCTCCCAGGCCTGCCCCTCGGCCGATGCAGGGTCGAGCGCCTCATAGCGCGTGACGGACAGACCAATCATTGGACGCCGTGCTCCTTGAGCGTGCCGAGCAGCTTGCGCGCGGTGGTCTCCGTTGCGGGTAGTGCATCTTGCTGCCCGCGCAGGGCCGCGATGCGCTGCTGAGTCGTCGCGAGATCGGCGTACGTGCGCTGCAGTGCCTCGCTCAACGGCATCTGGCTCGTTCCGTAGTCGACGCTGTCGCCGTCGCGCGTGCCGCTCCGGCGCAGCCCCTCGTACTCCGCGGCGTCGCGCTGCAGTGACGTCAGGTCCATCTGCGCGGCGCTCATATCCTGCGCCACCCGGCTGCGCGTCGCGGACATGTCGCTCAGCTCTTTGGTGAGATAGGCGACGACGACCGGCAGGAAGCCTTTCGGGTAGGTGCCCTCGTGCGGCTGCTTGCGCTCACGGTCCGTGTACCAGCCGGTGCCGTCGAAGAAGGCGAGCTCGTTCCCGGGCAGGCGGGCTGCCACGGCGCTGCCGTCTTGCAGCATCCAGACGCTGCTGAAAATCTCGAGCGCGCCGGGGACCGCCGGCTGGGGCAGGGGCGGCTGCGTCTCCGGGACGTTGCCCAGCCCGCGCAGCGCCTCTTCCAGGCGGTCGCGCATCTCACCCAGGTTGAGGAATTCTCGCCGATCGTCCTCGTACCAGGGCGTGAACTGGAGCCAGTCGATCCAGGCCATCCACGCTCGTTTGGCGTCGGCGCTCTGCTGCAGACCGACCTGCTGACGCCGAATCTCGGTCGCGACGCGGCGCAGCAGCGCAGGATCGCGACCGAGGAAGACTAGGGGCTCGCCTGACTGGCGGTCGACCACCGAGGCGACGTCGTCGCCGATCAGCAGGTAGGCCGCGTCAGTCAGCCCGATCACGACCTGGCCGTCCGGAAGAATGTCGGCCTCCGGAGTCAGGCGGTAGATGCCGTTACCCTGCGCGGCCGGCGCGGCCGGGCGGGAGCCGTAGCGATATGAGCTGTAGGAGCGGGAATACGATCGGTAGTAGCCGCGCGGGTGGTAACGGTAGGAGCGCGGCGGGTAGAGCGTGCCGGTCTCGTCGACGCTCTGCGACGATCCGATGCCGCCGCTGCGGTAGCCCCCGCCGCGCGCTAGCGTGGGCGCGTCTGCCGTGTATCCACCGGTATCGGCGCCGGCGTGGGCGAGCGAGGAGGTGGCCTCGCCGCCGGCTCCCGTGCCGCCCTTGCCGTAGACCGCGTCGGGAACTGCTAGGTGGGCGATGACGACCACCAAGGTGATGATCGTGACGATACGCATGCCCAGACGGAGCAGTGCGGTCGGGTTGTCCGCGAACCCCTTGAGCCGCGCCGCGAGCAGGCGCAGCTCGGCGCGCAGCTGGCGTGGCAGCTCGGCGGCGCGCTGGAGCAGGCGATCGACCAGGCCGGGCAGATCGACGGCGGCCAGAAAACGCGCCGGCTCCTCCAAGAAGGTGCCGATCATCGTGCGCGTCTGCGCCCGGTCGAGCGCCGGAATCAGGTCGAGCACGCGCTGCAGCAGCACCTGCTCGTCGACCGACCCGGCCGGCGTCCGGAGCTCGCCGCGCAGCTCGAGCGGTAGCAGGTGATCGCCGGCATCCGCCGCGGGGCAGGGGACGGGATCGACGACGAAGCCGAGCGACGTCCAGTCCGCGGCCGGGGCATCTGCGATGGCCGGGCTGTTGTCCAGGTAGTGCAGCAGCAGACTGCTGCCGGCACGTGTGGGGAGCGCCGTCGCGCGGCGCGCGGCGCTCTCGCCGGGAAAAGCGAAGCAGCGCCGCAGCTGCGCGGCACTGTGCAGCGCGCAGCGGGGCTCCGCCAAGGGCAGCCCGTCGTCGAGCTCGCCGGCCTCGATCGGGCGGCCGGAGGCGACGACGAAGCCCCAGTCGCCGCCGTAGCCCTGGGCCGCGAACGACGGCAGAGCGATGCGGTAGGGGCGCGGATAGAGGCCGGCCGCGCGTACGCTGTTGAAGATCGACCAGTAGGCATCGGCCGAGCCGGAGGGCGAGGCCGCGTTCGCGGCCAGGATGCCGCCGTCGGCCAGCAGTCCGGCGAGCAGCTCGTACCATTCGACGCTGTGCAGCCGCGCGCCTGCGAGATCCTGGGGCACCGTCAGATCGCTCACGATCACGTCATAGCGCGTACCCGAGCGCAGCGCCTCACTCGCAAAGGCCTCGGCATCTGCGACGTGTACGGTGACCCGGGGATCGGCGAGGCTCTCGTCGTTGAGTGCGTGGAGCTCCCGCTGGGCAAGCGCCACGATCGTCGGGTCGAAGTCGACCAAGTCGAGCGCTGCGAGGCGCGGCGACTTCAGGAGCTCGCGCGCGCAGAGCCCATCGCCACCACCGCAGATCAGTGCGCGGAGCGGACCGGGTGATCGGCGCACTGCCAGCGCGAGCGCCGGAAGTGCCAGTGCTTCGTGATAGCTGCGCTCATCGCGCGAGTCGAACTGCAGATCGCCGTCGATAAAGAGCGCCAGCGAGCCATCGTCGCGTTGATCGAGAAGAATAGTCATCTATGAATTCTGTTCTCCGGTCGCAGCTTGGTACGTGCTTTGGAGCCACTAGGTTTCAAGCAAGTGCGGCGCGCAGCAAGCATACACTACCGCGGTCGTTCTTGGAATAGCCCGTTAGTACCATACTTTTCAAATAGGGACCCCATCGGCGTAATGCCAACCGATGCAGCTACGGCGCCTGGCGTTGCGTAGCTCTATTCGTGTATTCGTGTCGTATTCGTGGACGGCTTGCCGCGGCTGATTTGAAAGTATTGCCGGCAGTACAGGATCGCTAGCCGGGGTCGAGGGACCCCGGCTAGACTTGTGCGCCGTCGGGCGGATCGCCGGCCTCACACCGGTCGACGTCGAGCGTCGTGAAATAGTCCGCGAGCGTCTCGCGTCTACGGATCAGCTTGACCGACCCGTCGGTCCGGAGCAGCAGCTCGGCCGAGCGCAGCTTGCCGTTATAGTTAAAGCCCATCGCATGCCCGTGTGCACCGGCGTCGTGTATGACGAGCAGATCGCCGGCCGCGACCTCCGGCAGCGGGCGATCGACGGCGAACTTGTCGTTGTTCTCGCAGAGCGAACCGGTCACATCGTAGAGCTGCGTCTCCGGCAGGTCTTCTTTGCCGACGACGGTGATGTGATGGTAGGCGCCGTACATGCCCGGGCGCATCAGGTCGGCCATCGTCGCGTCCAGGCCAATATAGGTCTTGTAGGTCGTCTTAACGTGCCTGACTCGCGAGACCAGGTAGCCGCTCGGGCCGGTGATCAGCCGGCCGCACTCCATATAGATCTTCATCGGATCCAGCCCGTTGGCCGCGACCGTGGCCACATAGGCAGTCCGAATGCGCTGCCCGAGCGCGTCCAGATCGATCGGCTGTTCCTCGGACCGGTACGGAATGCCGAGGCCGCCGCCCAGGTTCACGAACTCCAGCCGTACGCCCGGCGTTTCCCACAGCTCAACCGCTAGGTCGAGGAGCATCTGCGCGGTGGCGACGACGTAGTCGGGATTGAGTTCGTTCGAGGCCAGCATCGTGTGCAGGCCGAAGCGCGTGATGCCCCGCTCGCGGGCGGCACGGTAGCCCTCGAAAAGCTGAGCGCGTGTCACGCCGAACTTGGACTCGGCCGGCGCGCCGATGATCAGGTTGCCGGTTCGCAGCGGGCCGGGGTTATAGCGGAAGGAGATCAGCTCAGGCAGACCGGCGTGGCGCTCGAGAAAGTCGAGATGGCCGGTGTCGTCGAGGTTGACGATCGCGCCAAGCTCGTGCGCCTTGCGAAACTCGCCGGCCGGCGTGTCGTTGGAGGTGAACATGATCGCCTCGCCGGCCAGGCCGGCCCGCTCGGCCAGCACCAGCTCGGCCAGCGAGCTGCAGTCCGCTCCGCAGCCTTCTTCGTGCAGGATACGCAAGATCGCGGGGTTGGGCGTCGCCTTGACCGCGAAGTAGTTCGTAAAGCCGGGTGCCCACGCAAACGCGGCCGCGAGCCGGCGCGCGGCTGCGCGGATGCCGCGCTCGTCGTAGAGGTGAAATGGCGTTGGGAACTCGGCGGCGATTGCCTCGATGTGAGAGCGTGTGAATGGAGGCGTTTTCACCCGCGCAACCATGGCACGATCAGCGCCTTGACGACGCGCTGCGCCGCCACGTCTTCGAGCGCGGCCTGAGCGCGGTCAAGGCCGTAGCGCCCGCTGATGAAGTCTTTCCAGGGAAATCGCGTGTGGTAGCGCGCCATGACCTGCAGCGCGCGATAGACGTGGCCGGCGTCGCTGCCCCAGCAGCCGCGGACGTCGAGGTGCTTCTGGTTCAGATCAAGATGCGGGTTGAACTCGGCCGGACCGGCGTCGGTGTACTGGCCGACGACGACGTAGCGCCCGGCGTCGCGCGTCAAGCGCATGCCCTCGGGAACCGCGGCCGCGACGCCCGTCGCCTCGATCGTGACATCGGCGCCTCGTCCACCGGTCAGATCGCGCACTGCCTCGCGCCGGCCGGCTGCATCCGAGCCCGCGATGTCGATCACGGCGTCGGCGCCGATGCGCCGCGCCATGTCGAGGCGCATCTCCGGGCCGCCGATCACGATCACCTTGCCCGCCCCGCGCAGCTGCGCCAGGATCGCGGCGTTCAGGCCCACCGGGCCGCTCCCCTGGACTACGACCGTATCGCCCAAGGCGATCTCGCCGCGCTCCAGCGCATGCAGTGCCGTGGGGAGGCCGCAGCCCGCGGCGAGCAGCGTCTCCCACGGAAGCTCGGGCGGGACGGTCATGATATGCACGCCCGGGCGCAGGTAGATGTACTCCCCCCAGCCGCCGAGCAGCCCCTCGTCCGCCGAGAGCGTAATGCCGTAGACGCGCCGGCTCGGGCAGCGCGTGCTCGCGTGCGCCACCGTACAGTACCAGCAGCGCCCACACGAGCCATAGACATCCAGGAAGGTGACGACATCGCCAACTGCCAGTAACCTGCCGTCGACGTCAGCGGCTGTGCCACCCAGCGCCGCCACCTCGCCCACACTCACGTGGCCGGGGATGATCGGATACGGCACCCCCGCGAGCCGGCCATGCCAGAGATGGACGTCCGTGCCGCACACTTCGCTGCCCAGGGTGCGCAGGAGCACCGCTCCGGGCTCGAGATCCGGCTCGGCGAACTCGCGCAGCTCGAGCGGCTGCCCAGGCGCCGGCATGACGACGGAGTGGATCATAGCTCGCTCTTTCTCTCCTTCGGGAGATCGGTCCTTGCACGGTAGCTGCCGACGAACGATGCCTCAAGAGGCGCCCGGTTTGGTTGGGCCGCATGCGAAGGCGGCCACGCGGCTCGTCGATCAGGCCGGGCTAGCGGCCGCGATCGTGCCAGACCGCGTCCAGCGCTGTGCCGACCGCGACGACCGTCGTCGTAACCTCTTCTTTGACCAACAGGCCTTCGAGGGCCATCGCGACCTCGTCGCGCATGGTTAGCCACCAGAGCCTGCGCTCAGGAAGGAAGCGCTCCATCCAGGGTGATCCTGCCATGCGCTCCCGCGAGAGCGTCACCTTCGCGCCTGAGATGCCGAAGGGCGTGCGGGCCGACCCAAGCTGCTCGTCGAGCCACTGCAGGACCGTCTCCTTGGGCGTGCCAGCGGGCCAGCTTACACTGCTGACTCCCGTGCCCTCGACGATCTTCCGCAGAACCGCGTCGGTCAAGCGCCGCCGCCTCCATCGCCATCGCAGCCGTTCGAGCACTCGTGGGCCCCCTTCGTCGCGGCGCCAGTATAGCAATCTTCGGCCAAAGACGCACATATGTGCCACGTGGCTATCTGCTCGGGGGCGAGAGTCGAGGAAACGCAGCGCCATCACATGGCGGAGGGAGCCACCGGTCCGTCAAGAACCATTGGCCTGCTTCAAGGCATCCGCACAGGCCTGGACGACCATCTGCTCGGCAGCCGGAGCCACGGGGGTAGGCAGGCGGTAGCCGGCATGTGCGCTGAGAACCTCGTAGCCGCCGTATGGATAGGCCTGTGCCGTCGGCACGTAGCCGATACAGCCATTGGTGTAGCCCGCGAAGAACGCGCGCTCGAAGGGCGAGCCCGCCTTGACCGCCAGCCCGGTCTCGACAAACGGTTCACTCGCGACCGAAACAATGCCAAGATCGCCGATCCGAAGCGTCTGGATCTCGATCCGGGCCCCGCCGGGGCCGAGATTGGCGGCCCACGGAAATTCTTTGTCCAGGCGATCCTCGATGTCCCACGTGCCGCCACGCCCTCGCGGCTCGGCCCCGAGTGGCGCGAGCGGCACCTCGATCTCGGTCACCCTCGCCGCGAGGTCGATCTCCGTCTGGCCGGGGTCGATACCTCCGTAGACGCGAACGACCTCGCCGGCGAGGATTGTGCCCAGGCGATAGCAGTTGGCGTAATCGGCCTGCACGCCGCCGAGCGGATTAATATCGCCACAGGCGCCCTGGATATAGAGCATGGAGGAGCCGGTGGCGGCCTCGACGACGGCACGCGTCCGGCCGACGAAGTCGGCCGAGACGACGAGACTCTTCGGACCGAGAATGACGGGATGGCAGACGTAGTTCAGCAGGGTGGCGAGCGGCGTTCCGTCGGCCCGATCCACGCGCAGCAGGCCAACCACGGGGTCGACCGGGCCATCGGGATTCTCCCCGAGGATGGTCTGGCCCTGGCCCACGACCTCGCGGCGATTGATGGCGATGGTCACCTCGCCGCTGTCATGGCCTAAGCGCGCGGGCGCCCGATCGTCCCAGGCAAGCCGCACCGCGCCGGCGAGGCGGTAGGGCAGATAAGCCGCGTAGGCCTGATCGATAGGCCGTGAACGCTCCGTGGCGTATCCGGGTGGCCCCGAGTGGGTATGGGTACAGCAAATCATCACGTGGTCTTCGCGGATCCCGGTTGCCTCATGCACGAGCATGCGCGTCTCATGGATCAGGTCAGGATGGATCGAGATCAGATCGCAACTCAGGATCGCAATCGGCCGGTCGCCGTCGTCGAGCACCAGAGCGGTAGCGTAGAGCTCATCATGAATGGCAGTGCAGCCGCCCGCGCGCCCGGCGAAGCCGACGAGCCATGCTCCGATGGCCGGCGTCACACTCACACGTCCACTCCCCGCACGAAATTGACCCATTGGCCCTGCTCCTTTCTCTCGGTCGAAGCACCATCCTGCGACGACGATGGGCTTGCAGCTACGTGACAATAGTGAACCGTGAGCCGTGCAGCTTTGCGGCTGCCCCGGATTTACTTTTTTTGACCATGATGCTATCATCGCGCCCGACCCACGTCAAGCAGTTCTAATTGGCAGCTACGTAGCGAAGGAGCAGCGATGAGCAGCACAATGCACATGGAGACCTTGGCAATCGACGGTGGTCCGAAAGCCGTCCAACGACCCCTGAACCGCTATAAAGGGGCATCGCTGATCGGTGAGGAAGAGAAGCGGGCGGTGCTTGAGGTGCTCGAAAGCCAGTCGCTTTTCCGCTACTACGGGCCGAATCTCCTGTACAAGGTCGCGCAGTTCGAAGCCGCTTTCGCCGGCTACCTGGGCGTGCCCTTTGTGGCCGCGGCCAGCTCTGGCACGGCGGCACTGCGCATCGGACTCGCGGCGCTTGGGGTAGGCGCTGGCGATGAGGTCATCGTGCCAGCTACTACCTTCATCGCCTCGGTCGGCCCGATCGTGACGCAGGGCGCGCTGCCGATCTTCGCGGAGGTCGACGAGCATTTTACGATCGATCCGGCTGGCATCGAGGCGCTGATCACACCGCGTACGCGGGCGATCATGCCCGTCCATCTGATGGGGGTCGCCGCGGACATGGACCCGATCATGGCGATCGCGCGCCGGCATGGCATTGCCGTGATCGAGGATAGCGCGCAGGCCTGCGGCAGCTTCTATAAGGGGCGGCGGGTAGGTAGTATCGGCGACATCGGCGCGTTCAGCTTTCAGCTCGAGAAGAACATCACCAGCGGCGAAGGCGGCGCCGTCGTGACGTCGAATGAGGAGCTCTATAAGCGCGCCGTCAAGTACGGCGATCAGGGCGGCCAGTTCCCAGTCCAGCACGGCGGTATTCGCGATCTCGTGGGAGGCGATCCGTTTATCGGTGAAAATCTGCGCATGACGGAGATCGCCGGGGCAATTCTCGGCTGCCAGATCGAGCGTCTTGACGCCATCCTCGCGCGTATCGCGCATGCTCGCAAGGTCGTCAGCCAGGGTATCGCAGATCTGCCGCTCCACGCGCCGCCGGCCGCATCTGAGCGTGATCGTCACGCGCTGATCGCCGGCTTCTACCTGCCAACGCCCGACCTGGCCCAGGCGTTCGTCGCCGCGCTCAGCGCCGAGGACGTACCAGCCGGGCTGATCTACGGTGGCAAGCCGGTCTATGCTGCCCGGCAGATCCTTGAGCAGCGGACGATCACACGTGGTTGCCCTTTCGCCTGCTCCTGCACCGACCATCGCAAAGTTACCTATCACATGGGTATGTGCCCGCGCACGGAAGATCTGCTCCAGCGCTGCGTCGCGATCGGCATCGGCCCGATGTACAGCGATGACGACTTGTCCGCAATTGTCGATGGAATTCGCAAAGTCGCAACGCACCTGCTCTAGGCGGCGCGCTCCGGCTCCCATCCCCGATACGTCCTCGTCCGATGTCGCATCGACTACCAGGCATCTTGAGCCTACGGATCGACGGCGACGAGGAAGAAAGGAACACGTTTGAGGTTAAGGCTGCCCGGACCCGGAATGATCTGATGCCGAATTCATGAAGCATAGGAGGCGGACATGTTCAAACGAGGCTTCACACTCGCACATACTCCTGCATTGGTTATCGCCAGCCTGCTCGTGCTGCTCTTCGGCGCAGCCTGCGGCGGCGGGCCATCGCCCGCAGGCAGCGCGGCGACGACGGGTCCAACCGTCGCGACCGGGGCGCCGGGTGCGGCGACCGAGGCAGCCGGTGCGACGACCGAGGCGCCGGCTGCAGGAACGTCAGGGGTTGCTGCTGCCACCGCGGCGACGAGTGCGCCCGAGATGGCGGCTGCCGCCACTGTACAGCCCACCGGTGTGCCCGAGATCGCGTGCCAGCCTAACCAGAAGCCCCTCGTATGGATGGTACGCAACAGCCTGGTCGAGAACAGCTGGGAGACGCAGATCGTCCGTCCCGCCTTCCAGAAGGCGCATCCCGACATCTGCCTCAAGATCCTGAGCCTCAATCAGGAAGATGTCGCGGTAAAGCGCGAGGCGATGATCGCCAGCGGTGAATTGCTCCACGTTTTCTCGTCGAACTGGGGTGGCAACGGGTTTACCAACGACCGTGTCCGCGGCCTGATCGAGGATCTGACCCCGTTCATCCAGCGTGACAACTTTGATCTGAGTGCCTTCCTCCCGGACGCGCTCAAGACCTACCAGTTTGAGGGGAAGACCTGGGGCTTGCCGCTCCTAGCCACAGGGTCATACATTTACTACAACATGAAGCTCTTCGACGAGGCTAAGGTTCCCTATCCCCCCGTCGACTGGAACGACAAGAGCTGGACGTGGGAGAAGTTCGTCGACACGGCGAAAAAGCTGACCAAGAACGTCGAAGATATCAACAAGGCGCAGTACGGCGCCGCACCCGACGTGATCAACGGCAACCTCGAGTTCCCGCCGATGCTCTGGGGGCACGATATCTTCCCGCCCGATGCATTCCAAAAGGGCTACCCGGGCAAGATCAACGTGACGGACCCGAAGTCGATTCAGGCCTACCAGGCCTTCCATGATCTCGTTTTCGTCGACAAAGTTGCGCCGGATCCGGCAGCCAGCCAGGCACTCAATCAGCTTGGCGGTGCCTTCGCGGCGGGCCGCGTAGCTATGCAGATGACTGGCGGCTGGGGCCACTGGGTCTATAAGAGCTTGATCGACGATCCAAAAGGTTTCTGCTGGGGCGCAGCGCCCTTCCCGATGGGCTCGCCCGATGCCAAAATCCGGAGTATGACCTTTACCGACCCCTGGGTCATGACGCGCAATCTGAAGCCGGAAGACCAGACCCTCGCCTGGACGTTCCTCAAGTTCCTGGTCTCGCCCGAACAGGCCGCGGCATACAGCAAGGTCACCGGCACCCCGCCGACCCAGAAGGCACTGCTCGACGACTATTACAAACAGTTCTCGAAGTGCATGAAGCCCGCGGACATGAAGAAGGTCTTCGAAGGCGCCTTTACCAATGGCCGTCCCGGCTCGGCCTCGCAGTTTGTGCGGGCCGATCAGCTCCTGCAGGTCTGGAACAATAACCTGAGTGCGTTCTTCAGCGATCCAAACGCGAAGGCTGAGCCGGTTCTCCAGGCGATCCAGCAGCAGACGATCAGCGCCTCAAATCAGATCCAGGCGGACATCGAGAAGATGAAGAAGTAAGCGCTGCGGCAGCGGACGACTTGCGCGGCGCGGTAGGGTGGGCTGATGGCGAGGTATCGTCATGACCCTTTTCCACCAGCCCGGTGGTACCGAACTGTCCAGCAGTTGTTGCTCCGTGCCGCGAGACATGCTAGGATCGCCGGCTGTCGCGGCAGGGGCTAGATGTGGGGCCGCCCGGCCTCGCGGGAGGTGCGTATGACACGACGAGAGATGCCGGCGATGGCGATCGCAGTCGGAGCGTCGCTGGTGCTGGTGGCGCTGATCTATCTCGGCTCGCGAGGCTTCAAAGACTTCGACGCCGCGCTGATCGGCTATGCTGTCGCGACGGTTTTCGCCTTGGCCGCCATCGTCTACCGCTACACGCTCTGGATCACACGGCCGCCCACCTGGCGCTACTTCAAAGCCGGCTGGCGCAACTTCCTCTCCTGGCATAACTTCCGCCGCTACACGACCCTGATCCCGCGCGCTTGGTGGACGGACATCTTCGGCCAGACCTTTATCCTGAAGCGCAGCTTCACGCGCTGGGCGGCACACATCTCGATCTTCTGGGGTGTCATGCTCTCCCTGGCGATCACCCTGCCCCTCACCTTCGGCTGGCTTCGCTTCACGCTGATCCCGCCGAGCCACTACCAACTCTGGTTCTTCGGTATCCCGATGGTTCGCTTCCCGGCCGAGGCCGGCGCCGGCTTCGCCCTCTTCCACGCGCTCGACTTCTCGGCTGCGCTCCTGCTGATCGGGCTGGGGATCGCGGCATGGCGCCGTACGAACGACGTGGGACTGCTGACCACCCAGCGCTTCGGCTTCGACCTGGTGCCGCTGGTGCTCCTCTTCGCCATCGCCGTCACCGGCCTCGCCCTGACGGCCTCCTCGCTCTGGTGGGAGGGCCGGTTCTACTGGTTCCTCTCCCTGACGCACGAGGTGACCGTCGTCGGCTGGCTCCTGTCGATCCCATTCGGCAAGTTCTTCCACATCGTCCAGCGCCCGGCCAGCATCGGCGTCACACTCTATCAGACGGTGAACCAGGACGTCGAGCACTATGGCGAGCAGGCGCAGACCGGCCGCTGCAAACGCTGCGGGCAGGAGCTCCCCTCACAGCAGTTCGTCGACGATCTGAAATCGACGCTCGTCGACCTGCACCAGCGCTACGATCTCGGCAGCGGGCGTGGCTGGCTCCAGGAATACTGCCCGACCTGCAAGCGCGTGTTGCGCGGCGAGGCGTATTACCAGCTTATGGGCAAGCGTTTTCTCTAGGCAAGGTGATCCACGATGAGCGTCAATAAGGACTTTTTCGACCGTGATCGCGACTTCAACTACGACTTTCAGCGCGCGGGCGCGCCGTCTACCGGCTGGGATGGCGCTGACCGGCTCGCCGAGGCGCTGGTACCGACGCACTGCGCCTTCTGCGGCGTGCAATGCGGCATGTATCTGCGCGTCTCCGACGGCAAGGTGATCGGCGTCGAGCCGCGCGATTTCCCGCACAACCGCGGCTCGCTCTGTCCCAAAGGCGTCGTGGCCTACCAGCAGGTCAACCATCCTGATCGCCTGACCCAGCCGTTGATCCGGCGCGGGGGCAAGGGCGGCCACCTGGAGCCGGCCTCGTGGGACGAAGCGTTGGATTATGTCGCCAAGCGGTGGCGCGAGGTTCAAGCACGCCACGGCCGGGATGCCGTCGCGGTCTACAGCGGCTCGTCGATGACCAACGAAAAGTGCTACCTGATGGGTAAGTTCGCCCGCGTCGGCCTCCGCACGCGCCACATCGACTACAACGGCCGGCTGTGCATGTCTTCGGCGGCAATGGCCTACTCGCGGGCCTTCGGGCTCGACCGGGCGCCGCTGCCGATGCCCGACATTGCGCTCACCGGCTGCCTGCTGGTCGTCGGCGCGAACGTAGCCGAGTGCTTCCCGGTCGCGATGCAATGGCTCTGGCGTGCGCGGGACAAAGGCGCCCCGCTGATCGTCGTCGACCCGCGCGAGACGCCGGTTGCGCGCACCGCGGACCTCTGGCTGCCTGTCCGCCCGGGGACCGATGTCGCCGTCCTCAACGCGATGCTGCGCCAGATCGTCCACGACGGGCTCGTCGACGAGGCCTATATCTGCGAGCGGACGGTGGGATGGGACGACGTGCGCGCGGCGGTCGAGCCCTACACGCCGGAGGTCGCGGAGCGGATTGCCGGCGTGCCGGCCGAGCGCATCCTGGCGGCCGCGCGGCTCTACGGCCGCGCGGGCACGTCGCTGATCATGCACGCCCGCGGCATTGAGCATTCGACGCACGGCGTCAATAACTGCTTGGCCTGCATCAACCTCGCGCTCGCCCGCGGCCAGGTCGGCAAGCCCGGCGGCGGGGCGATGATGCTCACGGGCCAGGGCAACGGCCAGGGTGGCCGCGAGGTCGGGCAGAAAGCCAACCAGCTGCCCGGCTATCGCCACATCGACGTTCCGGAAGAACGCCAGTACGTGGCCGACGTCTGGGGTATCCCAGTCGAGGAGCTGCCGTGGGAGGGCGCAGCGGCGACCGAGATGGTCCGGCTCATGGCGGACGGAGATATCAAGAGCTGCCTCGTGATCTGCTCGAACCTGATGGTCTCGCTGCCGGAGATCGCCGTCGTGCAGCGCGCGCTGCAGAACCTCGATCCGCTGGTTGTGATCGACTTCTTTATGTCGGAGACCGCTCGGCTGGCCGACGTCGTGCTCCCGGGCTCCGTCTGGTGCGAGGACGAGGGCACGACGACGAACCTCGAAGGACGCGTGATCAAGATCAACCATGCTGCCGATCCACCGGGCACGGCCCGGCGCGATACGGATATCATCTGCGACCTGGCACGCCGGCTCGGCCGCGGCCAGTTCTTTCCGTACCGCTCGTCGCGCGAAATCTGGGAGGAGCTGCGCGTCGCATCCAAAGGCGGTCTGGCCGACTATGCCGGCATCACCTGGGAGAAAATCGACGCTCAGGACGGGGTTTTCTGGCCCTGCCCGTCCGAAGATCATCCCGGCACCCCCCGGCTCTTCACGGAGCGCTTCGCCCATCCCGACGGCCGAGCACGCTTCTTTGCCATCGAATACGCGCCGCCGGCCGAGGAGCCGGGCGGCGACTACCCGTTCCGGCTCACGACCGGGCGCGTAGTCTACCATTACCTCAGCGGCAACCAGACGCGGCGCCTCGGTTTCCTCCAGTCCCAGGCGCCCGAGCCGTGGGTTGAGATCCATCCCCAGGCGGCCGCGCGCCTGGGGATCGAGAACGACGACCGCGTGCGGGTGCGCACTCCTCGCGGCGCGATGGAGCTCAAGGCCCTCGTCGCGCCGACGATCCGGCCCGATACGCTCTTTATTCCGTTCCACTACGGCGACCGCGAGGCGGTCAATCAGCTGACCAACCCGGCGGTCGATCCGACGGTCAAGATCCCGGAGTACAAGGTTTGCGCCGCGGCGGTCGAGCGGCTCGACGCGCAGCCAAAGGCCGGCACCGGCGGGGCGCGCGAAAACTTCACAGCCGCGAATGCTCCAAAGATGTTCCCGTACGAGGTTGGGGAGACCACGGCGCCGCCGGAGGAGCAAGGCAAGCGGTATTAGGCGGGCTCAGGGAGAGATGTTGTTGTGAAGGAGGACTGGCGTGGCCGTCAAGACATTGTTCGTCGATCCATCGCGCTGTATCGGCTGTCGCGCCTGCGAGGCCGCGTGCCGCGAGTGCGACTCGCACAAAGGCGAGAGCATGGTAATGGTCGACTTCATCGACCGGGGCTGGAGCGTCGCGACGCAGCCGACCGTCTGTATGCACTGTGAAGACCCGATCGCGCCCTGCGCACAGGTCTGCCCGGTCATGGCGATCCAGATCACACCGGACGGAGTGGTCCAGCAGGCCGATGCCTCGCGCTGCATCGCCTGCCGCAACTGCGTCTACGCCTGCCCCTTCGGCGTGCCGAAGCTGGACGCCGGCGCGCGGCTGATGAAAAAGTGTAACCTTTGCTATGATCGTACGTCGCAGGACCTCAAGCCCTGGTGCGCGCAGGCCTGTCCGACGCAGGCGATCTGGTACGGCGACTACGAGGAATTCGCAAACGAGCGGGAGGGAATTCCGATCAACCTGACTGCCTTCGGCGACCAGGAAGTCCGTACCAAGGTCTACCACGTGCTCCCCGTGCACCAGCCAAAACTGGATGTAGCAGCGCTCCTGGCAGAGGCCGCGGCCGAGCTTCCAGAGAGCGATCGGCAGCAGACGGAGGCTTGGGTGCTATGAGCCACCGCGAGCCCACGAGCCTTGGAGCCGGCGGGCAGCAGGCCGGCGCCGGGCAGAACAAGCGCTGGCAGTCAGAGTTTCCCTACCACTGGGATGCCGACGATCTTGTATCCCGCCGCCAGCTCCTTCATTTTGCCGTCTACACCTCGGGCGCGCTCTTTGCCAGCACGGCCCTGCTGGCCGTGCTGGGGCTATTGGAGCGCCCGCCGCGTGCGAAGGAGCTGCCAGTCGCACGGGTGGACGAGCTGGCCGAGGGGCAGGCACTCTACTTCAACTATCCCGAGCCGGATGATCAGGCCATGCTGCTGCATCTCCCGGGCGGCCGTTTCGTTGCCTACAGCCAGCGCTGCACGCATCTCTCCTGCGCCGTCTACTATCAGTCCGAGCGCAGCCGGCTCTACTGCCCGTGCCACGACGGGGTTTTCAACCCGGAAACCGGCGATCCGGTGGCCGGACCGCCGCAGCGCCGCCTGCCGCAGATCCGGCTTCGCCGCGAGGGCAACCAGATTCTGGCCGTCGGCGTGGAGGTATGACGATGCACGAGCAGCCGGAGCCCGCGTACGTGGGGCACAAGCGTCGCGACCGCGGCGTCAGCCAGGCGCCGCCGCCCGGGCAGATGGGCCTGGTGCTGGCAGGCCTGCTGATCGGCATCTTGTTGATGAGCATCCAGCTCTGGCTCCTGACGATCGCGCTCGACCTGTATCTCGGCGGGGCGGGGAGGTCGGTCTGGCAGATCGCGCTAGTTTCGGGCACCATCTTCCTCGGGGGCCTGGTGATGTTGCGCGTGTTACGGCGTCGACCATGGGTGCAGCGGTCGACGATCGACGAGGCGGGTGCACGACGACGGTGAGCGGTATGTTGGAACAACACGGACCGGCACCGGATCGGCCGCCCATCGCGGCGTGCGGATCGTTCGCGCCACCGCGTGATCGGGAAGCGGGGCGTAGACGATGAGGTCGAGCGGACCACGCTACCCCATCGGCGGAAGGATGGCCGACGTCGTGCTGGGACTGGCGCAGAGGTTCCGGCTCCGGCCACTGATGGAGCGGCACAACTCGACGCTCGTGCTGGGCGCCTTTGCGCTGCTGAACGGCTTCGTGTCGATTGCGCTCATGGCGCTCGCGGCGTACGTGACCCGCCAGCCCTTTATCTTTCCTTCGCTTGGCCCCACCGCCTTCTTGCTGTTCTACACGCCGCACGCTGCAGCCGCATCGCCCCGCAACACCCTGATCGGGCATCTCGTCGGGGTGGTCATGGGCTATCTGGCCCTCATGAGCTTCGGCTTAGTGAACGCTGGTCCCGCCCTGGCCACAGGTGTTTCAGCGGCGCGGGTCGGTGCGGCTGGCCTGTCGCTCGGCCTGACGGCCGGCGGTATGGTCTGGCTCAAGGCGCCGCATCCCCCGGCCGGCGCCACGACACTGATTGTCAGTCTCGGTATTCTCACCAAAATAAATCAGATGGCCGTGTTGATGCTGGCGGTCGTGCTCCTCGTGATCCAGGGGTTCGTCATCAACCGGCTGGCCGGCCTGGACTATCCGGTCTGGGCGCCGCGGGGCGAAACAACCAAATCGTAATGACGTGGATAGGGGGATATCGCGTCAGCCGTGAGCAGCACGCCGGCCGGCGCCAGACCGCCTGCGAGCACGAGCAGAGTGCCCCACGGGAGCGCGGCGTGCGGCGCAGGCCCGGCCGCGGTTGAGCGCAACGGCGCGCTCGAGACAGATCAGTGTGCCTAGAAAGCCGCAGACCATTAGCGGCCCGTGTGCTGCCGGCAGTGGAGCATAGAGCCGCGGCCGGGGCCAGCCGATACGCACCAGGCCGGCCCACAGTCCGGCCAGCAGCGCCGCGAGCGCCCCCGCCGGGATGGCAAAGCGCATGTGATGGAGCCGCTGCATGGACCTCTCCTCGGCTGCGGTTTAGCGCGGCCGCTCTGCTCGCACCGGCGGGGCCGGCAGCGCCGTCGGACGGACGCGCCGCCAGGCCTGCCACACAAATGCCGCGATCGCGATCGCCTGCAGGAGGGCGGTGCCGATCAGCAGCACGTCGATCCATGCCGCCGCCCGGAGTGTCCGGGCCACCAGCAGGGCCGCGCTCCCGGCCGCACCCAGATTCAGCGACGCAAAGCTGGCCCAGGCCCAGCCGGGGCTTCCCCGGCTGCCGCGCGCGTCGAGCCGCGGCAAGATCCAGTAGGCCATTCCGAGGGCGAATTGGATCATCCAACCGACGACGACGAGCTGGATGTGGGCCGGGAGCATCAGCCAGGCCCAGCCAAGCGCCCCCGGAAAGCCTTTGGCGCTCAGAATGAGCCCGCCAAGCACCACGCCCACTCCAAGATGAGCTAGCGCGGCTCTGATAAACCAGCATGTCAGACGCGGCATTGTGCTTACCTCGTCTGCGCTTTGCCGCGCACACGACGCCAGACCAGCACGACGAAAAGCCAGACCGCGCCCACCTGCAGCACCGCGGAAGCCGCGAGCAGCCAGGCGAGCACCGTCGCAGGCCGGTAGCTGTTGAGCGGCTCCCCCACCAGCCGCAGCAGCAGGCCCGCGTTGAGTAGCCCATAGCAGGCCCACCCCATCCCTTCCGGACCTCGGGGCTGCGCTTTCGACCATGGGGGAAACATCCAGAGCGCGACGCCAAAGATCAGCTGCGTCAGCCAGCCGACGACGATCAGATGGAGCGCGGTCGGCTGGATGTACCGGAGCAGCGGATGCAGCGGGCGGGCAACCTGCACCAGCCAGACCGCGCTCAGCAGCATCCCGACAACGGCATACAGCATCGCGGTCTTGATCATCGTTCGGGTAATCGTCGGCATGAGCTTCCTATTCTCGCAGACTCGCGGCGCGGCAGGAGGGTGTCGCCTATCAGCCAGATAAAGAGCAGCGCCGCGAGCATCTGGAGCGCGCCGCCGCTCACCAGCAGTGCTCGTGCCAGCGGCAGATCGCCGGCCTGTGCGACCCAGCCCACGGTGGCGAGTGTAACACCGCCGATCGCCAGCCAGGACTGCGCCCCGGCCGCCCTCGCCGAGCGCAGCGGCCGGCCACGGTTCCACCTGACGATCCGGCCAGCAGCGCCGCAGTCGACAGGACAATGCCCGCGCTGAAGGCCGCGCAGTGAGCGTGGATCAGCCGCGGATAGGGAAAATCACGCGCCGCAAAGACCGGCATCGTGTGGTAGTTGACGGCGACGATCATCGCGGTAATCCAGCCGAAGATCGTCAGGTGGATCGCCGGGTACCAGACCGCCGCGAGGCCGTACAGCACCATGAAATGCAGCGTCGCCGCGCCGGCCAGGGCGACCAGGCCCGCGGCGAAGAAGGCGCGCGTGCCGGAGCTCATGGCCGTGCGTCTTCCAGTGCGCTTTGTAGGGCCGACCGGAGCTCCTCCACCTCCAGCCCATGGTGCTCCGCCGCCGTGGCGAGTGGGAGTGCACCTCCGCAGCACGTGTCGAGGCCGAAGTGCTGCAAGACCGGCAGCAGCTCGGGATAGCGTGCGACGATGGTGTTAAGGGTATCTGTAGGCGCGATATCGGGCTCTGCACCGATCGTAGTGACTCGTGTCGTCATAAAGGCAAGCCTCCTTTAGCGAATAGTAGCGAGCTACGCCTCTGACTCTACTCGCCAACTCGTTCCAGCGCTGCGACTTTTGTCGTACGCCGTCCCGGCCTGGTCGACAGTGTCCATGCGCGAGCTCCTTGTTTGCGCTCCAGTTTGCCGCACACAGACAGATTATGCAGTGACAAATCTCACATCTCGACCCGGTTGCGCAATCCTTCGCGATCCAGGATGCGGATCGCGCCACGGTCCAGAGCGATCAGGCCGGCGCCCTCGAACGACTTCAGCGTCCGCCCGACCATCTCGCGCACCGTGCCGAGATGCGCTGCTATCTCGGCCTGGGTCATCGGCGGCGCCGGCTCTCCCACCTCGGCCGCCTCGGCCTGCTGCAGCAGAAGCTTGGCGAGGCGTCCGTACACGGTGTGCAGCGCCAGATCCTCGACCAGGCCAACCAGCATGCGGAGGCGGCCCGCGAACTCGCGGAGGAACGCCGCGGCAACCTCCGGGTAACGCCTGATCAGATCCTGGATCGCGGGACGTGGGAGCACCAGCAGGGTTGTCGGCACCAGCGCCTTGGTCGTCGCGGGACACGGCCCGCCGTCGAAGACCGGCACTGTGTTGAAATGATCGCCGGGCTCGACGATGTGCAGGATCTGCTCGCGACCTTCCGCGGAGTAGCGGACCACCTTGACACGTCCGGATGAGACCACGTACATCGCCTCGGCCGGGTCGCCTTCCAGCGTGATGATCGTGCCACGCTCAACCTTTCGCTCGATCGCAACGGATGCCAGCCCGCGGAACTGCGGCTCGTCGAGCGATCGCATGAAGCCAACCCGCCGCAGATCTTCAAGTCGACTCATAACCGGGCAGGGGAGAATGTGCTACTCGTCGCGGCGGTACAAGCCGGCGTCGAGGACACACACCTCGATCGTGCCGGGCTTAGGACTCGTATCGTAGGGCATATCGTGGGCGGCTACCCGGATCCCGAAGAGCGAGGAGCCCAGCGTTTGGCGCACGCCGTCAGCGGTATCGGCGATGTCCCATCCTTCGGCGTGGAGGGACTGCAAGAGATCGATCAGCTTTCCTTTGATCGCGTCGAGATCCTGATCCGAAAGTGCGTAGCCGGCGTCGTGGTTCGTCCGCCCGGCACCACCGCGCCAGAAGCCAAGCCAGCCCGTCGCGATATCGTGTGTGGTAGTCCCGGCCGCGCTCCCGGCCGTTTCGACGTAGAAGTGATAGGCCGCCTCCGGTTCCCACTTCGGCGCAAAATACCCGGGCTGTCCAGCCAAATCCGCTTTGAGGATCGCCCGTAGCCGGCCGGGTGGTTCCGGCTTCGCCTCCTCCGCCGGGACCTGCTCCTCAGGCACCTCGGCCGGATGCGGACGGGATGGCTCGGGCCTGTGATGCCGTCCCACAAGATAGATGGTCACGATACAGAGCAGAACGACAATGGCGGCTGCTAGGTACCAGTCCAACACACTCCTCCCGTGCCCGCTTCGAGGCTACTGCAGGGCGGCCGCGTCCTCGGCCTGGTAGCGCGCGATCCTGCGCTGAACTTCCGCTCGCATCTTCTGCTCGTCGTCAAACGTGAGCAGGTCGACCTCGGGATATTTCCACATGACGTCGCACCGGTCCGCCTTGAAATAGTTCACCAACCTGTGCAGACGATCGTCGGTCACAACCCAGTCGTCGATCGAATAATGGTGCAGCATCGCATCCGGAGCGTGGCAGCAGATCGCTGGTTCCGGCGGCGTCGAGGCGCGTGTGCAGTGCAGGATCACGTTCGTGGCTAGAAGCCGAGTGGTAGCCCAGCGCATCTGGCGCACCATCTCCGGATCGTCGTGCTCGAACGCGAAGACTTCGACCCCCGGCTGCACCCGGTCGAAGCGTACGAACTCTGCCTCGGGAAGGACCTCCTGCAAGCGCCCCGGCTCACGGGTCCAGATCGTCCAATAGTAGCTCGCTCCCATCGCCCCTTGCCTTACTCGCGGCGCCCCATACCATCGGTTCCATGCCCGGCCGGCGCCCGCGTTAAGTCTACCCGCGATTCCCGTGCTTTGCCAGTGGCCCATCCGGCCGTCGGGGCGTGGTATGCTGATTGTCGCGGTCGCCGGTACAGCACGCGTGCGACGGCTCAGTTTGGGCGACACTGTTCATGAGCGAACGGCCGTGTTGAAGAAGAAAGAGGGATAGATGGGCACACGCCCGAAAGCCGGCCCGATTCAACGACCGGAGCCGCCGAGGCCGGCCCAGGTTCGGACCGAAGAGCACCCGGCGATCCCGGAGCTGGCGCGCGAAGTGGTGGCGCGCGCACTTGCCGACGGCAGCTCAGCTGGCACCGCTATGGCTATCGCCAGCCGGACCGCCGAGCTTGCCAGGCAGTTGACGGCCGAGCTGGCATCCGGCGAAGAGATGGCCTGCCGCGCCGGCTGCTCGTGGTGTTGCACGCTGACTGTAATCGCCGTCTCCGCCCCGGAGGTGCTGCGTATTGCGGAGTACCTGCGGGCTACGCTTGGGCCGCAGGAGCTCGCCGCCGTTACGGACCGCCTGGCGCGGCGTGACGAGCGCCTCCAAGCCATGGCTGAGGAGCGCCGGCCTCGCGCAAGGCTCGCCTGTGCACTGTTGGTGAACCAACGCTGCTCCGTCTACCCCGTCCGTCCCCTCTCCTGCGGCGGCATGACCTCCGCCAGCGCCGAGGCATGTGAGGCCTCCTATCGCGCCGGCTGGACGCGCTCGATCCCCAACGGCCCGCGCCATCTTGGAATCGCGGCCGGCGTTCGCCAGGGAGTCGAGCAGGGTCTCGCCGCGGCGGGGCTTCCCGCACACGACCTCGATCTGACGGCAGCGCTCCGAATTGCCCTAGAGACACCCGACGCCGTCGAGCGCTGGCTGTCCGGGGAGCCGATCTTCGCGGCAGCGGCGATTTAGCGCCGTTACGTCAAGACGTGGGCCTCTTGCCAGATCGCCGCCTTCGAAGGATCCGCTTCGCCCGCCGCGATCGCCTCGAGCTCCTGGATCAGCGCGGAATCGCGGGCGGCGATCAGGGTGATCACCAGGTAGCGGTAGAGGTTGTACCGCGTCGTGGTGCGCAGAAAATCGAGGATGAAGTCGATGTAGGCCGGGCGCGTATCGGGGGTGAGCAGCAGATCGAAGAGCCCGAGCAAGACGATCTCGTTATCGCTGTTGCGATATTTCTCGATCACCGCTGCCAGAACACTAGGCGGAATCGCTGCCAGACCGCGCAGGCACTCCGCCGTCACATCCGCGACACCGTCCTGATCGCCCATAACGTAGGCATACAGTGGCAGAAGCTGGCCCTGTGCCGCCAGCACGCGCACCGCGGTGACGGCGGGCTCGCCCGACATGATCGACGTGTACTGGTCGGTCAGCAGGCGCACACAGTGGTATCCGGCCAGGATCGGGTCGACCTCATTGAGCGTCAGCAGGCCCTCGGCGCGCAGGTCGCCCACGGCCTCGCCGAAAAGGAACTCGTAGGTCGTCGTCGCACGCTCGAAGAGCGGCGCGTCCACCGGCAGAGCAACCGGCCGCAGAGCGCGAAGGACGCCCTTGCGGATCGCGCCGCCCGGATCGCGCCGCACGCCGTTGGCGTCGCAGTATCCATACTTTCCGAGCAGCAGCGGGCGCAGCCGCGGGTCCTCGCGCTCCCGAAGTACGGCGAGCGCCGCCAGGACTACGTCCGCCCGGCGCTCCTTCTCGATCACGCGCGCGGCGTAGGCCGCCTGCTCCTGCGGCAGATCCGCGAGACGCTGCAGCCGCTCCAGCGCTTCGGCATGCCGGCTCGCTGCCATCCTTCAGCTCCTGCGCATTGCGCCGGTCATCGCCGAGCCGCACCTGCGCGAAAGTCGCGGCCGACTCAGGCCACCTGCCCCGCCGTTTCGTCATCCGCCAGCCGCTCCACGGGAGCAGGGGCGAAGCTAGCGGTACGGGCCGCCGCCGTCGCCTCCACCAGAGCGGCCGCGCGCAGATCCGCGCGGGTGCCCATGAGCCCGCGTTTGGCCCGGCACTCCTCATCGCCACAGCGCACAAGCATGGTCGTGGGGTTGAGCGCCGCGGTCAGGGCGAGCGAGCCACAGTGCGCGCAGGCGACCCAGCGAGCTCCCGGATAGGCCGTGGCCGACTCGGCGTCGGGCAGCCAGATCCGGCCGGCCGCCTCGATGCCGACCGGCCCATGCAGCACCACCACCGGCACCCCCGCTTGCATCGCCAACGACGGCACCTGCTCGAGCTCGTCCCAGGCGGGATAGACGTGCCGCACCACCAGCAGGCATCCCTGATCGGGCAGCCAGAACTCCGGCTGAAGCATCGGGGCCCCGGGACCTGCACCGGGCATCCCCGGCGCGTAGCTCGCCGCGGAGTGGCCGGGCGGATCGCCACGGTAGCTCCACCTGACGGCCAGCGCGTCGAAGAAGACGGCCCAGCGGGCGGCGAGCCGCGTCCCGAAACGCTGGTCCTGGTACCAGACCGCCGTCGGCGCCAGCCACGAACCTGACTGAGGCGACGGTCGTGGGGAGGGCTCGCGCGGGCGGACGACGGAGACCGGACGGTCAGGAGCACACTCGGGCGTCTCGTATGCCTCGGCCGCTGCTCGCGCTGCCCTTATTCCGGCCGGCGGCAGACGTGGCACCTCCGGCAGGACGGCGTCGAGTTGTGCGGCGGTGTACGTACCGTCGAAGGACTCCTCGAGCGCGGGGTGGCGCGTGCCCGGCACCCGGCGTCGCGCGTCCGCCAGGATCGACCCGAAGGCCGTTTTCAGTGCGTAGCGCCCCTCAAGCGCCTGGCCGAAGCGCCCTACGTCGATCGGTCCGCGCAGCTCCAGGCACCGCACGAGGGCCGTCCGCAGCGTCGTCGCGACCGCGTGCTCGAGCGCGCCGCGCCGGTCCCAGGCGTCGCGAGGATCGCCGCGCAGGCGTGCACGCACCAGCCGCACCCCGGCTGCACGTGGACTAACCAGGTAGGCCGACCCGTGACGCGCCACGGCCCAGGTGACGATCGGCTGCAAGCCCGTGCTCTCCCAGATCCAGAGCACGAGATCGATGCCCTCGTCGGCGCAGCACGCGACCCAAGCGTCGAGCGTCGCGGCGTCGACCGGCTCGGTTACAATCACGTGCGCGATGCCCCAGCCGAGCGGGAAGCCGTAGAGCGCCGCGGCCTGAAGGCCCGCCGGAAGCGTAACGTCGCGCCGGGCGACGCACACCGTATAGGCGCCCATGGCATGGTCGAGCTCATCGGCGAGATACGCGGCCGCATGCCGCCGGATGGCGTGCGGGACCAGCGTGTCGATCTGGGCCATGTGTCCCCCTTGTCTCTACTCGGACACGGCTGCCACCCCCGTGACGCGCCCGCCCCGCTCTCGGCGATCCTACAGCTTCGATGCCGACTCCTGCAAGCGACGCTTCAGCGAGCCATCAGCCACCTTTGATCACCAGCCCGCCGTCGACCCTCAGCCGCGGCCTGCCCCTCCACCTGCGCATCGTACTGGACACTGTCGCACATACGGCGCGATCTAATCAAGTGGGACGCGCAGCGGCCGCGAGATAACGCCGCCGGTAGTGGATCGCCCCCATGAGCAGGACAAACTGAATCAGCGAGTCGATTACGGCGTGAAACTGGTCGAAGTAGAAGACCAGCAGGTTTACGACGGCCAGAGAGAAGAGCAGCGTGAAGTAGCCCAGGGTGATGCCGCGCCGGTCCTGGCCCAGCGCGAGTAGGCCCGCCGCTGCCGTCAGCGGCACCGCGGCCAGCCCTTCCATCCCGGCGCGAACCACGAGCACGCCGACCTCTCTGGCACTGATCCCCTGTCCAAGGATCAGGACGAGCATCAGCAGCAGGCCAATCAGGCCTGGCGCTGCCGCGGCAATAAATAAAACGGCGAGGATCGCCCGAAGCCGCCCCCGGTCGATCCACCGCGCTTCGATGGCCCTCGCCCGTGACCAGGAGCGCTGCCAGTAGCCTGGAAGGTCCGGCGCGAGCTGTAGCGTGTCGGAGGTGAGGAAGCCGAGCAGATCCTTCGCGAGACCCGCCAGGTCCGGATCGCTCGCCTGCTCCACGACGTACATCAGGCGATCCTCGAGGCTGGTGCGCTCGCGGGCGTCCAGGTCATGGTCGAGCACCTCGGCCAGGCCGTCAAGCGCGCGATAGAGCTCGGCCCGGACGTTGCGCGAGGGTGCGCGGCGCACGCGCAGATAGAGCAGAACGGTCAGCAGGAAGAAGGCATAGATGATCGGGGCGGCCGCGGGGTAGAAGTAGTCATTCGTCTGCGTGATGAACTTGCCGACCTCGTCGATGAAGAGCCCGACGCCGACGCCACTTAGCAGCGCGCCGACGCCATAGACCCCCCGATTGGAGAGGATCAGCGGCAGCAGCGAGGCGATGAAGAGCAGGAGGCCACCCCACAGCACATGCGCGATGTGGAGCCGTTGGGCGCCGATCTGCGGGTAGCCGGTGAGCTCGAGAAAGAGACGAGTCAGAATCACCGAGGCGGCGAAGCTCAGCAGGGTAATCCGAAGATAGCGCTCGGCACCCTCACGTTTGACGGGCTCGCGGATACGGCTGAGAAAGCTATACATCTACTCCTCCCGGATCCCCTCGGGTCCTGGCGATGCGCGGCAGATGTATTGTAGTCTAGGTCGGGCCAACACGTCATCACGCCGGTTTAGTGCTTGCTGTCGATCCACCATCGGGAATGTACAGCCGCCTGCAGAATCTCCGCGACCGCCTCGGCCTCGAGAGGTGGGCTGATGAGGTAGCCCTGCGCGCGATCGCAGCCGAGCTCGTGGAGGCAGGCAAGCTGCTCGCGCGTTTCGACCCCGTCGGCGCCCACGCCGATGCCGAGCTTACGGGCGCGCGCCACGATAGAGCGGACGATCTCCACGTTTGATTCGTCCGTATCGAGCCCGGCGACGAAGCAGCGATCGATCTTTAGGCTGTCGATCGGGTAGCGGTGCAGATATGCCAGGGAGGCCGAGCCCGCGCCGAAGTCGTCGATATAGACGTCGAGCGACGGGATGCGCATCCGCAGCAGCAGGGCCGTCACCGATTCGACGTGGTCGACGATCGTCTCTGCCGCAATCTCGAGCTTCAGACTGCGATCGTCGAGGCTCGTCTCCCGTAGGACCGCGTTGATCTGCGACATCAGGTCGGACTGCATCACCTGCTTGCCGGAAAGGATGATTGTGCGCAGCCCCAGCCCGAAAGCCTCGCAGAAACGCACCTGCCACAGCAGGCGCATCACGATGCGGTTGCGCGCGTGTGATGCCTGCATCAATCCTTCGAGCGGCGCGGCGACAGGCGGCCCGCCCGGCGAGGCTACCTCGATCCGGTTCGGGAACATCGAGACGCGCACCGAGGCTCCGGTGAGCGAATAGTCACGGTGGCCTGCCGCGTTCACCAGCATTTCGCGGAGCACCACCGGCGGAAACTGCGGGCGCTCGCGGCGCTGCGGTCCTTCTTCGACCGAAAAGCCGCGCTCCATATGGCTCTCGATGTATCGCTCGACCGCGATGATTTGCTCCGGCAGCGTGCCGCCGTAGCGCTGCAGATGGCGCGCCTGCTGCGACGTGGCTAGATTGCCCGGGAAATGGCCGAGGACGAATTCTGCCTGGGGCAGCCAGCGCTGCGGACCGCGGCCGGGTCGAGGCGAGCAGCCGGCATGCTCTGGCACGTATGGGGGCATCATCATGATGTCCCCTTGGACCGCGAGGAAGCTATGACGACCCTCCAGCAGCGGATCGTGCACTTCTACCACGACGAGCTGATCGCCGTGCAGCAGCCGGACGGCACTATCTTCGTCCTATTTGCCCGGCTTTGTGAGAATCTTGGGCTCGCGCGCTGGTCGCAGGTCCGGCGCATCCAGCATCACGCGGTTCTGAACGAAGGCCTGGCCTCGATTTCGCTGGAAACCGAAAGGGGGCGTGCAGACGGCGCAGTGTCTGCGGCTCGATCTACTGCCGCTTTGGATGTCGGGCCTCCACGCTCGACGGGTGAAAGCGGAGCTCCAGGATAAGCTGGTGCGTTACGAGAAAGAGGCCGCGGTCGTTCTCTGGCAGGCCTTCAAGCCGCAGATCCTGGTCGACGAGACGGCGATCGTGCCAGTCGAAGATAGCGCGGCGCTGCAGCAGCTCCAGCAGATTGCCGAGATGGGGCGCGCGATCACGCGCATGGCCGAGCAGCAGATCGAGCTACAGCGCCGGCAGGCAGCCCTAGCCGGCCGTATGGATACGGCGGCGCGAGTGATCAAGGACGTCCAGGGCCAGATCGCGGGTGTGGAAGTGCGGCTCGGCGTGCTGGAGGACCGGCTGCACCCGGAGGCCTACATTACCGACGCGCAGGCTACCGAGGTCTCCAACCGTGTCAAGGCGCTTGGAGAGGTCCTTACGCGAGCCCAGGCCGGCAAGAATTACTACCAGGGGATCTTCGCCGAGCTCTACCGCCGCTTCGGCGTCAGCAGTTACAAAGTCATTCCGCAGGAGCAATACGCGGCGGTCCTCGAGTTCCTGGAGGATTGGCGCAACGCGGCGATCGGCGCTGCCACGGCCGGGGCATGATACCCACAGCCACACGATCGGTCGGAGGGCACGTCTATGAGCTTCCCGCAGGACGATTACACTCCGTTCGGCTACCTCCATACGCCCGGTCATACGCGCAACCTCACGCCGCGCGGCGCCGCACGCGGCCGAGGCCGGGTGGGCCGTCTCAGCGGCGCCGGGCCTTGCGCCCGATAGCTTCGTCACGGCGCTCGGAGACATGGGCCAAACCGTGACGCTCCACGCCGTGGCCGGCTTCCGACCTCTCCGCGGCAAGCCCGCTCGAGGTCATCCTTGCGCGAGGCAAGCCCGTGGACGATGCCTATCGTCACCTGGCGGCAGCACGGCAAGGTGCCGGCGTCGAGCGGGCTCGGAAACTGTCGGAAGGCGATGCCTTCTGGGCGCGTGCCCCGCGTCATTACGCCTGGGGGCGCTTTGACCGCGGACACAAAAAAGGCCCGCCGGATTTCCCCGACGGCGGGCCGGCACCGGCGATGCTCAAACCTCGCCGGTGTTATCTATTAATTCGTACGAAAACGCCAAACGGTTTCTTTTTGCCGGCCCATCATGCGCCGCCGCTCGCCTGCCCTGGCCCGGAGGTGTCGCCGACGGCGATGGCCACAAGCTGGGCGGCGATGGCCTCCTCGCGCCGCGTGTTTTCCTCGTTCAGCGCCGCCATCCGCTCGAGGAGCGCGCCGAGGCGGTCTTCGCTCGTCTGAAGCTGTGCGACGACCTGCTTGCGCAGCGCGCCTTCGTCGCCGGCGGTCCCCAGCGCCGCCATATTCTTCCGCAGCTGCTCCTCGCGCGCGTAGATCTCCTGTCGCTCCATCTCGAGCCGGCCGATCTCGTCTACGTTGCGCGCGATCGCGGCGCGCTCGTCCAGCAGCGCTCGGATGCGTCCGACCGTTTCCGCGTCGAGCCAGCGCCGCCTGAAGAACTCCTGGAGGTTGGCGTAGGCGACGTCCAGCAGCTGTGATGCCTGCCAATCGTACCGGCGCTCTGCGACCGTGAAGGTGGTCGCCCGGCGCGGCGGGCAGGTGATCGTCCAGCGGTAGACCTCGGAGGTGCGCGCCTCCGGCGCGGGCGTGTCGACCAAATCCGCGCCGATCCAGATCGGGTGCTCGATCGTGACCGCGTGCGCCGTCGCGAGGCTGCTCTCCAGGCGATAGGTCGTGCGGTTGACGGTCGCCTGCTTCATCTCCAGCAGGGCACCCACGATGCGAATCCCGGCCGTCTCCTGGCTCATCGAACGCGCGACGTCGATCTTGATCCCCAACTCGACCGAAAAGGCGAGATAGACCTCGCCGCCTTCCCGCGTGAACGGCACCAGCGCCTCGCCGTGATAGGCGCCGTCCTCCAGCACGGTTACCGGGCCGCGCTCCAGGACGAGGCCTGTCGCATTGGCAAACCGCAGCGCCGCGACGGGATGGTCGGGAAGCTTGCGCTCGTTGAAGAGCAGCTCTCGGCGGTAGGGCAGCTGTGCGTTCAGAATCGGCACGAGCGCGCTCTCGCCGCGCCGCACCGTGACGGGTGCGACCACCTCGTACTGAAAGAGCTCACCGAGCTCACTGCCCGCCGCGGCGGACGTCTGCTTGGCGAGCTGTTGGATCGAGGCAGCAGCCATTGGCGCCGACATCGGCATCATGCGGGCGCTACGTGTCGAGTAGAGTGTTTCTCGCCCCGCCGGGGCTGACGCTGCGACTGCTCCGCCAAAGGCATCCTGCACCGCCGGCTCGAACTCTACCGGCCCCGCCGCGACCCGCGCCGCGTCCTGCACGACCGGCCGCGGGGGGATGCGCGACGCAGCCAGGTCGTAGACGAATGAGATCGGCTGGCCGGCGACGAGCGTCACACTCACGCCCTCCAGGTCCTCCTCGAGCCGGTTGTCGAAAAGGCCCCAGCCCTGGAGCAGCAGCGTGCCGCTTCGCTGAACTTGTGGCGCGGCCTCGCTCGGCGCGCTGCCCCCCGTCTCCGCGGCTACCGCCTCCGCGACGAGGCGGTAGCTGACCCGCCACGTCGGGCTGGGGATCAGGTACGACACGGCCAGATCATGGTCGCCCGCGCTCAGTCGCACCGTTATGGTACGGTGCATCTCTTCGCTACGGCTTGTCTCGAGAAAGAAGCGCAGATCCTGCTGGGCACGCTCCTCCATCAGGAAGATCTGGCGCACCGCACGCAGCGGCAGTGCCAACACTGCTCCGCTGGCCTCGTCGAGCAGGGCAACCGCCGAGTCGCGCAGGGGCCGTTCGTCGGCCAGGTCGACGCCCAGCAGCTGGCCGGCCAGCGTCTGGCTCTGCGTGGCGTCGCCCGTGACTAGACGCACCCGCCAGCCGCGCAGGCTGCGCAGGAGGTCGACCAGGCTGTGGTCGTCCGAGAGGGTGATCGGGCTCTCGGCCAGCCGCGCCGCCTCGTCCGCGGGCGTGGCGTAGTGGATGCCCAGCACCTGGCCGCCCCGGCGATCGATCGCCAGCAGGCTCTTGAGGGCGTCGTTGACCTCGTCAGCACGAAAGACGAGGCGCACCTCCTCTCCGCTCAGGTCGCCTTGCCGTTGGACGAAGGCGACGCCATGCTTGTAGAGCGTCAGACGGCGGATCGGTAAGCTGCTTTCAGAGATCATCGGCACGGCTCCTGCTCGTATGCAGCATAGCATAGCGCAACAGGAAAACGAGCGCAGACGCTCGTCTAGCCTGCCGTTAAATCGCCGGAGGACGGCCGATGATCAAAGTCAAGCGCGTCTACGAGCCGCCTGAACCCGCCGACGGCAGCCGCTTCCTGGTCGACCGGATCTGGCCGCGCGGCCTGAAGAAAGCTGAGCTCCAACTCGACGGGTGGCTGAAGGAGCTCGCTCCCACCGGCGAGCTCCGGCGCTGGTTCGGCCACGATCCCGCTCGCTGGCAGGAGTTTCAGCGTCGCTACACGGCCGAGCTGTGCAGCCGGCCCGACGCCGTGCGCATGCTCCTAGACGCCGCCCGGCGCGGCACGATCAGCCTGCTCTACGGTGCCCGCCATACCGAGCACAACAATGCCGTGGCGCTCAAGGCCTATCTCGACCCACAGCTCGAGTGACCGCCGAACGTCCAGGCTCAGGCACCCGTCGATTTGCGAACCTCCCATCCTTGGCGGAAGAGCGGCAGAAAGTTGTTGGGATTATACGGATGCCGGGCGATCTCCTCGTAGTTGAGGTCGGTGCCCCAGCCCGGTCGATCCGCGGCGACCGTGATGTACCCGTCCTCTACTTGCACGGGGTTCGTAAGAATGTGGCGGCTCCAATCTTCGTTGAAGTCGTCGAAGATCTCATGGATGAAGAAGTTCGGTGTCGCCGTGTTCAGGTGCGCCGCGGCCACCGAGCAGAGCGGTCCCTGGGCGCTGTGCGGTGCCGTCACGCCGTTATGGGCGTGCACCATGCCGCAGACCTGCTTGGCCACGCTCATGCCCAGGTACTGCGGCTCGAGCTGAATGATGTGCACCGCGTCATGGTCCAGGAGCTCGCCGAACTGCTCGCGGCTGTAGTAGTCCTCGCCGCATGCGATCGGCACCGGACTCCGCCGCGCCACCTCGACCATCGACGAGATGCGCTGCGGGGGCACGGGCGCCTCGAACCAGGTGGGATCATAGGCCGCCATCGCCTCGGCGAACTGCAGTGCGGTTGTCACGCTGAAGCGGTTATGCCCTTCGATCAGCAGATCCACGTCCGGGCCGACCGCGTCGCGCACAGCGCCGATGATCTCGATCGCGAGCGCGAAATCGCGGCGGTCGGTGACGCGCCAGGCGGCTCCGAAGGGATCGAACTTCAGCGCGGTGTAGCCTTTCGCGACGACGTCCTTGGCCTTGTCGTAAAAGCTCGACGGCTCGCGCGGGCCGCGATACCAGCCATTGGCGTAGACCCGCAGCCGGTCGTGCGAGCGCCCGCCCAGCAGGCGGTAGACGGGTTGGCCAGTGACCTTGCCCATAATGTCCCAGCAGCCGTACTCGATCCCTGCCAGCGCCGCGCCCTGGATCTGGCCGCCGTCGGAGAAAACGTCGCGAAAGAGCCGCAGCGCATGATTCTCGACGTCAAACGGGTCCTGGCCGATCACGAAACGCTTGAGCTCCCCGATCGCCGCCTCCACGGTCTTGGCAAAGCCGTTCAACGTCGCTTCGCCGATACCATAGATGCCCTCGTCGGTCTCAACGCGCGTAAAGAGCCAGTTCTTCCAAGGGTTGCCGGCGATGTATGTCTTCACGTCTACGATTTTCATCGGTTCGATCCTTCCCATTGGTTACAGGGCGCCGCCCGCACAAGGGCTTCCAATACAGAATAGCATCCCGTGGCTCGTGTCGCGAAGCAGGGTCCCTGTTTGACAGATACGGTGACGCTACGGTACTTTGCCGCAAGGAGGAGTGACCCTTGAGCGCATTAACCGGGCAGGTCGCCCTGGTCACCGGGGCCGGGATGGGCATTGGCCAGGCCATCGCCCTCGAGCTTGCGCGCCAGGGCGCGGCCGTCGGCGTCCACTTCGCCCATAGCCGCGCGACCGCGGAGCAAACCGTCGCCGAGATCGAGCGCGGCGACGGGAAGGCGGTCGCAGTTCAGGGCGACCTGAGCCGAGTCGCCGACTGCCGCCGCGTGGTCGACGCGGCGGCCGCGCAGCTCGGCGGGCTTACGATCCTCGTCAACAACTCGGGAGTTACCCGCGCACGCGATTTCCTGGATACGGACGAGACCGCGTTCGCGGAAGTCTTCGACCTCAATATCCGCGGCTATTTCTTCTGTGCCCAGCAGTCCGTCCGCCACATGCTGCGAGCCGGCCGTGGCGCTATCGTCAATATCACCTCGGTCCACGGCGATGCCGGGTTTCCGCGTCACTCGGCCTACGCGGCGACGAAAGGCGCGATCAACGCCTTCACCCGTGAGCTCGCGATCGAGCTTGCGCCGCGACACATCCGGGTAAATGCCGTCGGGGCCGGGGGGCTCGGATTGCCCCCCGACATCGACAACCCCCGCGAAACCACCGAGTTCTGCCCCGGCCCGGTTCCCGGGGGGCGCCGCCGCCCCCCCCCCGCCCTGG
>JBBSGA010000009.1:0-38552 GCA_038254585.1 Chloroflexales bacterium | reverse complement strand
TGCGCAGGTCCGGGCAGCGGCGCGGGAGCTCCACCGCGTTGCCGTCGATCGGTCGCCGCTCCGGGGCCGGTTGGTAGCCGTGTATCCGTCGTGCGGTTGGTAGCTGCACGGGAAATCACGGCTACCAGAGCGCCCACGACGACGATTCCGCCTATAATGGACCAGAGCAGGCCGCCGCTGACCCGCGGTGCGACAATCTGGAACAGCGCCGCCAAAATGCCTCGTCCCGGGCCTAGGAGGATCAGCAGTAAGAAGATCCACGTAATACAGCCCGGCCGCTGGTTCTTCGTAGGCTTGGGACGGGGCGTATTTGCCGTGATATTCATCGGATCTCCTGGTTTGCCGGAACAGATCATAGGCAACCCATAGCCGGCTGTCAATAGGACTGCCTGTGGCCGGCCGGAAGCTTGTGCCATACTTTACAAGCTGAGAGCGCTATGCTACAATCCGCGCGGCCTGGATGCATGGATTTAGGGATAGTCGCGCCGGGCCACCGGCATGCCGTCTCCGTACTCAACTTCTTCCAACGTAAAGTCTTTGCAGGTAGAGCGCCGTTGCTCTGCCTGATCGTTTTTAGGGAGACATTAAGGAGCTAGTATGTTGCGAGGGTTGATCGGGCTCAGCCTTTTTGAGCAGGTCGCGGTGTGGACGGTGCTGGTCATCGCCGTGTTGGGTCTGGTCTACTCGGAGCTGCTCCGGCGCCAGATCCTGGCTCAGGAGACGGGTACTGATGAAATGCGGCGGTACTGGGGCTATATTCGGTCGGGTGCCCAGGCGTACCTCAGCCGCCAGCTTCGAACAATCGCCGTTGCCATCGTTCTGCTTGCCATTTTACTTTACCTCAGCGTCCAGATCATCCCCCCATCCCCCCAATCCGTGCAGGTCTGGGGCGCCAATGCCGTCCAGGCCGTCGCGATCGGCCGCTCGCTCGCCTTCCTGATCGGCGCGACCTTCTCCTATCTCGTGGGCGCGATCGGCATGAACGTGGCCGTGCAGTCGAATATTCGCGTGGCCGCGGCCTCGCGCAAGAGCTATAACGGCGCGCTTCAAACTGCCTATCGCTCGGGAACGATTACGGGCATGCTCTGTGTCGGCCTGGGCCTGTTAGGCGGCACGATCATCTTTCTCTTCTATGGCGTCTCGGCTCCCGACGCGCTGCTTGGCTTCGGCTTCGGCGGATCGCTGATCGCGCTCTTCATGCGTGTCGGGGGTGGTATCTATACCAAGGCCGCCGACGTCGGAGCGGACCTCGTCGGCAAGGTCGAGGCCGGTCTGCCCGAGGATGATCCGCGTAACGCCGCCGTCATCGCCGACCTCGTGGGCGACAACGTGGGCGACTGCGCCGGCATGGCGGCCGACGTCTTCGAAAGCTTCGAGGTGACGATCGTCAGCGCGCTGATCCTCGGCATCGTGCTGGGTGGGGTCAACGTCGCCAACGGCGGTCATTTCGATTTTCGCTACATCATTTTTCCGCTGATCGCGCGCGGTATCGGTGTGGTCGCCTCGGCGATCGGCAACCTGCTCGTGAAGACGGACGAAAACCGGCGCAACGCGATGGGCGCGATGAACCGCGGCTTCTATACGTCGGCGGCGATCGCGACGCTGGGCTTCTTTCTCGTCACGATCTTCTATATGCGTGATGTGCAGGGCCGCGTTGAATGGGCGCCCTTCCTGGCAACCTTCTCTGGGATCATTCTCTGCGTCGTGCTCGACAAAGTCACGGAGTATTTCACCTCGACCCACTTCGCTCCCGTGCGCGAGACCTCGCGCGCGTCCCAGACCGGGGCAGCCACGAATATCCTCAGCGGTCTCGCGCTCGGATACGAATCGTCGGTCTACGCCGTCCTGGTCATCGCGGTCTCGATCCTTGCCTCGGTCTTCTTCTTCGGCGGCTATGCGCGGCCCTTCGAGGCCGTGCTGTATGGCGTGTCGCTGACCGGCATCGGTATGCTTACGCTCACGGGCAACACGATCTCCATGGACGCCTTCGGGCCGATCTCAGATAACGCGAACGGTATCGGCGAGCTTGCCGGACTTGATCGTAATGCCCGTGACATCATGGACGATCTCGACGCGACAGGTAACACGACGAAAGCCATCACGAAGGGCGTGGCGATCGGCTCGGCGGTTATCGCGGCGGTCTCGCTCTACGGCTCATTCTTTACCGACGTCGGAATCGTTCAACGCGAGCTCAGCCTGCCGGTCATTGCGACGATCAACGTGGCTAACCCGCAGATCTTTATCGGTCTGCTGGTCGGCGGGGCGCTCCCGTTCCTCTTCTCGTCGCTCACGATCCGCGCGGTGAGCCGCGCGGCGTCGCTGATCGTCAACGAGGTGCGTCGCCAGCTGCGCCTACCCGGGGTGATGGAAGGGACCACCACTCCGGACTACGCGCGCGCGGTGGCGATCTGCACCACGGCGGCCCAGCGCGAGCTGATTACGCTCGGCATTATCGCAGTCGTGGTGCCCGTCGTCGTCGGCTTCCTCTTGAACATCGAGGCGCTGGGCGGCTTCCTGGCCGGCACGATTCTCTCGGGCCAACTGCTGGCGGTTTTCATGTCGAACGCGGGCGGCGCGTGGGATAATGCCAAGAAGTTCATCGAGGAGGGCAATTACGGCGGGAAAGGCAGCGAGCCCCATAAAGCCAGCGTGGTCGGCGATACGGTCGGCGATCCGCTGAAGGACACCTCCGGCCCGGCGCTCAACCCTTTGCTCAAGGTCATTAACCTCATTTCGCTGCTGATCGCCCCGATCGTCGTAACGGTCCGGCGCAACGAGCCGCTCAACCCGGTGTTGGCGCTCGGCATGATCGCCCTGATCGCCGTCGTCGCCTTCGCGGTCTATCGCTCCAAGCGCGAAGCCGACAGTGTGAGCGAGGGCGTTCTGGTGCAGCCTTCTGTCGGCAAGCAAGCTTAGGGTTCTGGTCTGCGCCGCGTGGGTCTCCACGCAGCACTCCTTGATTGAGGCGTACTCATGAGAACCTCGACCAACATGGCTTCCAGGAACGGTACCGCGCGCGCCGTGTCATGGCTGGTGCCGATCACCGCGGGCGTGGCAGTCGTGGCTGTCGCGCTTCTGCGCGGCAACTACCGTGTGGCGACGACCCTCGGCATCGTCCAGGGATTGGGCGAGTTCCTGCCGATCTCCTCCTCGGCCCACCTGATCGTCGTGCCCTGGCTTCTCGGCTGGACCGGGAGCGCCTACGAGTTCTTCAACTCGCAGACGTTCGACGTGGCACTCCACATGGGGACGCTCCTGGCGCTGGTCGTCGTCTTCTGGCGTGACTGGATCGACCTGATCCTGCATGCTGCGCGGCCGCAGACGGCCCAGGGCAAGCTCTTCTGGCTCTTGGTGCTCGCTTCTGTGCCGGGCGCAGTCTTTGGTTTCGCGCTCGATAAATATGCCGCCGACTATTTCAGCGATAAATACCTCGTCATCGCGGTGACCCTCGCGATCATGGGCGAGCTGCTCTATGTGGCAGACTTCAATGCGCCCGAGCGCGACGATCTACACCATATCTCCTGGACCGCGGCGCTTGTGATCGGTATCTCGCAGGCCATCGCGCTGATCCCGGGCGTCTCGCGCTCTGGGTCGACGATGACGATGGGTCGCGCGCTTGGTCTGAAGCGCGCGACGGCCGCGCGCTTCTCGTTCTTGATGGCGACGCCGATCACCTTCGGCGCCGGCTTGCTGAAGCTGCGCAAGCTGACTCCCGCGCAGATGACGACGCCTTTCTGGCTCGGTATTCTGGCCTCCTTCCTGGTCGGTATGGTGGCGATCACCTTTTTGCTGCGCTTCCTCCAGCGCCGTGGAAACAGTTTTCTTCCTTTCGCCGTCTACCGCGTCGCCCTTGCCGCGCTGATCGTCGCGGTCTACTTCCTACGACGCCGCTAGCAGCCTGCCTCGCGTTAACTGAACCGCTGCGGAGATGCGGCGCGACTTTGTTGCGCCGGTATGCGCTGCGGCTCTACAAAGTCGCGCCTGCTCATAGCGGAGCGCTCGTCGCTCTCCCTCATCCCTTGATATGCTATACTGGCTGCCCGTAGCCGAAAACACAGTGCCGTGTGCGGTTCGCGAGCTATTCGTAAAACGCAACGGAGGAGAATATGGTCCAAAGAGTGCGCATGACGCGTGGAAAGTTTGAGGGTATACAGGCCATCGCCGACGATAAGGGCATCATCGCGGCCGCTGCGATGGACCAGCGTGGCTCGCTCCAAAAGGCAATTGCCAAGGCCAAAGGCTCCAACGTCGACGCGGCCGAGCTCGGCGAGTTTAAGAGCATCGTGACGCGCATTCTGACACGCTATGCCAGCGCGATCCTGATGGATCCCGAGTATGGACTCGATGCGCTCAAGCAGCGAGCGCCGGGCACTGGAGTGCTTCTGGCCTATGAGAAGACCGGCTACGATGCGGATAAGCCAGGGCGGCTCCCGGATCTCCTGCCCGAGTGGTCTGTGCGCCGGCTGGTCGAGGCCGGGGCGAACGCGATCAAGATCCTGCTGTACTACGATGCGGACGATAAGCCCGAGATCAACACCGTCAAGCAGGCTTTCATCGAGCGTATCGGCGCCGAGTGCGCCGCGAACGATGTCCCTTTCTTTCTCGAGCCGATCTCATACAGTGATAAGATCGGCGACGAGAAGAGCTTCGAGTTCGCGACAGCAAAGCCGCATCTCGTGACGCAATACATGGCGGAGTTCTCCAAGCCGCGCTACGGCGTGGATGTGCTGAAGGTCGAAGTGCCCGTCAACGTCAAGTTTGTCGAAGGCTCGCCTGCTTTCGGGGGACAGGCCGCGTACTCTCTGGACGAGGCAAAAGGCCACTTCCGGTCCGCGGCCGAAGCTGCACGTCTGCCGTTTATCTATCTCTCGGCCGGCGTCACCGACGAGATCTTCCGTGCTACGCTCGAGCTTGCGGCCGAGGCCGATACGGGGTTTGCCGGCGTGCTTTGCGGTCGCGCCACGTGGCAGGATGGGATCAAGGAATACGGTAAGGGCGGAGCAGCTGCCCTCGAGCAATGGCTGCTCGGCCGGGGTGTGCAGAATATTCAGGCCCTCAACGAGGTGCTGCGCCGCGGCGCGAAGCCGTGGTACGACTTCTATGGCGGCCGCGACAATATCGAGATCGTCGACGGCCCCCCTCGGACACTCGCCGTCGGAGCCTACGATCCGAGCCACTAGACCCGCATAGATCTATAGATCGCAGGGCGGACCTGCGCAAGTGCGGAACGCGAGCCGAATGCTATGCGTTCCAGGTTGCTTTACCTGCACGCGAGAAGGAGACCGATGCGCTCATATGACTACAGTCGCCGATCCGGGGTCGAGCCGGTCTCCTGGGAGCGGTTCGAAGCGCTCGTGCGCGCACTCGCGGAACAGGTCGAAGCCTTTGAGCCTCAGATTATCCTCGGTATAGCCCGTGGCGGTCTCTTTCCGGCCACCATGCTGTCGTTTATGCTCCGGCGTGAGCTCTACCCGATCCGGCTCACTCGGCGCATGGACGATACGGTCGTGCGCGATAAGCCTACGTGGCTTGTGCGTCCGCCCGACAAGGTGCTTGGCCGGCGCACGCTCGTCGTCGACGAGATTGTCGACTCTGGTCATACTATCGCGCTCGCCGCGGCAGAAGCGCGGGCGCTTGGCGCCCAGGAAGTACGAACCGCTGCTCTCGTCGCTCATTCATGGGCTAATCCGCGTCCCGACTTCGTCGTCTTGACGAGTGATGCGCTGATCTTGAACCCATGGGATCGTGAGGTGCTGATGGAGGGCCACTGGACCACCCATCCGGAGCTCGCCGCGGCGCTCAAGCTCCAGCAGCCGGCCGGGCTCGTAGGAGAAGCCCAGACCCCGTCCGAAGCGCCGGATGAGGCGACTGCCTGAGATGCCGGTCGACACGACCTTGTCGGCCGCGCCGCTCCTGTTGCATGTAGGTCGGAGCGAGCGCCGGTCTAAGGTGCCATTCGCTGGGTCTCGAGCTGGGGATCGTAGTCTTTGCCCACCAGCACGACGATGTCGACCCCGAACGGCGCATCGGCCTTGTTCGCGGACTCGTCCCGAACATATCTGGGGTCGATCTTGAAATACCGGGCAAGCTTCTCGCGCGTCTGCGGCTTCCCCGAATAGTCGAGGATCATCGTGTGAGGGTTGTTCTGCGTCGGCGCAGTTGCCGGATCGCCGACTTTATAGCCGGCCAGCTGCAGGTCAAGCGAGATCTGGCCTGCCAAGCCCTTGATGCCCTTGCCGTTCTGAACCTGGATCGTCGCTTCCTCAGAGCCACCTATTGCCTGGCCCGGCGCTTGCTCAAACTTCTGTGCAAGCTCGCGAACCGAGTTGGGCTCCCAGTGAATGTCGAAGCGATTGTCGAAGCGCTCGTCAAGCTTGACGGCATCGGGATTCACGGCGAAGCGCTGGATACGATCTGTTCCGATCGCCTGAGCGAGCGCCGCGAAACCGCGCAGCGTGCTCAGATCGTCGATGGGCAGCGTCGTCTTGACCGATTCGCGCAGCGCGCTGAGGAGCTGAGGCGCTGCCTCGATCTTGCCAAGCATGCCGCGTCGCTTGAGTTCGCCCAGCGCTGCCTGAATCACCTGTTGCTGCCGCTGGCTGCGTCCGAAATCCGAGTCCGCGTGGCGCGTGCGGGCATAGCGTAGGGCGGTGATCCCATCCATATGCTGCAGCCCCGGCTCGATAAGCAGCCGCATGTAGCCTTCATCTTCCGTCGGGTATTCGGCGTCAAGGACCGCGTGTGGAACGTCGATGATAATACCGTCGATGGCGTCGACGAGCTTCTGGAAGCCCTGAAAGTCGACCTGGGCGGTATAGTCGATCTTTACTCCCAGAAAGTTCTCGACAGTCTCGGCGGCCAGAGCCGCGCCCGCCTCGGCGGGTGTCGTTTTAGGCCCATAGATTTCGGGGTTGCGATAGCCGTAGGAGTAGGCGCCGTTGATCTTATCGCCTGGAACGTCGTCGCGTCTCGGGCTATTAACGAAGCTATCGCGCGGAATCGACAGCATGGATGCCCACTTGCCGATCGGGTCGACATGGGCCACGATCAATGTGTCGGAGCGTGCGCCTTCGTCCGGCCGCGTCGCGCGTAAGTCCACTCCGATGAGGAGCACATTAAAGGGTTGCTGCAGGATCGGCGGTCGCGGTGCGTCGCCCTGTGGCTGCACCCGGACATCCTTCGTACGCGTAATATCCTTCAGCGCGCCCCAAGTCCGGTCGTAGACGACGTACCCCAGCGCCGTCATCAGCCCAAGGACCACGAGTAGCAGCAGACTAACGCCGCCGCCACATGTCGAGCGTCGCTGGGAAGGATACGCCGGACGAACGGGCGGTCGTCGCGGTGGGAGTCGCTGTGCGCCACGTGTAGAACGGGGCGGTTGGGCCATCGGTATTAGTTCCTTGTCTCCCTCTGCGTCACGAATAGTGCAAAGGAAGGGGCGCAATTCCTTGCGCCCCGCTCAACGACGAATTATAGCACACTCTATCATTGCTCCTCGACAGTTCCCGCCATGCCCACGCAGGTCGACGTCCAGGCAGCTTTTGCAAACGCCGGCAGCCACGATTATACTGAGGAGCGCAACTATCGAGATACACCCGAAGAAGGATAGTATGAGCTTGCTCGACGTGCTCAAATCGTTCGCTAGCTCGGTCGACACCGAATACGACCGCCGTATTCGGGCGGCCAGCAACGTGAAACAATATAGGATCGGTGGTCATGGAGCCCATGGTGACCATGCTGATGACCACATGACCTTCAACGAGTTCGAGCGTCTCAAAGGCGAGGGCGGGGCGCTCGGCGATCTCCAGTCTAACTCCGGACCGCAGCTCAACGACGTGACGAACAGGGAGCAGGTGATAGCCGAGGGCTGAGCGAAAAATGGGGAACCTGCCCGCTCCCTTCAGCCAGCTATTGTTCCTGCGGCCGGGCGGTGAGCACGACGGGAACCTTCTGCTCCTTACCACCACGCAGGATCGTCAGCGTGACGGTCTGTCCGACCTCGGTATCCGTGGCGAGGTAGTCGATGATATCGGAGGAAGTGTTTACCGCTTTCTCGTCGATCTTCAACACAATGTCGCCGCCGGTCGGATAGGGTACGCCGAGAACCTCCTTCTGCTGGCGATTGCCTGCCTGGATACCGGCTTTCGCCGCGGGCCCGCGAGGAACAACTTCCGCCACCGGGACGCCATGCGTCGTCGGTAGCTTGAGCGCTTTCGCGACCGCGTCGGTGATCGGTTGGCCCATACTTATGCCGAGGTAAGGATGCTCATAACGGCCCTTCGAGATCAGCGCCGCGCTCACCTTTTTGACTGTATTCGATGAGATCGCAAAGCCGACGCCCTCGAAGGTGCCGTTCTGGGTTGGGATAATCGACTGATTGACCCCGATGACCTCACCTGCGCTATTGAAGAGAGGACCGCCTGAGTTTCCAGGGTTGATCGCGGCGTCGGTTTGCAGGACGTCGGCGAGACTGAACGTGCCGCGCTGGCCCGCCTGTCGCGTCGGCAGCGTCCGGCCTCGTGCGCTGATGACTCCCACGGTAAGCGTCGAATCAAGGCCGAAGGGGTTGCCAATTGCAATTGCACGCTGTCCGACTTGAACCTGCTTCGAGTCTCCCAGCTGGAGCGGTTTGACGCCGACCGGAATGCGGTCCACTTTAATCACGGCCAGGTCCGAGTCCAAATCTGTGCCTACGACCTGCGCCTCGACCGTCGAGCCGTCGGTATACGTGACTTCGATATTCTTCGCGCTCTCGACGACGTGGTTATTGGTGACGATGTGACCCTGTCCGTCGATCAGGAAGCCTGATCCCTGGGCTTGGAACCCGAACTCGGGTCCCTGTGGCGTGCCTTCAGGCGGGGTGTCCGGGCCCGGCACGGGTGTAATCTGCGGCAGCCGAAGGGGCGCACCGGCCTCCGGAGCTCCCAGGATCCGAATAGAGACGACGGCCGGCGAGCGGTCGTGGTAGAGTGCGGTCACGAGCGCATCTTCGGCGTCGGAGGGCGCCCGTATGGCGGCGGGCACCGTTGGGGCAGGCTGGACCGTCCCGATCACCGGCGCCGGCGTCGACTTCGGGATTTCGGTAGCCACCGGCTGTGCGATGGCCCCGACCGGCTCGGTCGCCGTGCGCGGCGAGCCGCGGCCGAAGATCGTTATCGAGCCGAGAATGAGCAGCAGAATAAGAGGAACAGCCAGAAAGGGCATTAATATCAACTGGGCGCGCCTGGACATGGCAGATCCTTTCAGCAGATTCGGCGCCCTATAGATGGCGCGGTGTGATCATTCTACCATGCTCCTTTTTCCGGACCATCCGACGTAGCCGGCTTGGCACGTGGTACACTGAGCTGACACGATTGACATAAGAGTTCGTGCCCAATCGCCCGAGATATGATATCAATGCAGCGCTCCCCCTTCGAGCGTGCCGGTCTCGTCGTCCTGCGGCTATGTGAGGCTGTGCTCCTCTGTCTCACGGTTGCATTGGTTGTAGGCGTCGCGCTCTTCCGCTACTACAGCCGGGATCTGCCCGACCCGGCTTCACTCGCCACGCACCGCCCGTTCGAGACGACTCGGATCTATGCGCGGGATGGGCAGACCCTTCTGTACGAGCTTTTCGACGGCGGGCAGCGTACGGTCGTGCAGCTCGACGACGTGCCGTGGGCACTCAAAGCGGCGACCGTTGCGACCGAGGACGCAGGCTTTTTCACGAATCCTGGAGTCGACCTGCGCGGCATTGTGCGTGCGCTCTACCTGAACCGTGAGGGCCAGGTGCTCTCGGGTGGCTCGACCATAACGCAGCAGCTTGTCCGCAGCGTGCTGCTGCCGTCGGACGAGCGCACTCAGCAGTCGTATCGCCGCAAGATCCGCGAAGCAATTCTGGCCTTTCGGCTTTCACGCCAGTTTTCGAAAGATCAGATTCTTTCGATGTACCTCAACGAAATCTACTACGGCAACATGGCGTACGGAATCGAAGCTGCCTCCATGAGCTACTTCGGCCACTCTGCCAAGACGCTGAGCCTCCCCGAGGCTGCGCTGCTGGCCGGACTGCCCCAGTCGCCCACGGTGCTCAATCCGTTGGTTCACCCTGACATGGCGAAGGCGCGCCAGAAGATCGTGCTCGATTTGATGGTGAAGGCCGGCTACGTCGATCGGCAGCAGGCCGACGCGGCCTACGCGACGGCTATCTCGCTCCGACCACCCGCCGTGAATATCCGGTATCCGCACTGGGTCTTTTTCATCCGGGATCTCCTCGAGCGGCAGTATGGCCCTGAGCTCGTCTACCGCGGCGGCCTACGGGTCGTGACGACGCTCGATCCGCAGGTGCAGGATCTTGCCCAGGCGAGTGCTCGCGAGCAGGTCGCGAAGCTGGCCGACCGGAACGCCCACAACGCGGCCGTCGTCGTCATGGATCCGCGCACGGCCGAGGTGCTGGCGATGGTCGGCTCAATCGACTACAACGACGCGGCGATCGACGGGCAGGTCAACGTGACACTTGCTCCCCGGCAGCCGGGCTCAACGCTCAAGCCGATCGTCTATGCGGCCGCGCTCTCGATGGACTGGACGCCTGCGACGATGATCTGGGATACGCCGACCGATTTCGGCGGAGGCTACCGGCCGCAAGACTACGACAATCACTTCCGTGGGCCTCAACGGCTGCGCATGGCCCTGGCGGGATCGCTGAATATTCCGGCGGTGAAGACTTTACAGCACGTCGGTATTCAGCGTTTTCTCGATCTTGCTCATATGCTGGGCATCACCACGCTCCAGGATCGCGAACGCTACGGCCTTGCCGTGGCCCTGGGCGCGGGCGAGGTCAAGCTGCTCGATCTGACGGCGGCCTATACAGCCTTCGCGGCTAAAGGCCAGGCCCGCCCACCAGTCGCGCTCCTGCGTGTGACGACGAGCTATGGCGAGGCGCTTCCTTTGCCGGCAGCTCCAGCGCCCACGCCCATCTTCGGCCCGCGCAGCGAACAGATCGCCTACCTGATCACCGACATCTTGAGCGACAACGCGGCGCGAACGCCTATCTTTGGGCCGAACAGCGTCATGCGCCTCGAGGGCGACCGGCCCGCGGCCGTGAAGACCGGAACCAGCAACGATTACAAGGACAGCTGGGCCGTCGGCTACACGCCCGACCTGGTCGTCGGAGCGTGGGTCGGCAACAACGACGATACGCCGATGGCGGAGGTTGCCGGGGCCAACGGCGCCGCTACGATCTGGCGCGCCATTATGCAGAGCGCACACGCCGGCAAGCCACCGGAGCCATTCACCCGCCCCGAGGGCATCGTCGAGGCGCCGATCTGTGCTGCTACCGGCACTAAGGTGGCGGGCTGCGCGGACCAGGTGAAGGAGCGTTTTCTTCAGGATCTCCCTCCGTCTGCAAGTGAGGGCCAGTATGTGACGGTGACCGTTGGCGGCGATGGAGCGTGCCTTGCCACCGACGCGACTCCGCCGGCCGAGCGCCACACTGCCATCTTCCTGCAGCCGCCCCCCGATGCACGCGCTTGGGCGCGTTCGGCCGGCCTGCCGCAGCCTCCTACCATTCCCTGCCGGCCGCCGGGCAGCCCCCAGGAGACGGCGGGAACGAGTCGTCCCGCGGCGGTGGCCGCAGTCACCTCCCCGGTACCCGGCGAGCAGGTCGGCGGCTCGGTCACCGTGCGAGGCAGTGCCGCCGGACAGTATACGTTGATGTACGGCGCGGGCTCCGCGCCGACGACGTGGTCGCCGATCGCCTCGGGTGTCGGTGGGGTCGAGAACGGCTTCCTGGGTACGTGGCCGACCGACTCGCTCACAACCGGCGACTACACCCTCCGCCTGATCGTCGCTCTACCGGGCAGCCCGGAGCAGGAAGTGCGCGTATCTGTGAAAGTGAACCACGAGGCGGTGACGGTGCGGCTGCTTCAACCCGCTCCCGACACCGTGGTCAAGCAGACGGGCCAGCTTCTCCTCTCGGCCGAGGCAGGAGGGCCGGCGGTGCGTATCGAATTTCTCGTGGATGACCAGGTTGTGGCGGGAATAGATGGGACAAACGCCGCGTGGAGCTGGACCACCGCCGGGGTGGGCCGCCATACCGTCTCGGCCGTCGCGATCGGTCCAGGCGGCGCCCGGATCCGTAGCCAGCCCGTGGTGATTAGGGTCGAATGACCGGTGGCAAATCGGTTGACAACCCCTTATGCGCCCGCTACAATGACACGTATAAGCCTGAGTAGTAGCGTTTGTCGAACGGAAAGCAATAGTTTTTGATGGCTAACCACGCGCAAAACGAGCTTCGGATGACCGGCAACCGGCAGATCGTGCTGGAGGTATTGCGTAATACCACGTCGCATCCGACTGCACAGCAGGTCTTCCTCACGGCGCGGGAGCAGCAATCGCAGATCGGCTTCGCCACCGTCTACCGCACGCTCGATCTTCTGGTCCAGCACGGGCTTGCCCAGGAGGTCTTTCGCGATAAAGATGGCGCGGCGCATTACGATGCAAACGTAAGCCGGCACGACCATGCGATCTGCGATCGGTGTGGCAAGATCGTCGACGTCGCGGCGCCGCTCCACGCGCTTGCGTATGCCATCATCGAGCGATCCGCCGGCTTCCGTATCGATTGGCACGCCACCGCGTTTACGGGCCTATGCGCCGAGTGTGCGGCGCAGGACAACTGAGCCGCTGCAATTCTTCAGATCGAGCACGGCCGGCTACATATGTAGCCGGCCGTCTTTTATCGCCGGCCGGAGGTGGCAATCTCAGCTATAATGCCCGGCACACCAGGATGTGAGGCCATCCATGCAGGATACCTACTACTACCTCGGCTTCAACCTCGTCAACGGTATCGGTCCGGCGCGTCTCGATCGTCTGATCGCGTTCTTCGGCTCGCCTGAGCAGGCCTGGCAGGCCGAGGCCGGCGATCTAGCCATGGCCGGTCTGGATGCTCGAACGATCGACGCTCTGCTCGAGGTGCGGCGCCGGTGCGATCTGGAGACCGAATACAACCGCGTGGTCGCGGCCGGCGTCCGCATCGTCTCGCGCGAAGATCCGGTCTATCCGGCTCTGCTGCGCGAGCTGCCGGGCGCGCCGCCGCTCCTATACGTCCGCGGCACACTCACCGAAAAGGATCGCTGGGCTCTGGCGGTCGTCGGAACCCGCAACTGCTCGAACTATGGCCGCGACGTCACGCGCAAGATCGTCTCTGACTTGGTCGCAGCGGGTGTGACGATCGTCTCCGGCCTCGCCCTGGGCATTGACGCCACCGCGCATGAAGCCGCGCTCGCCGCGGGTGGGCGAACCCTGGCCGTGCTCGGCAGTGGGGTCGACGAGCTCTACCCGGTCGCGAACCGCCGGCTTGGGCAGGCGCTCATGAGCCAGGGAGCGATCATCTCCGAATACCCCCTGGGCACGCTCCCCGTAGCGGCTAACTTCCCGGCGCGCAACCGGATCATCAGCGGCCTCGCGCTCGGCGTGCTGGTCGTCGAAGCCCCCACCCGCAGTGGTGCGCTCATCACCGTCCAGTTCGCGTTGGAGCAGGGCCGCGACGTCTTCGCCGTGCCGGGCTCGATCTTCAGCGCCCGCTCGGAAGGTCCGCACCGGCTGATCCGCGACGGCGCCACTATTGTCACACGCGCGGAAGACATTCTCGAGGCGCTTAACCTGCAAGACGCCGTCGAGCAGCAGGCGATCGCGGCAGTCGTCCCGGAAACTCCGGAGGAGACCGCGCTGCTCCGCCTGATCGAAGCCGAGCCGCGCCACATCGATGCCATCAGCCGCGAGAGCGCGCTCAGCGTGCCCGAAGTATCTGCAACCCTCGCGATGCTGGAGCTCAAAGGCCTGGTCAAGCAGGTCGGCGGCATGCAGTACGTGCTCGCGCGGTAGGAACGCGTGCCGTATCGGGTAGACAAGGGCGTGTGAGTGATACCGAAAGCACGTCTTGATCGTATACGTAGCAGAGGGTAGATATGACCACGATCACTATCAGTCTGGCCGACGATCAGCTGACAAAGCTGCAGGAAAAGGCGGGCCGAATCGGCGTTTCACCGGAGGAATTAGCGCGCGTAAGTATTGAGGACTTGCTTACACGACCTGACGACGCGTTTGAGCGAGCGGTTGCTTACGTCCTCGATAAGAATGCTGAGCCTCGACTTTGTCCATTTTAGCACTCCGCTAGTCCTGATCGCCCTGCCCAGTTGACTACCAGGTCGTCCAGCTTGCTCTAGGCCGACGAGTCCATGGTCCGGTTGCCGCCAGGCTGGTCGGTCGTCTTCATAAACGTCCCCTTTGCCGGCACGAAAAGACGAGGACTGAGCATCTCGCTCAGTCCTCGTCTCCGCTGCCGTATCGGCCATCCAAGCCTTACCGCGCACCCGCCTCCGGGAGCACGTCGAAGAGGTCGAGCCAGCCGGGGCGCGCCGCTATCGCCGAGGCGATCGCCGCCTGCGCGCCCAGAACGACGACGAGTCCGGCTTCCTTGGCCTGGTCGAGGACCCGGCCGAAGGCCCGGAAGTCGTCCACGGTCGTCGAAAGAATCTCGTCACGCATGCGCTGGCGAAACTCGTCGGTGTCGCCGACCAGGTAGCGCACCATCGATGTGAAACCCTTGGTGTCGGGCAGCTGGTAGGCGTCCATGCTGCCGATCGCGCCGATGATCGCCCGTGCCAGTTCCGACTCGCTCAGATCGACTTCGCGCAAGAACCTGGCGGTCTGATCGTACGCTTCGAGCGTAGAGAGCAGGTTCGGATCGCGCCACGATAAGAAGGTGATGATCCCCGACCGGTAGTCGAAGCGGCACGCGCCGCCATACGCCCCGCCCTGGACGCGAATGCGCTCCCACAGCCAGGTGTTGTCGACGTAATTGGTGATGACTGCCGCCGATCCGTCGAGGCTGTAGCCTGCCGTATACAGGTCGGCGGCCTTGCCGACGTAGTTCACCTTCGCCGGGATGATCATTCCCTCGCTGCGGCCGTCGTATGATGGCGACCACTCTGCCTGGCTTGCCGATCCTCCCGGCAAAGCCCGGAGGAAGTCTGCTAGCTTCGGCTCGAACGCGGACCAATTCGCCGCGTCGACGGTCACGTTGCAGAGCATCGCGCCGCGATCGATCAGCCTCGCCTTGAGCCGCTCGAGTGTTGCCAGCACCCCCGGCCAGTTCTCGTCCACGGCCTGTGCGAGCTTGCGCAGGAAGAAGAGATAGCTGACGCCGCCCATTTGCTCCGCGGCCCAGTCTGCCTCGTCGAAGTGCGATCGCAGACGTGTGTTGACGATCTGCGGCCCGGCTGGAATCAGCCGCGCCTCCTGGCCTGCCTTCTCCTCCAGAACGATCTGGCGGAAGCGCTCCTGGTTGTCGAGGCGAGCGCTGAGTAGTACGTCGCCCAAGATCGCCAGGAGATCGTCGCTCTGGCCCGCGACGGCTTTGCCGCGCAGGAAGAGCCAGCTTGTCGCACTCTGCGTCCCGCGCACGACCGTGCTCAACGACTGGGGATGGATCCCTCCCGTCCTGGCACCGATGCGCTGCGAGAGCTGCACGAAGTCTTCATCGCCCGCGCCCATCTCCAGCAATGCCCGGCCGAAGAGCGACACGTAGGGCAGAAGATCCGGCGCCAGTGTGTGGAGGTTCAAACCGACGTCCAGGTAGACGATTCCGTTGGTGAAGAGATCGTGGTAGAGAACAGTGACATCTTCGCGAGCGAGCACCTCGATCGGGATCGTCTTGTTCTGCTTATCCAGGTCCGCGACCTGGAGACTTGGGATCGTCGCGAGAGCCTCGGGGGAATCGGGCGTTTCCTGGAGCACCTTGAGCTGGCGCGTGTTTTCGACGATGGCTTCGAGCTCGGTCTGGCTCATCTGCGCCTGCGTCTCCGCCAGCCGTGCTTTTTCGGCCGCTTCCTCACGCTGCGCTTTGCCGGAGTCGGGCTCGAGGATCAGGGTTGTGCGGTGCTGGTTAGCCAGCAGCGCATCACGGATCAAGCTCTCGAAATAGGGCTCGTCTGCGTCGAGACGCCCTTTGATCGCGGCGAGCGGCGCCTCGAAGGCGAGCGGCTCGAGCGGATCCCGATCATACATCCAGGTGTTCAAGGCGTTGATCATCAGCGACAACCCGCGCGGGAAGTTCCCGGTGTTGTTCTCCCGCAGCCGGAATTCGATCGTATTCAACGCGGCCTGCACCGTCAGGCGGTCGATGCCCTTGTCGGCAAGCTCGCCGAGCGTCCCGAGGATCAGTTTCTCGACCTCGTCGGCCTTGCTTCGCGCAATGCCCTTGAGCCCGATCGAGAAGTACGGCTGGCGCAGTCCGTCGTCCAGCCCTACGCCCGCCAGGTCCTCGCCCAGCCCCGAGTCGATCAATGCCTTGCGTAAGGGCGAGGCGGGCATGCCGGCAAGCACATACTCCAGGATGCGAAGCCCGAGCGCGGTCTCGGGCGGCGTCTCGTCGAGCATCCAGTTCACGACGAGCATGGCGCGGTTGACGTCCGCGCTGTCGTCGCCTGCCGCGTACGTGGCCGCGATCCGCTTCGGCGCCTCGAAGCGCGGCTGGAGCGGGACGCCTGAGTCGACCTCGATGCGCTCGAATTCCTTGAGGTAGTCGTCCATGATGCGCAGCCGCTCCTCGGGGTTATCGTCCCCGTAGAAGAAGATCCGCGAATTCGACGGATGGTAATAGGCCGCGTGGAAGGCTTTGAACTGCTCGTAGCTAAGATCGGGAATGTGCCGCGGCTCCCCGCCGGACAAGACGCCGTACGTCGTGTCGGGATAGAGCGAGCGCTGAGCCGACTCGTGCAAAACCGAGTCCGGCGAGGCGAAGACGCCTTTCATCTCGTTGAAGACGATGCCTTTGAACGACACCGGCTCGCCCGGATCCTCCAACTCATAGTGCCAGCCCTCCTGCTCGAAGGTGTGACGCGCAAGACGGGGATAGAAGACACTGTCGAGATAGACGTCGATCAGGTTATAGAAATCCTGCACGTTCTGGCTTGCGACCGGGTATGCCGTCTTATCCGGGAACGTCATCGCATTGAGAAAGGTCTGCAGCGAGCTCTTGAGCAGCTCCAGGAACGGCTCCTTGACGGGGTATTTCCGGGAGCCGGCCAGGACGGCATGCTCCAGAATATGTGCCACGCCCGTGGAGTCGCTCGGCGGCGTGCGGAAGGTGATGCCGAAGACCTTGTTCTCGTCGTCGTTTTCGAGCGACAGCAGCTCGGCGCCCGTTTTGACGTGGCGGAAGAGGCGCGCTTGTGTGTTAAGCTCGGGAATCGCCTGCTCGTGGACGAGCTCGAAGCCATGCGTGATCATTATTGATTGCGATCCTCTCACGAAATATCTGAGGAAATGCAAGAAGCTTGCTCCTCTCTATTGTATACGATAAGCTTTCCTGCGTTCGTAGACCTCTTGCCCGGCCTGCCACCGGCGGTTTATAATGGTGTGCTACAACCCAGAGACAGGAGCTGCTATATGTCCGGCCATTCCAAATGGCATTCTATTCGTCGCTCAAAGGGTGTCCTCGACCAGCGGCGTGGAGCGATCTTTACGAAGCTGGCGCGCGAAATTACCGTCGCCGCGCGTGAGGGCGGCGGCGACCCGGATATGAATTTTCGCCTGCGGCTGGCGGTCGAAAAAGCCAAGCAAGCTAATATGCCGGGCGATAACATCCAGCGCGCGATCGACCGCGGATCCGGCAAAGGCGGCGAGGTCTCGATCGACGAGTTGTACTACGAGGGCTATGCGCCCGGCGGTGTGGCCTTGATCGTCCAGGCTGCGACCGACAACCGCAACCGTACCGTCGCCGATGTGCGCGGCGCCTTTGCCAAGGGCGGCGGCAACCTCGGCGAGTCGGGCTCGGTCGCGTGGATGTTCGAGCCCAAGGGACTCGTTACGATCGAGATGCCGGAGGGCAAGCCCTTCGACGCGGATGAGGTCATGCTCCAGGCGATCGACGCCGGCGCCGAGGACGTCGAGGTCGACGACAACGTCGTCGAGGTCTATACCGAGGTCGCCGATCTCAACGATGTGCGCGTCCGGCTGGTCGAGGCAGGCCTGCCCGTGGCGAATGTCGAGCGGCTGATGAAGCCGAAGACGCCGTATACCCCCGCGGATAAGGAGGCGATGGCGGCCTTGCGCCTGATGGAGCGGCTCGAGGAGCTGGACGACGTTCAGAAGGTCTATAGCAATATCGACGTTACCGATGAGCTCGCCGAGAAGTTCGCCGCCAGTGCCTAGCGCGCCGTTCTCGCTGCCCCGAGTAGCATGCGGTCGCTAGGCATCGACCCCGGCACGGCCATTATGGGCTGGGGCATCGTCGAGGAGGATGGCGAGGGAGGGCTACGTCTCGTCGAGTACGGCGCTTTGACGACCCATAAGGATTTGTCGCTGCCGCGCCGGCTCCAGATCCTCTACTCGGGCCTTACCGAGCTGATCGCCGCCTACCGGCCCGATACGGCCGGAATCGAAGAGCTCTTCTTCTCGAAAAACGTAACGACCGCGATCGCCGTGAGCCATGCCCGCGGCGTAGCGCTGCTTGCGCTGGCGAACGCCGACGTGCCGGTGCATGAGTATCGGCCGATGGCCGTGAAGCAGGCGATCACCGGCTATGGACACGCGGACAAGCCGCAGATCCAGGAGATGGTGCGCATCCAGCTCGGCCTCGAGCGCATCCCCAAGCCGGACGACGCGGCCGATGCGCTCGCGATCGCGATCTGCCACTTCTATACCGCGCCGGCGCTCAGCCGCTATGAGCTCGAGGAATAGTCGCGATGCCGGCCGCCTGGCAGCCGCCTGACCTCGACGAGATCCGTCCCGACCGCTTCGTCGTCAACAACGAAAAGGTCCGTCCTTTCCTGCGTGGCGAGGGAGAGCGCGAGGGTGTCTTTTTCCGGCTGCTTAGCTCGCGCCGCGAGGGCTGGGTTGCGCGGCTGCGTATGGCCGGCTTCAACGTACGTACCCTCGACGATCGTGTCAGGACCCTGCCCGCCGTTCGACGCGACCTCGCGCTCGGACCCGCAGGTGTTCGCCGCCTCTCGACGGCCAGGGAGCGCATCGCCGGCTGGGATGCCGCGGCGCTGCGTTGGCGCGACCTACCGGTGGCCCTTGTCGACGGCGTGCCGTCCGTTCAGCTGCGTGTGCATGAGCCCTTGCGACGGCGCAAGAGCCGGAGCGGCGGCGATTTCTTCGTCGCCGTGGCCGAGCGTCCAGAGCAGATCGGTCTTCGCCCCGTCAAGGAGACCGAGGCAGTCATGCAGGCTTACTCGCTCCTCGCGTCGTCCGGCCGTGCACCGCTGCTTCGCGTGCGGACGGCGCCGGATCGCTGCATCGTCCCCGCCAATCAGGCGCTCCTGCCGCAGCCGCACCGCGAGGCAGTCGAGCACCTCGCGCTGGACGAGGGTGAGCCCTGGACTTTTGGCGCCGGCGTGATGCCTCTCGTCGAGGAGGTCTTCAACCGGCTCGGCATCCGGCTGATCTTGCCGGCGAGCGAGTGACTTCATTCCGGGAGCATTTGTTCCGCTGACCGGAGAATGGAAGGGCCGCTCCATCCGGAGCGGCCCTGTCGTCGTGAGCTCGGATAGTGCCGAGCTACGACCTACTTGCGCCGGTTGCGCAGGAAGGGCGGAATGTCGAGATCGTCCGAAGAATTGTTGCTGAACGACGGCTGCGGCCGCTGCGACGCCTGGGGCAGCGGCGTCGGCTGTCGCTGCTGGGGCTGGTACTGCGGCTGCTGCGGCTGTGGCTGCTGCATCGGCGTCGGCATCATCTGTCCCGAGTATGACCGCTGGCGCTGGACGGCGCGCGGTGCCGGGTCGAAGCCCGTCGCGATCAGCGTGATCTTCACCTCGTCACGGATGTTCGGGTCGATCACTGCCCCGAAGATAATTTGAGCATCCGCGTCTGCCGCCTTCGCGATAATATCGGCGGCCTCGTAGACCTCCTGGATGCCCAAGTCCTCGCCGCCGGTAATGTTGAAGAGCACGCCCTTGGCGCCGTCGATCGACATTTCGAGCAGCGGCGACGAGATCGCCATGTTCGCAGCTTCGACCATGCGCGAGTCGCCGGTGCCCCGGCCGATCGCCATCAGCGCCGAGCCCGCCTGGGTCATAATGCTCTTGACGTCGGCGAAGTCGAGGTTGATCAGACCGCGCACCGTGATCAGGTCCGAGATGCCCTGAATGCCCTGTCGCAGTACGTCGTCGGCCATGCGGAAGGCTTCGAGCATCGACGTGTTCCGGCTGGTAATCTGCAGCAGTCGATCGTTGGGGATCACGATCATCGTGTCGACAACCGGCTTGAGCTGCTCGATCCCCTGCTCCGCGACTTTGCGTCGGTGGGCGCCTTCGAAGGTGAAGGGCTTGGTCACGACGCCGACGGTGAGAGCGCCGAGCTCCTGGGCAATCGAGGCAATCACCGGCGCCGAGCCTGTTCCGGTTCCACCACCCATGCCCGCCGTAATAAAGACCATGTCCGAGGATTTGAGAACTTCGTACAGCTCCTCGGTCGTCTCCTCCGCGGCCTTCTGGCCGATCACGGGATTGCCGCCCGAGCCGAGGCCCTTCGTCAGCTTATCGCCGATCCGAACGCGTACAGGTGCGCCCGAATGGATCAGCGCCTGGGCATCCGTATTCACCGTGATGAAATCGATCCCCTGAACGCCGGCCTCAATCATGCGGTCGACCGCATTCGAGCCGCCGCCGCCCGCGCCGATCACCTTGATCTGGGCGAACCCATCGCCGACCATTTCAAAGCCGCTCCGTCCATCCATGTGTACCACCTCCGAACTCAACACTTCAACGGCTGCTCGCTATGGCAGAAATTCTTTGAGCCATAGCTTGAAGCGATCATAGACATTCTTCCAATTCTGGCGTTCATCCGCGCGTGCAATCGAGCTGTTCCCCGGGTGGAGCAACCCCTTCGTCACTCCCCAGCGTACGAGCCCCACGCCGGTCGCATATGGCGGTGCATCGACCGAGTCGGCGAGCCCGACCAGGTTGGTGGGTACGCCGACCCGCACGGGTATCCCAAGCATTTCGCGAGCCAGCTCGTCGAGCCCCGGCAACTGTGATGACCCACCGGTAAGGACGACGCCCGCCGGCAGGAGCCCTTCGTAACCCGAGCGCCGGATCTCGGCGCCCACCAGGTCGAGGATCTGCTCGACCCGTGCCTGGATGATCTGGTTCAGGTAGTTCCGGCTAATCTGCTGGCGCTCGCCTGGCGCAAACGAATCGGTGTCGATCGCATCCTCTTCGCCGTCCTCGGGTTCGCGCGCGATGGCATGCCCATACTTGAGCTTGAGATACTCGGCCGTGTTATGCGGCGTGTGCAGGACGTAGACGATGTCGTTGGTCAGGTGATTGCCGCCGAGCGGGAGCACCACGCTGTGCCAGATTCCACCCTGGATGAAGATGGCCACATCGGTCGTCCCGCCTCCGATGTCGACCAGTACCACGCCGCGGTCTTTGTCCTCCGGCGACAGCACGGCCTCGCCGCTCGCGAGTGGCTGCAGCACGAGATCGTCGATGACGACGCCCGCGCGCTCGACGCTTTTGATCAGGTTCTGAATGGCCATCACTTCGCCGGTGACGATATGCGTCTCCACTTCGAGCCGGTAGCCCGACATGCCGACTGGGTCGCGGATATTCTCATGCCCGTCGACGATATACGCACGTGGGATGACGTGGATCACCTCGCGCTGCGTAGGGATCGCAATCGCCTGCGCCGATTCCACCGCACGCTCGATATCATTGCGCGTGATCTCATGGTCGGGCCGTGAGATCGCGACGATGCCCTTGCTATTCAAGGAGGAGATGTGGCGCCCTGCAATGCCGACGTACGCCGTCCCGATCCGGTACCCGGAGGTTCGCTCCGCCTTTTCGACTGACGTTCCGATTGCCGACACCGCCTCGTCGATATTCACGACGACGCCCTTGTCCAGACCCTTGGAGGGCGTTACGCCAACCCCCAGGATATTCACACGGCCATCATCGCGAACCTCGGCGACCATCGTACATATCTTGGTCGTGCCGACATCGATTCCGACGACAGTTCGGTTCATTGGCTGTTCCTCGATACACGCCGGCCGTCCGACAATCGGAAACAGTTTTCAGGTGGGAGTGTAAAGCCGGACGCGTCGTTAGCGGCCATTATACGCGAAGCGATCACGCGGTGCAACGGCCCCTCCATCATACGCAAACATTACAATAATCGCTGACGAGCGCATAGCAGATCCTTTTCCAATCGGCCAAATACCTATCACCGGTAGTAGGGCGTCGACGGTCGCAGGTCAAGGTATTTGAAGGCCGTGTTGTCGCTCAAGATGAATCGTAAGGTAGCCATTTTTCGATCGAGGTCGTCGCTCTTGCCCAGCACGACCTGCCGTCCATCGCCGACGATCAATGAGACGCCCAATCCACCGTCCCACTCGATGCGCTGGATCGGCACCGGCAGCTCGCTAGGAGCCCGCAGGGTAACCCGCCGGGCGAGCTCGAGCGCATCGGCGTCGACATGATCTCCGACCTTGAGCGGTCGGTTCGGTGTAGTGTCGACAATCGTGACGACGCTGATGAAGCCGGGTGGGGCCGCCGTCGCCGCTGGGCTGCTCTCGGCGGTCGCGGGCGTGACGGCTGAAGCCGCCGCCGGCTCGGTCGATGGGGGCGGCGGGTCGCCCGCGGCGGGGCTAGCCTCGGGTGGAACCGCCGTATTTGGCGGCGTTGCAGTTCCCGATCCCTGCTCGGTCGCCATCTGCGGCGCCGCGCTCTTTGCGCCCGCCTGATCCAGGACGAGACCGTCCCACGTTACCGCGAATGCTATGCCATCGTGCACCCAGCGCACATCCGGCTTGCGCTCGGTGACCGTCACCAGCAGCCGATCGGGCAGCACCAGGCGGGCTTTCGCCTGCTCAACATACGGGCTCTGCCGGACGCGAGCCTCGATATCGCGGGGCTGGACATACCAGATCGACTGATCGTTGACCTGCGCCAGCGCCGCGACATCGTCCGATGTAAGTGCCTGCGTTCCCACCGCCTCCACGACGCGTACTCTGTAGCGCGGCGATTGGAGCGCGTCATAGAGCACGAGTCCGGCAACTGCCGCCAGGATTAGGGCCATCAGCTTGCCCGAATAGAGCAGCTTATGCATCAGCCGCCGCGTGCGTGGACGTGCATGCGTGCCGGCCGGGTCATGCCGGCTTTGGCCCCGCTGGCTCCGCTTACCCACGTGTCACCCGTTTCTGCTCGGCGATCATCTTCGGCTTCCCTTCTCCACGTCGCGAGCTTCCTCACGTAGACGTCCATCGCGCGCCCGGTCGATCGCCAGCTCGATCAGGCGATCGAGGAGCGCGCTGTAATGCAGCCCACTCGCTTCCCAGAGCTTCGGGTACATCGAGCCCGCGGTGAAGCCCGGGAAAGTGTTGATCTCGTTGAGAAAGACTGCGCCGGTCTCGCGCTCCAGCAGGAAATCGACCCGGGCCAGGCCGGCGCCGTCGATCGCCTTAAAGGCGTCGAGCGCCATTCGTCGAATCCGATCGCAGAGCGTAGCCTCCACCGGCGCCGGGATAAGGTAGCCCGTGCGCTTGTCGAGATATTTGTCGGCGTAGTCGTACCACTCGTTCGCAGGCACGACCTCGCCGCAGATGGATGCCTCCGGTTCGTCGTTGCCCAGGACCGCGACTTCGATCTCGCGCGGATTGATGCCCTGCTCGACGATCAGACGGCGGTCATGCAGCGCGGCCAGCCTCAGGCCGGCCTCGAGCTCGACTCGATCACGGCATTTGGCGACGCCGACGCTCGATCCGGCGTTGGCGGGCTTCGTGAAGACGGGGTAGTGCAGCGCCGCTTCGATCTGCGCTATGGCTACGCCCGGCGCGCGCTCCCAGTCCGATCGCCGGATCAGCACGAACGGCACCTGGGGCAGCCCGGCTGCCGCGAAGGTCGCTTTCATAACCCCCTTGTCCATCCCGACCGACGCCGCGAGAACGCCGCATCCAACATAGGGCACTCCGGCAAGCTCAAGCATCCCCTGCAGCGCACCGTCTTCTCCATACAGTCCATGAAGTACGGGCACGATCACGTCGAGGTGCCCGACCGGCGCGGCCTCACCTGGCAAGCGTCCCGGCGTCGTCATCAGCGCCGTCGCGCTGGTCACAACACCCGGACCCGGATCGTGCGTCAAGAGCTTCGGGTCGGAGGCTTGCTCGAGCGCCAGCAGCGGATCGCCGTCCCACAGCCAGCGGCCATCCTTGGCGATCCCGAGCGGAACGATCTCATATTTCTCTCCGTCGAGCGCACCCATCACGGCTCGTGCCGAGTTCAACGAAACTTCATGCTCGCTGTTGGGGCCGCCGAAGACGACCCCTACTCGCAGTTTCTTAGCCATATGCCTGCACCATCGAACACGAGAAACCACATTGCACCACGGAGCCACGGAGACACAGAGCAAGAATTGGATGGATTACAATCATTTCTTACTCCGTGTCTCTGTGCCTTCGTGGGGAACGTCCTTTTCATTCAACGCCTACGATCTGCACTTCAAGCTCCAGCTCGACGCCAAAGGCCTGCAAAACCCGCTCGCGCATGATGTCGATCAGCCGCAGGACGTCCGTCGCCGTCGTCCCGCCTGTATTCACGATGTAGTTCGCATGCCGTTCCGAGACGACGGCGCCGCCAGCCCGCGTGCCCTTGAGCCCCGCCAGATCCAGCAGTCGCCCTGCCGGCGTCCCCGGTGGGTTCTTGAAGGACGAGCCGCAAGAGGATCCGCTCGGGGTCTTGCTCCGCCGCGCTGCCGCGATCTCGGCCATTTCGGCTGCCAGCCGCCGTGGATCGTCGCGCTGAAGTCTCAAGCTCGCGTTCAGCACAACCGGATGTGGCAGACCGGAAGCTATCGCGGCACCACCGCTCTGTGGCTTGAGCGCACTGCCCCGGTAGCGGAAATGCAGCTGCTCAGTACCCCATTCTTCCACTTCGCCGTCCGGCCGCAGCACGGTAGCCCGGAGCAGCACGCTCGCGGTGTCGCCGCCGTAGCATCCAGCATTGCCGTAGACTGCCCCGCCGGCCGTGCCGGGGAGTCCCTCGGCCCAGATCAAGCCGCCGAGTCCCTGGCCGGCCATGCGTCTGGCTGTGCCCGCCATCGGCGCTCCTGACTCGACGTGCAGGGTTACGTCGCCGCCTGCTTCCTCTACCCGGTGCCCCATCGTCCGGTTCCGGATCACGAGGCCCGGGAAGCCGCCGTCCGCGACGAGAATGTTGGTGCCGCCGCCCAGCATAAAGATCGGCAGCTCTCGCTCGCGTCCCCATGCGATCGCCTCGACCAGCTCCGGTGTCGTCTTCGCATTCGTGAAGAAGCGTGCCGGGCCGCCGATACGCCATCCGACGTACCGTGCCAGGGGCTCATGCTCGAGCATCTCAAGGCTCATGGGCCACCGCGCCTGCCGACAGATGCCGGCGCACCTCATCTCCAACTTTGTAGCCGTCTCCCGCCCCCAGCGTCAGCACGACATCCCCCGGCCGCACTCGATCCAGGAGCCGTGCCGCGGCAGCCCGAAGATCTCCAACGGCCTCGGAGGCGGTCCCCTCCATCCGCTCCACCAGGAGCCGCGCGTCGACTCCCGGAAAGTCCTCCGCGTGCTCGCGCGAGGGATAAACGTCGCCTACCAGCACCACGTCGGCCTCGTCGAACGCCTCGGCAAGCGGGCCGAGGAGCGCAGCCGTGCGGCTGAACGTATGCGGCTGGAAGTAGACGACGAGGCGGCGGCTCCCGTAGCGTGCGCGTGCGGCCGCCAGAGTCGCCGCGACCTTGGCCGGGTTATGCGCATAGTCGTCGACGAAGGTCACGCCCGCGGCGTCGCCCTTCCACTCGAAGCGCCGTGCGGCGCCCTGGAAGTCGGCCAGAACTTCGAGCGCCGCTTCGGGGCGCACGCCGAGCTGTGCGAGCCCTGCCACCGCGCCTGACGCGTTCAGCAGATTGTGCCGGCCAGGTACTTGAAGGCGCGCCCGCAGCGCTCCTGTCGTCGCCCCCTGTGCGTCGGGCGGGCCCTGAAGCGTCCAGTGCGTCCAGGCCCCCTCCGTCGTTATATCCGCGATGCGCCAGTCCACGTTGTCTCGGAATCCATAGCTCTGCCAGCGCGCGCCGGCCGGCTCGACCGTGGCGCGTACCCGGCGCACCCCCTCGTCCTCGTCACATGCGATGATCGTGCCCCGGACCTGCCGCGCAAACTGCGCGAAGGTCGTTTCTACGTCGGCGCGGCTCGGATAGATGTCGACGTGGTCCCAATCTACGCTCGTGATCACCGCGACTTCGGGCACCAGGCCAAGCAGCAGACGGTCGTATTCGTCGGCCTCGATCACGAAGGGTCCGGCGCCCCAGCGCGCAAAGCGTGGAAGGCCGGGGACCGGGCCTCCGGCGGGAACGATGAAGGCGGGATCCTGCCCAAGCCGCCACAGAACCAACGCCGCCATCGCCGTCGTGGTCGTCTTGCCGTGTGTGCCCGCAATCGCCAGGGTCGGCTTGCTCTCGGACCAGAGCCGCCACAGATCGCCGCGCTTCAGCACCGGCATGCTTCGCTTCCGGGCGCTGCGAATCTCGGGATGATCCGGCCGCACCGCCGACGAAATCACGAGGCTGTCGACGGCCTGCAAATGGTCGGCGCTGTGGCCGCGCTCGATCCGCGCTCCGCGCGCTGCAAGCTCGGCCGTCAGAGCGTTCTCCTGCATATCGCAGCCGGAGACCTGGTGGCCCTGATCGAGCAGCAGGTGAGCAATGGCGCTCATCCCTGCGCCCGCGATGCCAACTATGTGATAGCGCGTCATTATTGCCTGATCTTCGGTAGACGTAGAAAGACGACGATCAGCAAAAGAATCAGCAGAACGGCGAAGATCGACGGTAGATAGCCCCGCAGCAAATTCGCGTCGCTATCCGGCGTGATCGTGAGCGTGCTCTCGCGGTCGAAGATCGAGGGCAAGAAGCGCTGAAGGTAGCTCCATAGCTGCGACGCCACGAGAAAGACGTTCAGACCGCCGAGGATCGCGCCCAGCAGCCGACCCGCCCGCGAGACCCCTGCCCGCAGGCCGAGCGCGCCGCCGATGATGTATGCCAGCACCACGAAGACGACGAAGCCGACGAAGCGGAAAAGGCCGGCGTTGCTTTCCGTTACCAACTCGTGCGCCGCGATACTGCCTCCGAAGAGTGCCGAAAAGAAGAGCGCGAACGCCTGCACGATCCGATTGACCAGCGAGCCAAGAATGTCCGCCAGGCGATTGTTGCCGAAGAAGAGCAGAGCGCCTAGCAGCACGACCGTCGTGATCGCTTCTTCGCGCCAGCCCCGCCGCCAGCCGTAGAGCACGCCGGCCACCAGGAATGGGAGCGTCAGCAACAGTTGCCATGTGGTCTGGAGCTGCATCCGCCGCCTCTCCTTAGCCGGCCAATTCAAGCAATGCGCCTGCGAGCCGATCAGCCGCGTCCAATCGCGCTAGGGCCCGGCTCCGTGCCGCCATCGTCGCCCGCTCCTGTTGATCGGTGAGCAGCCGGTTGACTACCTGAAATAAGGGGCCCTCCACCGGCGCACCAGAACCCAGCATCTCGCCATCGGCCACCGTCATGGCCCCCCCACGATCCGCAAGATACGCCGCATTTTCGTCCTGATGCACCTGCGACAGCGGGATCAGCACGGCCGGAAGACCTGCTGCCGGAAGCTCGGCGAGCGTCGACGCGCCTGCCCTGCAGATCGCGAGGTCGGCCGCGGCGAGCGCTTGCGGCATCGTGCCCTGGAGGTAGGGATACAGGTGATAGCGTACACGCAGCTCCGCCGGCAATTTTTCTGCCGCCTCGTCCAGAAATACCTCGTCGCCTTCACGGCCGCAGATGTGCAGAATCTCGCTGATCTGGAGCAGCGGATCGAGCAGCTGTGCGATCGCGCGGTTGATCGAGCGTGCCCCGCGGCTGCCTCCATAGACCAGCAGGAGCGGCAGGTCGTCGGCGCCCACCGGGCGTAGCCCGAGCGCTGCCCGGCTCGTTTCGCGATCGAGCTGTGCGATCTCCGGACGCACGGGATACCCCGTAACGATCGTTTTGGACCGCGGCAGCCAGCGCAGCGACGGCTCGAACGAGCAGGCAACGCGGGTAGCGATCGGGGCCAGCGCGCGCACCGCCAGACCGGGGACGATGTCCGGTAGGTAGATCATCGTCGGTATCCGTGCCGCCCGGGCTGCCAGAAACAAAGGTACACACACATATCCTCCGGTACCCAGGATTGCCGCCGGACGCTCTTCACGCAGCAGGCGCCGCGCCTGCCGGAGCCCGGCGGCGATTGCGTTGGCGCCCCAGGCCAGCTGAAGTGGGCCCCGCCCGCGCACGGCGGCTGCCCGAATCGCCCGGAAAGGCAGGGTCGACTCGCGCTCGACAATCGCCTGCTCCATACCCCCGACCGATCCAACATAGATCAGCCGGATTCCGCCGCGAGCCGCCTCAGGTTCGTCGCCGCCAGGAAGCGGTTGCCGTGACCTGAACGCCGCGTCCTCCGGCTTTCCGCTGCCGCTCTGCGGTCTTTCGAACGCCTCGCCGGCTTGCGCCCGACGAGAGGCGTCGCCATCCCAGCTTGGCCGTTCCGCGGCTGGGCTCGACCTTGCGGCTAAAGCCGAAGCCACGGCGAGTGCTGGATACACGTGGCCCCCGGTTCCCCCGCCGCACAAGAGCAGCGAGACCGGGGAGTATCGCGACGGGCCGGGGCTTGTAGGCCTGCGGTCGGCTCTCGACGACCGGGATGGGCTCTGGCGGCTGATCGTCAACATGCTTCGATATATTCAGTAGAACGCCCACGGCGAAGAGGCTCATCGCCAGGGACGAACCACCATAGGAGATGAACGGCAGCGTAACACCCGTGAAAGGGATCACGCGCGCAACCACGGCCATGTTTACGAAGGCCTGGAAGGTTAGCCAGCTGGTGATGCCCACGGCGACCAGCGCCGCAAATGGGTCCGGCGAGCGGGATGCGATGCGATATCCCCGGTAGGCCAGCAGGAGAAAGGCGATCAACACCACGACCGTTCCCACGAGGCCGAGCTCCTCGCCGATCACACTGAAGATCGCGTCGGCATGGGCGGAGGGAAGCCAGTTGAACTTCTGGCGGCTCTGGCCTAGCCCGCGGCCGAACCAGCCGCCTGAGGCCAGGGCGTACATCGCGTGGATCGGCTGGAAACCGCCGTCACGAGCATAGGCCCACGGGTCCTGGAAGACCTTGAATCGATCGAGACGATATGCTGCGCCCTGCATGAAGGCCCAGGCGAGGCCCCCGCCGAGGACAAGGCCTGCGCCGATATGCAGCAAGTTCGCACCGGCGGCGAAATAGATCGTCACACCCGTGACGCCGAGGATGATCGCCGTGCTGAGGTTCGGCTCGAGCATGACGAGGGCCAGCACGATGCCCATGATCAGGGCGAAGGGAATGAGGCTGATCGTCATCGAGCGGAGCTTCGGCCCACGCGCCATCAGCCAGGAGGCTAGGTAGACCACCAGGCTGAGCTTGGCGACCTCGGTCGGCTGAATGCCGATCGGTCCGAACGTGATCCAGCGCTCGGCACCGCCGCGGCTGGTCATGCTCTTTGGCAGCACGATCACCAATATCAGGAGCGCGATCGTGGTCGCCATCAACGGCAGCGCCATCCGTCGCCACATGCGGTACTCGAGCCGCTGCCCGACCAGCAGCATCGCGCCGCCAACGATCGCCCAGAGGAATTGCCGCACCAAGTAGTAGACCTGGCTGTGCCCCTCGTTCACCGCGATCATGAACGATGCGCTGTAGACCATGACCAGTCCGAAGACTGTCAGCGCCAGGACTAGCGCGAGCAGGGCATAGTCCGGTGCCCGTTGTTGTTTAGCGATCATCACCCCTCCTCGCTTCTCACCGATACCGTCCAATTGAGAGTAGCGCCCATACCAGCAGCGCGATCAGAAAGAGTGCCGCCAGCAACCAGCTTACTGCGGCACGCCCCGCGCGGACGATCGTCGGGGGATAGAGACGATCGTCAATGCGATAGCGCGGCGCGAGCACAAAGCCTGAAAGGGCGCCCGCGGCAAGGCCGCCTAAGTGGGCTGCGTTGTCGACGGCCGTCACCGATAGGCCGATCACAATATTGATCGCTGCCAGGGAGATGAGTTGCGTGATCTGCTGGCGCGAGGCTTCGGCGCCGAGCAGGCTGCGCGCCGTATAAAAGAAAGCGGCCAGCGCGCCGATCAGACCGAAGATCGCGCCGGACGCGCCGATCGATAGGTCCGGCGAATGTATGTACGAGGCGATCGATCCGGCCAAGCCGGCCAGCATATAGATCGCCAGGAAGCGTAGCGAGCCGTAGACCCGCTCGGTCTCCGGTCCGAGCACATAGAGGGCATACGAGTTAAAGCCGAGATGAACCAGCCCTCCATGCAGAAAGATCGGCGTCACGAAACGCCAGTATTGGCCAGCGTCGATCGCCGGTCCGTACTTCGCCCCGAGATCGTAGAGCACCATCGTAAAGGCATCCCCGAAGCGCGGGTCGACGGCGTTCTGCCGTAGATACGTCAGCAGCAGCGTCAGCCCGTACATCAGGACGTTGATCACCAGCAGTGCATAGACGACCCGCGGCTTGCTCAGCGGCAAGCTGAGACGCACGCGGCGCGCCTGTGCTGCGGGCCCAACGGGCATGGCGCTCCCCGGAGCCGCGCGGGCACCTTCGACGGTGTCCGGCGACTCCATCCCGGACGCGTCCTGCCGCTTGCCGAATTCTCGCTCGAGCCGCTCCAGCATAGCCCGCGTGCGCTCCTCGTCGTCGCTCATCGGAGTGCCGCCACAATCTGGCGAAAGCGCTCGCCCCGGTCAAACTCGTTGACGAACATACCGAACGACGCGCAGCCGGGCGAGAGCAGGACGACATCGCCGGGCTGCGTAAGCTCTCGCGCCCGGTCGACCGCTGCCTCGAGCGAGTCAAAGGTCGCATCCGGATCAACGTGTTCGGCCGCGAGTGCGGACGCGAGGCGCGGCGTCGCGGTTCCGGCCAGGAGTAGCACCGCTTTGACCGACGCCCCTCCCTGATTGGCTTCCCACGCGCGGACGCCCGCGGCGATCGTTTCGGCCATCGCGCCGAAGTCGAGAAGCTTGTCGGCACCACCGGCAAGCAACACGACCGGCGCCGCGATCGTCTCGAGCGCTGCGATGGTGGCGGCTGGCGCCGTGGCGGTCGTGTCGTTGACGAAGCGAACGCCGTCGATCGCGCGGACCAGCTCGAGCCGATCCGCGACGCCGCGAAAGTCGCGGATGGCTCCGCGGATCGCCGCGTTCGCGACCGGCGGGCGGAAGACCTTGGCCAAGGCCACCGCGGCCGCCACGTTCGCCCGGTTGTGCTCGCCTGCGATCTGCAGATCCTGGCGCTCGCAGATGCGCTCGTCCTGCCAGCGTAGCACCTCTCCGTCCCACCATGCCGCCGCGCCGCCGACGTCGGCGGCGATCTGCCGGCGGTCTAGCTTGGTCGAAAACCAGGCCGGCGGCTCGTCCGTAACAATCTCGTTCGCCCAGGCGCTGACGATCGGGTCGTCCGCGTTCAAGACCACGACGTCTCCGCGCTCCGGGCGCTGGTGTAGGAAGATCTGCTTCTTGGCCTGTGCATACTCCTGCATACTTCCATAGCGGTCGAGATGGTCGGGCGAGAGATTGGTGACGCAGGCGTAGGCCGGGCTTAAGCCCGCTTCGCCCAGTCCCTCGAGCTGCCACGAGGAGAGCTCGAGCACTACCGGCGTGGTCGCCGTGATGCGCGGTAGCTGCTCCAGTGCGGAGACCCGGAGGTTGCCGGCGATGACCGTCTCCGGATATTGCCGGCTCAGGAGCGCGCCGGTAAGCAAGGTCGTGGTCGTCTTGCCGCGTGTTCCAGTGATGCCGACGATCGGGCCCGGGCATAGCCGGAAGAAGAGCGTCATCTCCATCTCGATCTGGGCACCGTGCTCCCGGGCCAGCGCGAGATAGCGCGACTCGCGCGGCACGCCCGGGTTGCGCACCACCAGATCGGCCGACCGGAAGTCTTCCTCGCGATGATGCGCGAGGACGTAGCGCACCGGCAGGTCGCCCAGTTCATCGAGCGACGGTTGCAACACCGTCGCGTCGCGCAGGTCGGTGACGGTCACCTCGGCTCCCTGCTCGACCAGGAAACGCGTAACGCCCAGGCCACCACCGCTGATGCCCAGCCCCATGACGAGCGCTCGTTTTCCGCGAAGGTTCTGCATATTGGTCGCCGGAGTATCTGTTGCGTCTGCCGCGCCGGACTCCTACCGCGTCTCCTGACTGCTGTTGAGTGGTATGCGCTCGCGGATCGGCAGCCCCTGCGACTCGGGCGTCGTCAGGGCCAGCGAAACGCCGACGAGCGCGGCGATCATGCCGATCAATACGAAGCGCTGCATCACCTGCATCTCGGACCAGCCGCCGAGCTCGAAGTGCGAATGCAAGGGCGCCATGCGGAAGATGCGACGTCCCTCGCCATATCGTCGCCGGCTCCACTTGAAAAAGCCGACCTGAATGATTACCGAGAGCGCTTCGGCCACGAAGACGATACCGATGATCGGCAGCAGGAGCCAGTGCTGCGACATCAGTGCTACGACAGCTAGAACGGCGCCCATCGACAGCGCGCCGAGGTCGCCCATAAAGACCTCTGCTGGGTGGGCGTTATACCAGAGGAACGCCGCGCACGCGCCGACCATCGTAAAGCAAAACGGTGACAAATACCGCAGGCGTGGGTATGCAACAAATGAGATAACACCGTACGCCGCAAAGGCTAGCACGAGCAGCCACGCGGCCAGACTGTCTAGACCATCCGCCAAATTTACGGCATTCGAAGTCGCGACGATGATCAGCGTAGCAAGCGGAATGTACCAGTAGCCCATTGATCGACTGCCGATGAACGGGATTTGAACTAAGCTGGAGAGTCCCTCTGCCGGGTTCTGGAGACCGTATGGCTTCGGCAAATACAGCGCGAAGGAGGCGATCAAGGCGATCACAAAGAGCCAGGCGAACTTGAAACGTACCGAGAAGCCATACGTTTTCGCGTGTGAGCGGGTAAGCGTCAGGAAGTCGTCGAAGGCACCCAGTATGGCGTATGAGGTCAGTACCGCCAGCGGTAGGAGGATCGATAGGCGCTTGTATAAATTGAAAAGCACCGTCATGATCACGACGCTGACGACGATCATGACACCACCCATCGTGGGCGTACCGGTTTTGACGAGGTGACTCTGCGGCCCTTCCTCGCGCACCCGTTTGCCGATCTTGTGCTTGACCAGCCAGCGGATCCAGTAGCGGCCGCTGAAGAGGGTTAGCAGAAAGGCGCCTCCAGAGAGCAGCAGTGATCGCGCAATGTCATTGACGACGACGCCGCGTAGGAATGTTTCCACTTACGCGGCCTCCTGTGAGCTACCCTGCGAGGCGCTTGTCTCCTCTGGGGATGGCTTTGATCTGGCGCGAAGCGCTGCCACGATTTCCTCGGTCGCGGCCACACGTGCTCCTTTCACCAATACGTAGTCGCCGGGCCGGATGTGCTGCTGAAGAAGCGCGATGGCTTCGGCGTTCGAGGTGGCAAAAAGCACCGGCGGAGCCTCGCGCGCTTCGAGCGCTGCCTCCCCGATGTAGCGCGCCTTGGCGCCCACGACGACCAGCAAATCGCTCGTCGCCGTCGCCGCCCGGCCGACCGCCCGATGCCCTGCAATCTCCTCTGGGCCCAGCTCGGCCATGTCGCCGAAGACCGCGACGTGCCGGCCCGGCATTTCGACGAGGACGTCGAGCGCGGCCTGGCACGAGGCGGGTGAGGCATTGTACGTGTCGTCGAGTAAGGTCGCCCCGTTCATCCCCTCGCGCACGATGAGCCGCGGCGCTTCTTTCAGACTGCGAAGCCCGTCCTCGATCGCCGACCACGGCAGGCCAAGTGCCCGCGCTACGGCAATTGCGGGTAGTGCTGTATATACATTGTGCCGGCCAAGCAGCGGCATCTCCACCCGCCGCTCCTCGCCCTCGGCATGCACTGTGAGGGCGATGCCTCGCAGCCCCCGGCTTTCGATTTGATCGGCCCAGATATCGTTGCTGGGATCGAGCCCGAAGAGCAGCGTCCGCGCGCTGGTTCGCTCCTGCATGGCGCGGACGCGCCGATCGTCGCCGTTGAGAACGGCAAGGCCGCCGGCCGGTAGTGCCTCGATGAGCTCGGCCTTCGCGTGTGCTACCGTGTCGAGAGTCCCCATGCGCTCCAGGTGGGACGGTCCCACATTCAACTCGATGCCATATTGCGGACGTGCCAGCTTGCAGAGCAGCGCAATGTCGCCGGGGCCATAGGTACCCATCTCAAGCACGGCCGCCTCGTGATTCGGTCGCAGCCGCAGCAGCGTAAGCGGGAGACCGATCTCGTTGTTGAACGACTTAACACTCGCGAGCGTCACGAGTCGTTCGCTGAGCACCGCTGCGAGCAGCTCCTTGGTGCTGGTCTTGCCGACGCTGCCGGTTATTCCGATCACCGGAAGATCGAAATGGCTCCGGTGATCGGCGGCGAGCGACTGAAGCGTTTGCAGCGGATCGTCGACGGGGATCAGGGCCGGCGGGACGAGCTCGTCTTCGGCCGGCTCGGCGCCGACGTTGAGCGGGAGATTGAGCGCGGCGGCTTCTTCGGAGGCCCAGTCGCGCCGCACGAGCGCCGCGGCGGCACCTCGGCGGAGTGCGTCGCCGACGTAGCGATGGCCGTCCACGTGCTCGCCGGGCAGAGCCACGAATAGGTCGCCCGGCTGTACCTCGCGCGAGTCGATCGTGACGCCGTTCCAGTCGGTCCGGGCAAGCACACGCGGGAGCGTCGTGGAGACGCTCCCATGCTCATTTGCTACGGCGCCGTTTCCATTCGTCGCCACCTTGTGCCTGCACTCCTCAGCCACCCGCGGCATTGTAGCATAGGCTTTTGACGGCACTGCTCCTACTGCCACGATCTCATTTACCCACCTGCGACGGGTCGACGAACTGGGGATTGGGGGGCATCCGGTAGTAGGTCAAGAGCTGAGAGACCACTTTCTGGTAGACCGGAATGGCGGTGTTGACGCCCCACGGATCATCCTTTGGCCGGTCGATCTTGACCAGGACCGCGATGCGCGGCTGCTCGGCGGGTGCCCACCCGACAACGGAGCCGATCGTGCCGTTCGAGTCGTAGCCGCCGTTGAGCGGGATCTGCGATGTCCCGGTCTTGGCAGTCACCCTAAAGCCGGGTACGAGCGGCACCTTGGCGTAGGAGCCGGTGATCGGCCCCCAGACTACCGGCGCGTAGTTCATCGAATTGTCGACGAGCATTTTGCGGATCTGGTCCGTCACGCCCTGATCGACCACGCGGCGCACCGGACGCGGCGCGATATCCTCGCACTGCGTGCCTTTGCACTTGCGCTTGACGACGTGCGGCCACATCAACGTGCCGCCGTTGGCGACGGCCGAGATCGCAGTCAGGTGCTGAACCGGTGTGACCGAGATACCCTGGCCGAAGGCATTCGTATCAAGCGTCAGATCGCTCCAGTTCTCCCCAATGGGCCAGTTGACGATTCCAGTCCCCTCGCCCGCCAGATCGATGCCCGTTGGCTGGCCATAGCCGAAGAGCCTGACATATTTGTAGAAATCGTCACGACCGACGATCTCGCCGAACTGGAGCGCCGCGACATTCGACGAGAAGTAGAGCATGCGCGCGGGCGTCATCGCCCCGTTGCCGGCAGAGTTCCAGTTGCAGAGCCGATAGCCATAGCGGCCGATGCAGCCTGGGTCGTTGACGGCTGTCTCGGCCGTGAACTTGCCCGTCTGGAGTCCCGTTGCCGTGAGGATGACCTTGAAGGTTGAGCCAGGCTCGTAGACGTCGGTGAGCGCCGGGTTGTGGTTGTAGAGCGCGGGATCGACCTCTGTATAGTGGTTGGGATCGAAGGACCCCGAAGAGGCCATGCCGAGCACCTCGCCGGTATTCGGGTCCATAACCAGGATCGAGCCGCCGTCGGCGTGGTGCTTCTCGACTGCATCGGAGAGCTCGTGCTCGATGACGCGCTGAACGGTCGAGTCGATCGTCAGAGTCAGATCCGAGCCGTCCTCGGGCTCGCTGATGTGCTGCGGAGCAATCCAGATTGGCCGCTGCGCTGCGTCCTGTTCGGCCTGAAGCGTTCCGGTAATGCCTTTGATCTCGGAATCGTAAAACGCTTCCACACCGCTGATGCCGTCGCCCTCGTGGTTGGCGACGCCTACAATGCGTGCGGCGAAGTCGCCCTGGGGATAGGCTCGCTCAGCCTCCGGGATCAGGTGCAATCCGTCCGGCAGCGCGCCGTTCTTACCAAGCGTCCGTACCTTGTTGGCCGCCTCGGGAGTAAGCCACTGCGCAAGCCGATCCCACTCACGGCTCTTGTTACCGAGGATCTTGATGACGCTCTCGACATCTTGCCCGACGATCGGTGCCAGAACGATCGCGAGCTTTTCGGGCTCGGCGATACGTGGGGGCTCGACGTACAAGCTGTCGCGATAGACATTCAGGGCAAGCGCTGCGCCGTCGCGGTCATAGATCGTCCCGCGCCGCGGCTGAAGCACGACGTGCAGCGAGAGCTCGTCCTGTGCCCGCTGACCAAGGTTACGGTCGTCGACCTGCTTGTAAACCTGAATCACGACCAACTGGCGCGTCGTCAGGATGGCGAGCAGCATACAAATCAGGAGAATCGCATTGATTCGCCTGTGGGAGATGCCGGCAGGTCGGCTGGAAGCAACTGTGGCCATAGCATTTAGTCTCGTGTTGCGTAGTGAATGTCAGGGGCTGAGCGTCGAATGAGACCGGTGGCACACGTCATGCGCCACACTCAGTACTTGGTTCAGCGTTGGGCGACGACGGGTCCTGCATGTAGCTCGATCGTAGCATAGCGCAGCTGGCTGGGCGCGGCGGGATGGAGACCAAGCCTCGTAGCGCGTTCTGCGATTGAGTCGAGCCGGTTCGCTGCGGCGATGCGATATTGATACTGCTCCGCCTCGCGTAGAAGGACCGCGTGCTGATCCTGAAGCTCCTGGAGCATATAGCCGCGCGTGGCGACGCGGCCCGTCTGAGCAAGGTAGAGGATACTCAGCAGGCAGACCGCGACGACGGCTCCCGCGAGCAGCCCGGCATATCCCAGCTTGAAGTAGCTCGGATACTGCGCGCGACGCTCCCTGGCGTGCTGTAGCGGCATGGCTTGTACGGTCACGGCCATAAGCTTCTCCGTTCTCCGGCTTCTTCACGCCGGGATCCTCAACGCTTTTACTACGAGATTGAAGGGAAGCGATCCTCAATCATTGCCTTTCAGCTGATTAGCTTGTGAGACCGCCGCCGATCTCCGTGGACGCCAGGCGTTCGGCGATGCGCAGCTTCGCACTCCGGCTTCGAGGATTGGCGCGCGTCTCCGCCTCCGACGCGGTCACCGCCTTCGACCGAACCGGATTGAGGTGTGGCGCGTAGTCACAGTCGCGCTGGGCGAGATAGATACATGCCCTGGGCCCCATGCCTTTCTCGGTCAAGTGCGGGCAGGCTTCTGCGAAGGTGCGCGGCGGGAGCAGGCAGATTGCCGACTCTCGCTGCATGAACTGCTTGACGATCCGGTCTTCGAGTGAATGAAAGGTGATGACGGCCAGCCGTCCGCCCGGCTCTAGCAGCTCAATCGCAGCCGGAAGTGCCTCCTCCAGCGCCCTAAGCTCGTCGTTGACTGCGATCCGCAGCGCCTGGAAGGTCCGCGTCGCGGGATGAATGCGCGTTGCCTTCCCACCTACTGCGCGCTTAACCATTTCCGCGAGCTCCTCTGTCGACGTGATCGATGCCGTCCTGCGACGCTCTACGATTCGTCGAGCGATCCTCCGGGCCGCTCGTTCTTCGCCCCAGCGATAGATCAGTTCGGCGAGTTCGGCCTCGGGTAAGGTATTTACCAGGTCCGCCGCGGTCGTTCCTGCGGTCGGATCCATTCGCATGTCGAGCGGCCCTGGTGCTCCGAACGAAAACCCCCGCTCAGATGTATCAAGCTGGTACGACGAGACCCCAATGTCGAGCAGGATTCCGGCGACCCGTCCGAACCCATGCCGCTGTGCCAGCGTCGCGATCGCTCGAAAATTGCCGTGGACGAGCGTGACCCGCTCGTGCTCGTCCTCAAGCCGCCGCCGGGCTGCCGCGAGCGCCTCTGGGTCGCGATCGATGCCGAGTACGCGGCCCGCGCCTGCCGCCAGGAGTGCCGTGGTGTGGCCGCCGCCCCCCAGCGTCCCATCGATGTATGCTGCCCCCGGCAGAACGCGCAGCCCTTCGATCGTCTCCGCCAGAAGTACCGGCGTGTGCGCGAAGCTGACCATCGGCCGGTGGCCTTTCTATTCCGTCCGGAATCGGACGCCTGTCTCGGGCGCGAACCGGTCCCGCTAGATCCCAAGCGACGCCATAGTGGCTGCGATCGCCCCCGCTTCTTCTGCGAGGTCGGCCTGCTCGCTGGCCCAGGCCTCTGTCGACCAGATCTCGAAGTACGTGTTCATTCCGGCGACGACGGCCGTTTCTCCAATACTGGCATACTCGCGGAGGGGCCCCGGGAGCAGGATGCGACCCTGTTTGTCGAGCTCG
>JBBSGA010000008.1:0-39172 GCA_038254585.1 Chloroflexales bacterium | reverse complement strand
GCCAGGTTGTATAGGCCGGTCGTCTCGACGATCCGGTCGAGGTAGCGGCGCATCCCATTGATGCTGTCGTAGAACCACCAGGGCGGGCCGAGCAGCACGGCGGGATAGTGCCCGGCCAGGGGCGCAAGCTCGCGGCTGTAGCTGCTCTCGTCAAGCGTAAAGAGAATCAGGCGAAAACGATAGTCGCCGCCGTAGGCGTTTAGCAGCGCGTGCAGATTATAGGTCCACTCGGTATGGATGGGGATATCCGCGCCCATATCGGGGCCAAAGCGCTCGAACAGGGCCGCGTTGTGATTACGATAGCTGCCGACATGCAGCTGCATGACCAGGCCATCTTCGACGCTCATGCGCGCCATCTCGAGCAGCATGTGCGCCGTGAAGCGGGCGGCATCCCCCGGCGTCGCATGGCCGTGCAGAGCGCGGATGAAAATAGCTCCGGCCTCGCCCGGCGACAGCCGCGTGGTGTGTGGCGTGGCCGCGCTATGGTCTGTCGCCGTCGCGCCAAACTCCTTGAAAACTGTCCGCCGCGCCTCGAGCGCTCGCACGAAGGAAACGTAGTCGACGATGTCGATCCCTGAGACGTCACTCAGGCGCTCGAGATTTGCGCGCCAGCCGGGAGTATGCAGATTGACGACTCCGTCGGGCCTGAAGGTCGGGCGCACTTTGTCGCCCCAGCTCGCCTCCCGCAGTGCCCGGTGCGCATCGAGCGGATCGCCGGCGGCATCCGTCGTACAGAGCACCTCGATATCGAAACGCTCGAAGAGCGCGCGGGGCCGGAACTCCGGCCGCGCCAGTCGCTCCTGCAGGTGATCGTAGATGCGCTGCGCGCTCTCGCCGTCGAGCCGTTCTTCGACGCCGAAAACGTCGATCAGCTCGTCCTGGAGCCACAGACCTGTCGGCGTCGCGCGAAACAGGTAGAAATGATCCGCGAAGCGCTGCCAGACACGCCGGTGATCGCTCTCTGCCGGGGTGCTGTCACGTGCCGGAATACCGAGCTCTTCAAGCGATACGCCCTGGCTATAGAGCATGCGGAAGACGTAGTGGTCGGGAATAATGAAGAGATCGGCCGGCGAGCCAAGGGTGCGGTCCTCGGCCAGGAGCGTGGGGTCCACATGGCCATGCGGGCTTACGATCGGCAGATCCTTGACCGCGGCATAGAGCGTGCGTGCTAATGCGCGCTGGGATGGATCGGGATCAAAACATCGGTCAGGAGAGAGAGTCCAACGCTGGCTCATCTAAGGTCCTTACATTGATCAGACCGGCCGAGCATAGATCGGGCCACAGGGAGAGCCGCCGTATACAACAGCTCTCCCTGTGGCCTCAGCGTGGAGCAGCTCGATCATCCACGCGGAACTGGAAGGCCGGCACGTCGAGCTATTCCGCCCACTCCATAGGCTTAGGCGGCGAGAAAGTAGAGGTGATATCTACCGGATGTCCTTGCTTGACCGACGTCGCAATCGCCGCGAGGATCTCCACGACGTGGGCAGCCTGGGCGCCCGTGGCGCGCTGCGGCCGGCCCTCGGCGATGGCGTCGCCCAGCTCGACCACCGCGCGGCCCCACTCAGTTCCTGGGTAGGGCTCCTTGACGTAGGGCACCGGCTCGTAGCTCTTGCCGAACTCGCCGAACTCCACGGCTGCGTTGAAGTTCTGCCAGCTATCCATATAAAGCGAGCCGCGATCGCCGTGGAACTCGATGCCCTTTTGCTGGCTATGATGGCCGACGTAGAAGTTCGTCGTCAATCGGACGAGGGTGCCATTCTCGAGCTCGACCGCCGCCACGACCCAATCGGGGGTTTCGATATGGAATGGCACACCCTCCTTGGTCACGCGGTCGGGATAGAGGACACGACCGTAGCCAAGCGCGCGGCGCGCAGGGCCGAAGATCGTCGTGAGGACGGTCAGGGGATAGACGCCGACGTCGAAGAGCGCGCCGACCTCGTAGAAGGGACCGGGCGCGGGGTGCCAGGATTCGATCCGGCCCCAGTTCACCTCGGCGTAGGCGACCCGCACCGGGCCAAGCCGGCCTTCGCGGATCACCTTCCAGGCGGTCTGCTGGGCCTCGCCCATGAAGGTGATCGGCGAGGAGCTCAGGCGCAAGCCCTTCTCGTCGGCAAGGTCGACCAGCTTTTTCGCCTCGGGATAGGTCATTGCGAGCGGTTTTTCGCTGTGAACGTGCTTGCCGGCGGCGAGGCACTGCGTGATTACCGCCGGATGCGCGTGATGGATCGTCAGATTGACCACGACGTCGATCGAGTCGTCGGCGAGCATCTCGTCCAGCGTCTCGAAGGCTGTTCCACCATAGGTGGCGACGAAATCGCGGGCGCGCTGCGGATCCTGGTCCGCGGCGCCGACGAGCTCGATCTGGTCATAGGGCTGCAGCGTCTTTGCATACGGCCCCGCGATGTTCCCACAGCCGACGACACCGATGCGTAATTTCTGGTCAGTCACGAGTTATGTCCTTCTCGGTATGCATAGGTCAACGTCTCTACGCCAGCCAGCCCCGGAGCATCTGCAGCACGGCGCGGCAATCCTCGCTGGGATCGTAGTGGTCCGGCTCGTGCTCTATGCCGTAGCTCCCCTGGTAGCCCATGTGCTGCAGCGTGCGAACGCATGCTTCGATCGGCACCACACCCCGGCCGAAGCGGCAGGTCTCGTGTGCTCCGGCTGCCAATACGTCTTTGAGATGGACGCACAGGATGTGGGACCAGAGCTCCTCAATAGCCTTGGCAGCATCGTAGCCCTGGGTGCCCCACCACCCGGTATCAACTGCGGTTCCGAGCATCCCGTCTCCGCCATCGCCGATCTGCCTGAGCACATCCGCCGGAGTCTTCTCGCCGGGGTGGTTTTCGATCGCCAGCCGCACCCCATGCTGCTTGAGAATTGCGACGGTCGCCGCTCGATCCTTGGACAGCAGGGTAGTACTCCCAGCAAGGAGCGGCGCATCCATTGCCACGGCGAGCTTGCAGGCTCGATCGAGCTCATCGGGTGTTGCGCCGAAACCGCCCGCCAGGCTGAGCACCCGCAGACCGTGCCGGGCGAGCAGATCGCGCGCCGAGGCGATGTGCTCCTCGGTGGCCCACGCCCAGTGCAGGTGCGCGTTCCACAGGTCGATCGCCTCGAAGCCCATCGCCCGAATATCGTCGAGGAGCTTACCGAAGCGCTCGGCAAAGGTCTCGATCGGGCGAAAGTACTCGTTGGTCGCCCGGTCGCCCTGGCCCCAGCCCTCGGTCATATTGAAGCCGATCTGTCTGGCGACATAGTTGGCGGTGATAAATGAGATACGGTTGGTCGTGCTATGTTCGATCGGGCTCCCTGGTGGATTTGACATGGGCAGCCTCCTTTAGATGATCTCCAGGTAGTCGCGGTCGGGCAGCTCCGGAAAGGGCGCCGTGGGCAGCGTCTGATACCAGTAGGCAACCGAGGCGATATCGTCCTGAAGCGGTAGATAACGCCCTCCGCTACGCCAGCCCAGCGCCTGGATCGTCACACGCAGATCCCGCTCGAAGCGGATCGGATCGACGATGTGCCAGCGGTACATCCCAAAGCGCGTCTGGGCATCGTAGAGGCCATCAGGGCGGATCACCTGGGGCAGACCCGAGTAGGGCGTCGTGTGCTCGCGGTAGCCGCCGTTTTCCTTGCCGAGATCGAAGTCATAGGAGCCGCAGAAATAATCTTCCGTGCCCGTCCCGCAGATCGTCGGCCACTCGTCGTCGCCGTCGAGGTAGAACTTGATCTCGCCCTCGCCCCACCAGCTGCTGTTGTTCACGCCCCAGGCCATGTACGTGCCTACGTACTGACCCTGTCCGCGCACACCGTCGAGGATCGTGTAGTCCTGCTTGTAGGGCAGCGGGTTCGTGCGCCGAAACTGAGCATGAAAGTAGGCAGTATCTTCCGGCACCTCGGTGAGGGTGTAATTGATCTGGTAGTAGAGCGTCATCGGCTCGGCATCGCGATTAGTTAGAGTCATCACGCAGCGCCCGCGGAAGGGCATTTCCCAGTAGCTGTTGAAGCCGCTGCGCGGATTGACGCAGACCGCGAGTGACGAGACCTGGGCGTACCTGTTCCAGCCAGAGGCGAAGAAATCGCCGATCGGGCACTCGACCGCCGGATTCTCCGAGCCGTCCCAGTAGATGCGGAGGATACTTGACCGCCAGCGGCCCGTCGGCGTCATCCAGATCTGTTGAATAGCGCCTGCGTCTTGAATATCTGCCAGGAGGCGCGTCTCGCCGGACCCGATCACGATCGACGGCGAAAGCTTCCATCCCTGCCCGAGATCGCGTGCGGCGGCGGCGCCGGTTCCCTCGGTCGCCATGCCACCCTTGCCTTTCTCTCCTGCGAAATTCTCCGGGCTGATCGAGCGCGTACGCGCGGACGATAACCGGGAAAGGTTGCCGAGGTTCATCCCAAGACCATTGAATCCTGGCACAGACTCCTCCGTAGTGGGCTGCCGAGGTGATCGAGGCCATAGCTCTACCGGTAGGGGACAGCCAACCTGGCCGGCTCCGCTATTATATGCCATCTGGATCGTGTGCCTGTCTGCGCCGAAGTTCCTTTGGCGACGATTCTGCCGTGGGGAGCGCCGGATGAAAGTCACCGCGCGGCTAGGGACAATGCATTTGGAGTATGAGCATACGTGTGTAGAGACGTTGTATACAACGTCTCTACACACGTTCAGATCACGTTTGCGGCTCTACTCCGTGGCTTCCACCGGCAGCACCCGATTGGCGCGCATGACCTTGCCGAGGTAGCGGCCGCTATCCTTGATCGTGCGCACCTGCGTGTCGTAGTCGACATAGGTGATACCGAAGCGTCGCGTGTATCCGAAGGCCCACTCGAAGTTGTCCATCAGCGACCAGGCGAAGTAACCTTTGAGCGGCACGCCATCCCCGATCGCCCGCCGGCAGGCCCGAAGATGCTCCGCGTAGTACCGCGTTCGCTCGGGATCGTGGACACGGCCGTCGACCGGCGCCGGATCGGGATAGGCGGCCCCATTTTCCGTGATATAGAGCGGGCCCGTGGGGTAGTCGTGGGAGACGCGCAGGAGCAGATCGCGCAGCCCACCCGGATAGACAAGCCAGCCCATCTGCGTATATTCTCCCTCGGGCTCGACGCTGCGGGTCCGGAGGCCGGGAGCGCCCGGATCGTCCGCGATGAAGGCCGGGTTGTAGTAGTTCAGGCCGAGGAAGTCAGTCTTTGCCGCCATGATATCAAAGTCAGCCGGCTCCATCTTCGGCGCCATGTCGCCGTAGAGCTCGAGCATATCTTCCGGATACGTGCGGCCGTAGAGCGGGTCAAGAAACCAGCGATTGAAGAAGCCGTCGTAGCGCTCGGCCGCGTCCCGATCCGCCTGGCTATCGGAGGCCGGGTAAGCTTGCGAAAGGTTGAGCGTAATGCCAACCTGTGCGCCGGGCGAGTTGCGCCGGACGCTCTCGACCGCCCGGCCATGGCCGAGGTAGAGCGTATGGAGCGCCTCCAGCCAGACAGGGAACTCCTTGCGCCCAGGGGCGTGCTCGCCCACGGCATAGCCCAGAAAGGCGCTACACCACGGCTCGTTCAGGGTGATCCAGTGTTTTACACGATCGCCCAGGCGCCGCGTCACGACGTCGACGTACTCGGCAAACGCCTCGCCCGTCGCCCGGTTGGGCCATCCCCCCTGGTCCTCGAGCACCTGCGGCAGGTCCCAATGGTAAAGCGTGACCCAGGGCGTGATACCGCTTTCGAGGAGACCGTCCACCAGGCGATCGTAAAAGGCGAGCCCTTTTTCATTCGTCTCACCGCGGCCACCGGGGATGATGCGCGGCCAGGCAATCGAGAAGCGATAGGCCTGCGCTCCAAGCTCCCGTATCAACGCAATATCCTCCCGCCAGCGGTGGTAGTGATCGCAGGCGACATCGCCCGTGTCGCCGTTGACAACCTTGCCCGGCGTGTAGCTGAAGCGATCCCAGATCGACTCGCCGCGGCCGTCTTCGTGAGCAGCGCCTTCGATCTGGTACGAGGCGGTCGCGACACCCCAGGTAAAATCGTCGGGAAAGGGCTCGCCTGTTCCCTGGTTTTGCTCCGTCTCTTGGGCCATTGGTTCCTCCTCGGGCTATCGCACTCAGCCAACCGGCGCTGCTAGAGCTCAGCAAGTACCGCGCCGAAGGCGCAAACTTGCTCGACCGGCGGCGGGGCGAGCGACGGTCAGAGCCGATCGGCACGCCGCTGAAAGATGCTTCGCACGGTGTACCATGCGCTGACCAAGCTGCGCTCTTCGCCGGGGGAGAGAGGCTCCTCACGATAGAGGCGTGCCGTCAGCAGCCGGGCGACGCGCTCGATCGGTTGTCGTGCTCGCGGAATCGCCCGCGCCAGCCGTCCAGCGTACTCTTCGATCGAGTCTCCCGCGGCGAAGGGGATCCCGGCGCGGCGGCCGAAGCGGTACAGATCCCGATGGACGCCAGCCGGTCCCATCGGCGTGGCCAGCCGCCGCAGGCGTCCGACCACGATCAGCAGCGCAAGCCCCGCGATAGCTGCCAGGACCGGCCACCAGGGCAGGCCGCGTAGAGCGGGTTCGCGCGCCGGAGCCGGCTCGAAGACCGGAGCGGACTGGCCCGGGCTCGTACTGCGGGCCGGCACCGGGCGGATCGGCGTAGGCTCCCAGCGGGTCCAGCCCTGACCATCGATGTAGAGTTCCGGCCAGGCGTGGGCGTCGGCCTCGTGGACGACAAAGGCGCCGGACGCGGGATCAAATGTCCCTGTCGCGTAGCCGACCGCAACGCGGCTGGGAATACCGACGATACGCGCCATCACCGCCATCGCCGACGCATAGTAGGTACAGTAGCCGGAGCGCATCGTGAAGAGAAACTGATCGACGGCATCGCCGCCGGGCTTGAGCGGCGCGACCGCGTAGCTATACTGCAGGTCGCGCAGATAGGTCTCGAGCGCGGCCGCGCGTGCCGTCTGAGTGCCCGCCCCCTGCGTAACCCGCTCTGCCAGCTCGACCACGCGGCTCGGCATGCCACTTGGAAGCGTCATATAGGCGGCCAACGTTTTTTGAGTCTCGATCGCTTGTGGGCCAACTTCCGTCAGGGGAGCCGGAGCTTGCGAGTAGACGGTGTAGGTCGTCTCTGTCCCGGTCCAGCCCACCGAGCCTCCGAGCGAGCCTTCTTCAAGGGTCGACGTGTGATCGACCGACACAATGTCAGGCACCCCATAGCGGAGCTTGCGGCCGTCGTGGCGGTCGACGATCTCCTGTGGAACCAGCTCCGGCGGGATCCGGCCAAGCGACATTGGCTGCACCGGCACCGGATGGATCGGTCCTGTCGTCCAGCCCCTCCCGGTATAGCTATCAAAGATGCGACCGCGCCAGTATGGAAGCGACGCCGGAAGGACGCGCGGGGCACGAACAGTCAGGGCGACCTCGGTCCTGTTCCCCTCTTCCAGCGAGCGACCGAGCTCGAGATCCTCGCCTGGACGCGTGCTGCCAATACGGAAGTCCCCGCCTCCGTTTCCCAAACCGTTGTCGGGCTTGTCGAGCCGCGCCAGCCCCTCGGGAAGCTTGACGTCAGTCCAGAGCCAGGTCGTCAGCAGATTGTGCGATGCGGCCGGTGTAATGAGACCGAAAAGAATTACGATCGCGAGCAGGGCGGCCCCAAAGGCCGTGACGTCCCAGCGGAGGAGATCGGAGAAGCCGACACCCTGACGCTCCCAGTTCCGCTCTCGGCTGACAAAGCCGCCGACCAGACCGACGAGCAGCGTAAGGAAGACGCCAATCACGATGTGGGTCGTCCCGGAGCGGGCGGTAATCCCCGTAGCCGCAATCACGCCCATGAGTGGGAGGCTCCAGGCGATCGGACGCGAGCCGCGTCGTAGGCCAACGCCAAGCAGTGCTGCCGCGAGATAGCCGAGCAGCGCGGCGAGATGCGCGACGGCCCAATTCAACCCATCGGTGTCCCCGGCCCAGGCCGCGGTCAGGGTCGTCTCCGTAGCCGAAAGAGCAGCGCTCACCGCCTGCGGAACGAGTAGCGGCGGTCGAGGTCCCGAGAAATGGAGGAGGGCGCGTATATCGCCCACGATGATGCGCAGCGGGGGTGCAAGCTCCATCAGCACAAATGGGAGCACAAGCGCAGGGATGATCAGCAGCGCCCGCAGGCGGCGCAGACCTACCAAGCCGAAGAGCAGGCCCGCTATCACCGCCACCAGCATCGGTCCCGACGAAAACTCAAGGCTGCTGTAGGCCAGCATCGAGGGCAGAATCAGGACCGCCGCAAGAGCCAGGAAGAAGAGGATCCACCCGGTACGGGGCGGACGCCGGGCCAGGAAGCGGAGTGAGGCATCCACAGTGTTAGCTCTCCACGCGCACAGCCCGCCCGAGCGGTGAGATCCGGTAGGTGGGGACACGCTCGCGCAACGGCGTGAGCAGCGGCAAACGCTCGCCGGTCCGGAAGACTGCGTGCGGCACTCCGAGCTTGCCGAGGCGCGTGGCGAGTGGAGCCAGGCGCCGCTCGACAGTGTCGACGAGCAAGGCCTGCGCCGCGTTACCGCCGCCCGTCAAGATCGTGAGCGGGCCGATCCAGTCGCCCGCGGCGTCCGAGGTAATCACCACGGCTGCATGCCGCCCCGGCACCACAGACCGAAGCTCCTGGATCACGTCGGAGAGCGGCATCTCGCCGTCGGCGTACACGTCCACCAGCACGCTCATGAACTCCCACACGTGCTGGCGGCCGCGGCTCGGTCGCACCATGTACGGCGCCACGCCGTGGGCGAAGAGGCCAACGATACGGCCTTCCGCCAACATGAGGTTCGCCAGCGAGCAGGCGAGCACGACCCCCAGCTCTTCCGTTGCCTCGGCACCGCTCCCCGATTGCACTGCCCGGTTGAGGTCAAGAATGATCCAGACTGCGCCGGCAACCTCCTGGTCAAACTCTTTGACCATCAGCTTACCGGTGTGCGCCAGAGCACGCCAGTGTACAAAGCTGAGCGGGTCACCCGGGCGGTAGTCGCGAATGCTACCTGCACTCGGCGTAGGTAGGATATTCAACAGGGAGGCGCTGGCCGTACCGCCACGCTGTCCGCGGGGACGCTCAACCGTAGGAAGCTGTACCAGTGGCGGATAGATCAGCATCTCACGCGTTCCGGCTTCGGCGCGGCGGTAGCGAAACAAACCGAGCGGATCGGCGAGCTCAAGCGCGAGGGGGCCAAGCCGGTAGCGGCCGCGGCGGAGGCAGACGGCGGTCGTCGTCCAGTGTTCGGCGGAGCGCGAGGCCGCCGCTGCAACTCTGCGCGCGCTGTATCCGGGCAGCGTCGAGGCGTCGCTAATCTCCATCCACAGCAAAGGCAGCCGGCCCAGATTGTGAAGCTCCCAGCGCTCCTCAAGCTCGTCGCCAACCTGCGCCCAGTCGGAGCGCAGCTCCCGCGTTAGATCGAGGCGCGGCCCCTGGTAGCGCACCCAGAGCCAGGAGGCGAGCAGCAGCCAGCCCCAAAGATAGGCAAGATGGTACAAAACGTCGAACGGGATGACCACGGCGAGTGCCAGCGTTCCCGGAAGCAGCAGGATCGCCCACCAGTGCGCGACGGTGATCCGTCCGCGGTCAGGCCGGAGCGGCAAGCGCCGGAAGAGCGCGCCTAGATCCGCGAGGCGCTCCCTCATGCCAGCCCCCGTGCGCCGACTCGATCGGGTAGTGCATGAGTCGGACCAGGAGCACGCACGCCGTCCAGGCGACCCTTAAGCACGGGAGGGCACATGGGTAAAGTATACGAGGTTGCCAGGCGAGGGGCAAGTGGTCCTTGGCTCTGCCAGAAACAGAAAGGCGGTGGTGCTTCGCACCACCGCCAGAAGAGCCGCGGGAGCGGCCGTGGCTGACGATTACTGGCCGAGGCCGGAGTTAACCTTCGAGAAGACGGTCGAGACCTTGGTGCCGAGCAGCGTCAGGATACCGATGACGACAATGGCGATCAGGACGAGGATCAGCGCGTACTCGACGAGACCCTGGCCTTCCTCACGGGCGAAGAAATTGCGAAGCATGGAAGTGAACCTCCGGAATGATTGCGATGTAAATGAATGACGTGCGCTTACTATAGCGGAGGCCCCTGCTCTCAACAATAGCATGCCGGTCCTGCCTGTAGCCCGTACTTACACGCTTTATAGTCCTCTATATTGGGTCCCTACGCGCGAGCCGCCTCCGCGACCGCAAGGCGCCGGCCGCTCCTCGCCGACTTGACCGCAGCCTCGATCACTGCAATATTACTCAGCCCACGCTCGCCCGAGATCGCCGGTGTGCGGCCCGTTAGTACGCACTCCGAGACGTGCTCGATCTGCGGTACGTAGACGTTTACCTCGGGGAGCTCCTGCTCGGTCGTTTCGCCGTCGCGCTCGAGCAACAGATTGCCTGTGAACTCGCGCCCGAGCCAGTTGCTGCTCGATAGCCTACCGTTCGTACCGGTGACTGCGAAGCTGTTCTGGCTACAGTTGGAATGTGCCTCGACGACGCCGTGCGCACCTGACGCGAACTTCAGCAGCGTTGTGCTCGTATCTTCCGCCGGATAGCGGTAGATATGGTGGTCGAGGAGACCGCTCACCTCGGCGATCGAGCCCGCGAGCAGCTGAATCGTGTCGATCGCATGGACGCCCATGTCGTAGAGCGTTCCGCCGCCGGCCTCGGTCGAGTCGGTCTGGCGCCAGGAGCCGTTCGGCCGAGAGTTGTACGAGGCAGTGATCGTCGCCGAGACGATCCTCCCGATTGCGCCCGCCTCGAGGAGTTCGCGGGCACGTGTGACGGGCGGCGCCCAGTGCATGCAATGGGCGACCGCGAGCACCACGCCCGCGTCACGCGCCGCGGCGATCATCGCCCGGCACTCGGCAACCGTCGCAGCCATAGGCTTCTCGACGATCACGTGCAGCCCGCGGCGGGCCGCGGCGATCGTGAGCGGTGCATGCTGTGGGTTAGGCGTAACAATGAAAACGCCGTCGATCGCGCCGGCCTCGATCTCGTCGATCGACGTGTAATGGAGACGCGCTCCGGTTCGCTCGGCCGCTGCTCGTCCACGCTCGGGGTCGCGGCTGACGATCGCCGCCAGCTCACTATTCTGGCCCAAGGCGATGCCGCGGGCAATCCAATCTAGAGCAAAGTTACTCGTGCCGACCACTGCCCATTTGACGACTGTCATGGCTCTTCCTTTACGATCTGCTGCTTTCCGCAGTGCCGAATCACCAGCCGGACAGTATACAGGTAGTGTTGGCCATGACAACAGACAGTATGGGAGGGCGCCGGTGCCGGGCACTAGAGTGCACGATCAGATGTCCTGAGCCTTCGCGGAGGACATCTGACCATGCCAAGGACCGGTCTTAGCGACGTTGCGTCTCGCCGGTTTCCATCACGCCGTCGTCGTCGCGATCTTCGTCGCCCGCGAGCGCCTCACCGGCGATGACCGCGCCGGCCGCGGGACCGCCTCCCGTGCCACTGGCGGTGCCGCTCGGCGCCATGCCAAGCCCGCCTAGGCCTACGGCCGCTCCCGGCACGACGACCCCCGGCCCGGCTCCGCCAGCTCCGCGCTCTTCTTCTTCCTCTTCGGCCCTGCGCTCCCCGGGGCTTCCCGCCGGGAGCTCCTGTGGAGCATAGACACGCTCTTGCTCGTCCTGGTTCTGGAACAGAGGCTGGTCGCTCATGGCAGTCCCTCCTTGTTGTGGTGCCAATGGTGTCGCTGTAGCAAAAATCAGACCGCGTGCGGCGGTCGGGTGATTCTCGACTATCATAGATGCGACGAAGTGGAGCAGCGATGATCGTCCGTCTCCCGCTTGCGGCGCGTTTCGCGTCCTTGAAGATCAAAGAGCCGCGCTCGTTCTGGCGGTTGACCGGCGTGCTTTTCCTGGTCTACCTGTCGACCGGCCTCTGGTCGCCCCTGCTGCCGGTCTACGTCAAGTCGTTGGGCGCCGGCACGCGCGATATCGGGCTTGTCTTCGGTACGTACCAGGCGACGTCGCTCTTGTCGCAGTACTGGTGGGGCCGCCGCTCCGACCAGCTGGGCCGCCGCAAGCCGCTGTTGCTCTTTGGCACCGGAGCCTTATGTATCTCCTATCTGCTCGTCGCCCTGGCTCCGGAGTGGCGCTGGCTCTTCGCGATCAGAATGCTCGAAGGAGTCGCCCTGGCGGCGTACAGCACCGGCAGCCTCGCATTTGTGGGCGATCTGCTCGAGGATCAGCGAAACCGCGGGCGGCTGATCGGCTTGTATCGTACCTTCGGGTCGCTGGCCTTTTCCATAGCCGCGCTGGCCGGAGGCGTGATCGCCGACCGGCTTGGTATTCGGGTTCCGTTCCGTATCGCCGCGGGCTGCTACGGCGCTGCATTTGTGCTGGCGACGCAATTGGGTGAGCACGCCCAAGCGCAGCCGCTGCCCGCGAACCGCGGTCCCGCCGAGACGCTCCCGGCCGCAACCGGCGCCATGCGCCATGCGCTGTGGCCGTTTCTCGGGCTGGCCTTGACCTGGTCGTTCGCGATGGGTGCCGTCGTCTCGTTGTGGCCGGTCTTTATGCAGGATGCCGGCTATAGCAAGACGGCCGTCGGCGGCCTCTGGGGCCTGGCCGCGCTCGGGGAGGTGCCCTGCTTCATCCTCGCGGGCTATCTTACCGATCGCTGGGGTCCGCGGCGGGTCTTGCTGACGGGGCTCCTCGTCATGTCGGGCGTCTTCCTGGGATATACCCTCGTCAAGATACTTCTCGGCTTCGTCGTCGTCCAGATGATCCGCTCGTTTGCCTATGCCTGCTTCGAAGGATCCGCCCTCGTCTACACGACCGAGCTTGGTCTCAGACGGCAGCGGGGGCGGCTCGCGAGCTTCTACTACTCGGCGGGCGGACTCGGCGGCATTACGGGCTCGATCGCGGGTGGGAGCATGGCCCAGCGGACCGGCCTGCCCACGATGTACCGGGCTGTCGTCGTGCTGATGATTGCCGGCGCAGTCGTCGGGGGACGACTGATGCCCCGACAAGACGCCGCGGCGCTCCGCGAGCGCACGGAAAAGTAGCGTACAATACTGATAACCGGTGCGGCCGATAGATCAGATGGAGGCGATGTATGGATGAGCCCCGACGAGAGTTCCGCTGCGAGTCGTGCGACAAGATCGTCGCCGCGTCGGCACTCGTGGGCAACCGCTGGGGCGACCCCTGCTGCCCGGAGTGTGCGAGTCCGCGGCTCGTGCCCCATCGGTCGAAGGTGGCAGGGGCCGTCGCCGCCTATTTCATCTTCAACGTCTTCTGAGGCTTCAAGGATGTGTGTCAGGTTGACACGTCGAACCGGCTTCTCGGCCAGTACCTCCGGCTCGAGTAGGCGCGCGACTGAATCGGCGCCCGCACGCGGTGTCTGACGCTGCCGGTTGGCTTACCCAGTACACGTAGACCATCGGTCCCGGCTCTGCCGGCCACGGCAGAGCCTCCTCGATGCCCCCTGGATAGCTCTTCTCCGTCGCTTCGAGCTCGGCGCGATGCTCCGGCAGCACGGCGTAGACCGTCGTGTAGCCGGGCTTGGGCGGAGGCATCACCCAGATCGTCAGAGCGTCGTCCGCATCCACCTGCGGCGCCAGGAAGTCGAGCATCGGGAAGCCGTGGTAATACATGCGCGGCATTCCCAGGAACCAGACCTTGGTCCCGGCCGGCTGCCGCTCGAGGTAATGCGCCAAAGCGTTAGCAGCATGTGTGTTCGGCCCTCCCGGCTGCCGGTTGGGGAGATAGTCGACGAAATATCCCACGACGCTAGCAGCCGCCAGATAGAGTGTCAGCACTGTGCCGGCAATCTGGGGCACGCACGGCCAGCCCAATCGAAGCCGACGCAGCAGGAGCAGCGCCTGCTCGATTGCGATGGCGATCAAGAGGCAGACCACGGGCGCCAAGGTCACATACCGGGCGCTCTCGGGCGGATCCTTGAGCAGCGCCCCGCCGAAGATCACGGCGAGCACCGCCCACAGCAGGGGTAGTCGATAGGCCGGCTCCCCGAAGCGTCGCAGCGCCAGTCCGAGCCCAACCGGGAGCAGCAGTGCGGCCAATCCCCACAACAGCGGTCTCCGGTCGTCGTAGAAGTCGTCTGTGCTCGGGTAGAGCGAGAAGGCCAGCGCAGCGCGCTCGAACTGCCGCAATAGGAGCCGGCCTGCCGGCATGTGCGAGCTTCGCGCCTCTTCGCGGAGCCATCCCGGCGCGGTGATCGTGTTGGCCCGCAGTCGCGCGGTGAACGCCTGCGGTGCCTGGCCGTAGGTTTGCAGCAACGGCGCGGCTGCCGTCAGCGCACCGCCAACCAGCAGGAGGACCGCCTGCCGCGGAAGCGGGAGCGGCCGCCGGTTGTACGTGAGTAGACGCGGCACGACCTGAATCAGCCCGAGCAGCGCTACCAGCAGTATGAACAGCCGCGCGCCCGGGTAGAAATAGAGCGTCAACCCGAGCAGGATGCCCGCGCCGCCGAATGCCGCCGCGCGCCGCGTCCGTAGTCCGACGATCAGGGCGCCGAGGATCGCCGTCCCGAAGAGCGGATCGGCGATGTTGAAGATCGCCAGGCGGCTGAAGTGAATGTGGAAGTGGTAGGTCGCGAGGAGCAAGGCACCGATCGCCGCCACCCGCTGTCCGTAGAGCAGGCGGCCGAAGAAGTAGGTTGTGCCGACGGTGGCGCTGCCGACGAGTGCGGATAGGATACGCGCGCCTGCGGCCCCGTCGCCAAAGGCGCGCATACACAGCGACTGCAGGAAGGACCACATCAGCGGGTGCGAGTGCCAGCCCACGGCGAAGGGATCCACCTGTGCGTGCTCCATCAGCCGCACGGCTTCCAGCGCTAGTGCTGCCTCGTCGCCGAGCATTGTCACAGGGATCCGTCCGAGCGCGGGTAGCCGCAGAGCCGCGGCGATGGCAACCACGGCGGTGACGACGATCGTGTCGGCGGCCGACCAGCCGAGTCGCAAAGGGATGAGATCGCCCCGCCCCTGATCAACCGCGAGGCAGGCGATACTGAAGGCGAGCAGCGCGACGAGCCAGGCGAACAGCGCGAGTGCGTAGCTCGGGCGCGGCTGGACGCGGGCCGCGACGGCACCAAGAATCGACGCGGCTGCCAGCGAGAAGAGCAGGGCGGGCCAGCACCGGCCTTTGACGGCGCGGCTCTGAGGCTCTATTTCGGTGGCTCCGGCCTCAGGTTATGCCGTCGCTTCGAGCGGCCCGCCGCGCACGACGAGCTCGAGCACCAGGACCGTTGCGAGCGCAAGCCACAATCCCGCGGCAAGTCCGATCGCGGCTCCCACCACTTCTCCCTCAAGGCCCCCTCCATACAGGCCTACGTATCGCAGCAGGCCCCCTGTTCCCCCCCGCAGCAGCAGCTCGAGCCGGTAGTCTCCAGCCGGCAGCCCCTGTAAATCGATCTTCGAGCTCTCGAAGCTATTGGGATCGCCTGTCATCTTGAGAGGCGTTGCGGGACGCAAGGGTGTCGCGTTTGAGCCGGCAGTCACGGTAACATCCACCGCGCCGTTGCCACCCGTATTGGAAACGGACATCTGCTTCGGCAGCCGGCCGAAGGTGATCGGGGCGGCCACGTGCGGCGTCTCCCGTGTTACCCAAAGCTCTCCGCTCAGCAGCCCGGGCCCGACGGCGTTGTACGCAGCCAGGAGTGCAAAGGCGGCGATCGTTAGAACGATCAGGCTGCCGATCAGGACAGAAACCGGCGACTTTGCTGCCCGCGCGTACACACGGGCCATCTGTGCGTTGGGCGGGTCATCGTCGGGCACCGCACGCAGCAGGCGAGCCTGGGACGTTCGGAAGTCGTAGATGTCACGGGGAGCCGCCGCTTCCGGCGCGGAAGGGGTAGTGGCGCTAGCCGCCGTGCGCGGGATCCTGAGCCAGCGTGTCCAATGCTCGAACCACCAACCCCACGTGGCCCAGATTGTGTAGGCGAGCCCGAATGTTACCAGCGCGCCAATGACCAGCAAGGCTGTATTCGAGCCGAGCAGCAACTGCTGCTGGGTGAAGAGAGCCGGCTGATCAGCGATCCATCCCTGCACGGTCGCGCGGCTCGCGAAGAGGAGCCAGATGATGACCCCGCCCACCACGCCGATCGTCACCACGAAGCCGAGATCGTCACGCCAGGCACGTGTGATGTGCCGACGCTGCGCGTCGACGACGGCCAGCAGAAGGCCAAGTAGCGCCAGGGCGACCATCGCCCAGCGTGTGCTCCAGAAATAGCCCGGCAAGGCCGCGAGGCTGTTGCCGATCGCTTGCCCGAACGCCTGCGAAAAAGGCGTGTTCGCATGATTCGGCAAGGTGAGATCGCGTACCAGCTCCGCAATTCCGGCGCCGAGCAGCACCAGCATTAGAATCGCCAGGATGCCGATCACGCTGCTGGCGCCGGCCAGGAACCCGGCTACGAGTCGCCTGATGTTCACGCTTGCTCTCGCTCCAAACGAAGTAACAGGGTGCAGCGGAGGCCCCACTGCACCCTGTCGTCCGACGATGGTGATGCTGGCGGAGCACGCAGCGATCGCGCATGCTCCGTCGCGGCTACTTGCCCTTGGTAGCCTTGATTTGCTGCAGCTGCTGGTTGGTCTGGTCCTCGATCGCCTTCAACATCTGTGCTGTGTTGCCGTTTGGATCCGACCAGTATGGATCGAGATTGTTGGTCCAGATCTGGTTCAGCGAATCCCACTTCACGATCAGGTGGTTGGAGGACTCGCGCCCATGCGTGAAGGCGCCTTCGAAGACCTTCTTCATATCCTCGGGCTTCATGCACTTCTTGAACTGCTGGTAGTAGTCGTCCAGCAGCTTGGTCTGGGTCGGCGGGGTGCCCGTCGCCTTGGTGTAGGCCGCGGCCTGCTCCGGCGACACGAGGAACTTGACGAACTCCCACGCGCGATCCTGCTCGTCGGTCTTCATGTTACGCGTTATGACCCATGGGTCGGTGTAGATCACGGCGCGGTTCTTCGCGTCGGGCGAGCCCATCGGCAAGGGCGCGGCACCCCAGCAGAAGCCATTCGGGTCGTCGATCAATCCCTTGTAGCTCCAGTGCCCCCATCCGCCGCTCATATTCATCGCCAGCCGCCCGGAGGCAAAGGCTCCTCCCAGCGCGTCGAGCGCCTGCGAGGCGGCAGGATCGGGCGCCACCTTGTCCTTATAGACCAGGTCGTGCATCGACTGGAAGGCCTTGACCGATTTTTCGTCGGTCACGCTGACCTTATCGGCAAAGCCGGTCGTGTAGGCATCCTCGGGCCAGATGAAGTGCCCGAAGAGCATCGGCGGGCCTTCGAGGTTCTGGAACGCGTAGTTACCGCCGAACTGGGCTTTATTGATGTCGCCGGCATTCTTGGTAAGCTGCTTGGCAGTCGCGACGTATTTATCCCAGGTCCAGCTCGTGTCATCCCAGTCGACGGGCGGATAGGCGACCTTCGCATCGTCGAACATTTTCTTGTTGTAGTAGACGTATGAGCCAGTCGTCAGAAACGGGATGCCCCACTGTTTGCCTTCGCTCTGATAGATCTTCCAAACGCTCGGAATGAAGCGGGCCGTGTCGAACTTGTCGCGATCGATCAGCGGGGTAAGATCCGTGATTAGCCCACGTGCGCGATCGCTGGCGAAGCCGTCGCCGCCCCAGTTGGTCGACCAGACGTCGAGCTGCTCGCCTGCCGCGATCATCGCCTCGCGCTTGACTGCGATGTCGTCCTGATTGATGCTCAGGACCCTGAGGCAGATGTCGGGTTTGGCCTTCTGGAAGGCTGGACGGACGATGTTGGCTTCCCAGGGATTCTCGACCGGCCCGTTGCGAACCATCCAGACCAAAGGTTTCTGGTTGGATTGGCAGGTGACCTCGGGTACGCCGGTCGGCTTCTGGGTGACGGCGGTCGGCCCTTGGATCGCCAGCGTAGCCGTTTCACCGGGGGCTGCACCGCCCCCGGCGGCCGCGCCGCCCCCGGCCGGTCCGGCAGTTCCACCGGTCGTCGAGGCGCCGCCGGAGCCGCACGCGGCGATGAGCAGAAGGACGAAGATGCTGGAGATAGCCGCCGATGAGCTTCGTGTAAGCTTGTGCCATGTTCTGGGCATGTTGGGTGCTCCTTGTCGGTTCCGTGACAATCTGTCTACACCACTCTGTGTTCGCCGAGCTTGTGCTGCCCTTGAACCACCTCCTTTCTTGGCGGGGACACGTGCCCGGGTGTAGGCCAGGCGCCAATCTGCGGCGCGTGGCCTACACCGCGACCCTCCGACTCCCGCCTCCTTTCGATTAGCCCTTAACGCCGCTGACGACGATGCCCTGGATGAAGTAGCGCTGCGTGGCGAAGAAGAGAATCGTGGGCGGCAGCACCGTCGCGATCGAGGCCGCCATCAGCAGGTGAAACGCCGTGCCGCCGAAGGGTGCCCGGAACTGCTGCAGCCCGAGCGAGAGCGGGTACTTCAGGTTGTCGCTGATGTAGAGCAGCGGCCCCTGGAAGTCATTGTAGTGAAACATAAAGCTCAAGATCGCCACGGCGCCGAGCGCAGGTTTGGAGAGCGGGAGGATGATACGCCACCAGATACCGAAGTAGTTGGCGCCGTCGATGATCGCAGCCTCTTCGTAATCCTTGGGCAGGCTACGGTAGAACTGGCGCACCAGGAAGATCAGGTAGGCACTGCCGAAGAGCGCCGGGAAGACCAGCGGCTTGTAGCTGTTGAGCCAGTGTATCTTGGCAAACCCGATGTACTTCGGAATCAGGGTGACCTCGCCCGGCAGCATCATCGTCGCGAGCACCAGCAGGAAGAGGTAGTCCTTGCCCGGCGCCCGCAGCCGCGCGAAGCCGTAGGCGATAAACGCGACCGAGATCGTTTCGATCACCATGTAGGTCAGGCAGTAAAACATGGTGTTTTCGAAGTACCTCAGGAACGGATTCGACGTCAGCGCGACGCGATAATTGTCCCACTGAGGAATCGCCGGCAGTAAGGTCGGCGGAAACTGGATCGCCTCGAAACGGGTTTTGAGCGACGTCGAGAGCATCCAGCCCAGCGGGAAAAGGATGAGCAGAACGCCGAGAGTCGCGATGATGGTAGCTCCGTAGCTCAGAAGCTGATCCTGGAACTTCTGGCTGGCCCAGAGCTTACGCATTCCTGTCGGCTCGTCCGTATGCCTAGTGGCCGGAGCTTCCGTAATTTGCGCCATGGCTGAACTCCCTTTTCTCAATAGTCCGCAGTAGTCGGGCGGTCGAGCCTAGAAACGTCCGCCCTCTTCGGTCTCGTAGTAGACGAAGCGACTGGAGGCCCAGAGAAAGAATGCCGTCAGCGCCAGAATGACGATGAAAAGAATCCAGGCCTGAGCGGCGGCAATGCCCATGCTGTAGCGGCGGAAAGCGTTCAGGAAGAGGTAGAGCACGTAGAACATCGAGGCATAGGCCGGGGCTCCGGTACCTCCGGTGATAACCCAGGCCGGTGTGAAGACCTGGAACGATCCGATCACGCCGGTAATGAAGGTGAAGAGGATCACGGGCGAGATCATCGGAATTGTCACGTGCCAGAAGCGTCGCAGCCTGCCAGCGCCGTCGATCGTTGCGGCCTCATAGAGCTGCGTGGGGATCCCCTGGAGCGCCGACAGGTAGATCAACATGCCCCCGCCGAAGCCCCACAGCGAGATCAGCGTAAACGAGGGGACGACCCAGGTCGGATCATTGAGCCAGCGCGGCCCGTTCCAGCCGAGCGGAATCAGGCCGTTGGAGCCGACCAGGGATCGAATGGCGAAGTTCAGAATGCCGAACTGCGGATTGAGGAGCCATGCGAAAAGCAATGCCGCCGCGACTCCCGGCATGATCGACGGAAGGTAGTAGAGCGTGCGGAAGAAGCCCAGCGCGGGGATTTTCTGGTTGAGCAGGAGGGCAAGCAACAGCGACGAAAGAATGCCGACTGGGACGCTCAAAAGCGTATAGTAGGCGGAGACCTTCAGCGACTTCCAGAAGATCGGGTCACGGAAGAGGAACCTGTAGTTCTGGACGCCGATCCACTCCGGCGGTGACGAAAGGTTATACGCGGTAAAGCTGAGATAGGCCGAGACGACGACGGGGCCGAGCGTGAGCAGCACAAACCCGATGATCCAGGGTGAGATAAAGAAGTAGAACCAGAGTGCTTCCTTACGGGCAATCCTGTCTTCCGGCAGGATGCGAAAACGGCTCGTTCGCCGAGCGACCCGTTCACGTGGCAGCGTTTGAACGGCCATAACTCCTCCTTGAGATCTTCAGATCGATTCCGATTTGGCCCGGGCGGCTGTACCGTATGCTCCTCTTTCAATCCTCCCAATCGCGGTTCACTCGCGGCATGCTACGTAGGCTAGAGCAGTGACGGAGACATCATACTACGGGTTGTCAAGCGTGCAAGGGCCCTGCCCACTCCCGCGGAGGCCCCAAAACCGTGTCAAGAAGCTATCGGCTAACGCAGCATACTGTATACCATGAGTCAAGCGGACTTTCGGCTAGGTACGTCGAGCACGAGCCGTTAGTTGAAGAGCCCGACGACCCGGCCATCGGTTGTGCGGACGTAGAGCGTCTGGCCGGCGATCACCGGGGCGGCCGCAGCCAGTCGCGCGACCGGCTGCGTCAGGATCGGCTTGCCCGTCTGGACGTCGAGCACGAGCAGTCCGGCCTGCCCTTCGGAGCCCGCCACGGTGAAGAGCTGCGTGCCGGCAATCGCCGGGAACGATACGAAGCCGGGATGATCGTACTGCCAGAGCTCTTTACCCGTCGTGAGATCCAGAGCATAGAGTGTCGAGGTCGATTTGACGAAGATGCGCGAGCCCTGGACCGCGCCCGGCCGTAGGATCTCGCCCGCGATCCCTGTCTCCCAGCGCTTCGTGCCGTCGGCGGTGCTCAGCGCAAGGATGTTGTCGCCGTTGGTAAGGAAGACGGTCCGGTTCGCTACGATCGGCGAGAAGTAGATCGCGAATTGCGTGGGCGTCTTCCAGGCAAGTGCGCCGGTGTGCTGATCGATGGCGTACACATGATTCAGGTCGGAGATAAAGACCCGGCCGTCGCCCACCGTGGCTGACGAGGCGACGAGGTCCGCTGCGCTGTATTCCCATCGCTTCGCGCCAGTCGCGGCATCCAGCGCGTAGAGCTGATTGCCGCTGCCGACGAAGACTACGCCGTCGGCGACGACGGGCGACGTCAGATGTCCGCCCCAATAGCTGCTCGAAGGGCTACTGATCAGGCGCGGCGTGAAGGCCCAGCGCTGTGCGCCTGTCCGGAGGTCGAGCGCGAAGATCTGGCCCTTGTTGGCCGATTCGGCACGGATGAAGACAGTATCGCCCGCCACGGCCGGCGATACATATTGACCAACCTCCGAGAACGACCACCGCTCCTGCCCACTCCGTAGATCAAGCGCACGCAGGCGGTGCTCGGCGTCGACGAAGATGGTGTTATTCGCGATCGCGACCGGGGATCCTACCCCTTTGTCTTCGGCGATACGCATGTCGTACTGCCGGTTGATCGGAAGTGCAATACTTTCGCTGCGCGACCGTGTTCGTGCAGGGTTCGCGCCTTCCATAACCCAGTCGGCTGCGCTCGAGACCGACGATGCCGTGTTGGAGGCAATCTGGGCGGCTTTTGCCGGCGTGGTCGAGAGGCTCGCCCGCGGGCGGACCAGCGCGTAGCCTAGGATCGCGAGCGCCAACACCGCCGCTATACCGAGCCAGAGGCGAGACGAAAGTCGAACCATAGTTCTCAGCTCTCCCTAACGCGGGCGTGGGTAGCCGGCGTGAGTTTGTCACTGTGCAGGCAGTGCCTTGAGACGGGTCCGTAGGAAGGCATGAGCTGCCGCCAGAAGAAGGCTCGTCTCGCCAGCGTTCCACCAGAAGTGTACATCCAAACGGGGCGCCGTGGTAATGCCGGGCAGCCGGCACACAAAGCTGCCGCGTGTCGCCGGGCTGCGTGCCAGCCATCCATCGCGCCCAAGGATGCCGGGTAGTCCCTGTGCCGAGACGGCTGGAACCCCGAGGCGCGCGAGCTCACGCTGCAGCTCGAGATACCGTGCGAGCATGTAGGCATGTTCGCACGCGTGTGCAACAGCCCAGATCAACAGCAGCCGGGCCCACCAGCCCTGCATGCCCCTGCGAACCAGATAAATGACGACGGCTACGACAGCCCAGTTCCAGATGAAGTGGACCCATTCGGCGTTGAAGACGGAAATCAGGCCGCTCGACTGCCATGACGGCCAGTCCAGGATATGATACTGGATCCACTGAGCGCCGTGCTCGATGCTGTGAAAACTCTGCATCGCCAGCAAGATACTCAGCACCATCGCGGTTATACCATAGCGCTGCAGATCGGCATGCCATTTCCGTATACCCGGCGCCAACAGTAGGCCAAGCACGACTGTCGTAGCACCCCAGATCGGCATCCCGGCAAAGGAAACGACGACGCCCCAAAAGAGCAGACCGCCGGTCGCCAGCAGGATCACGGCCCGCGTCTGCTCGCGTGGGTGCAGCAGCGCCAGTACCGGGAAGCGCACGTTGCTTTGGAAATCGGCGTGCGTTGCCATACAACCTCTCCCTTCTGCGCTACCGCGTGAGGGTCAGCAGCGAGTGGGGTGCGGGCGCGTTCACGACCGACTGTGCACCGTCGGGCCACTGAACCTCAAGGCGGAGCGGCCGTGCGCCGACCGGAAAACCAAAATGAACGCGGGCCGTATCACCCGAGAGATAGCCGCTGGATGCCCGCACATCCCGCGCGTAGTTGCCAGCGTCCGTATGGAGGATGAGCTGTGCCCCGATGGCTCGGGTATTCTTGCTTTCGGGCCAGCGTAGGTCTACCTCCAAGCTCGATCCGCCGCAAAGGCGATTTTCGAAGACCTGGGCCGCGCTCTCAAGGTTGTTGACGACGATGTCCAGCCTTCCGTCGCCGTCCAAGTCAGCCATGCTCATGCCCCGGCCGCTGCGCTTCGAGCCCAAGCCCCAGGCGGGCATCAGCGTGAAGTCGCCCTTCCCTCCATTTCGCAACGCCCGGTTTTCTTCCACGAGCTCATGCCCCGGCAGGTAGTCGAAAAGATCCTCTGCAAGCATGCCGTTGACGACATATAGATCGAGGAAACCGTCGTTGTCCAGGTCGCCGAACTTCGCGGACCAGCTCCAGCCGGTGGCGTCGAGCGCGCGAGCGTAGGCCTCGTTGTGGTAGACACCTGCATCATCCCGGATCTGCAGAACATTCTCCATGATTTGAGGATCGCCAATGAATGTGTCGTGCGGCATCCTTTCGAGCATGGGCCGCCACTCGGCTAGCGTGCGTACCGTCTGATCGTAGGGCTTCATATCGGTGGCGAAGAGCGCCCGACGGCCGCTGTTGTCGATATCGCCGAGATCGAAGCTCATCGTGCTGTGAGTAGTCCGGCTGAACGGGTGAGCTTCCGTCCAGGCTCCTCCCATTTGCCGCCAGACCTGGTCCGGAGTGCTGAAATCGTTGCCGACCAGGATATCCGGCCTGCCATCGCCCTCCAGATCGGCGAAGGCAATCGCCAGTGCCTCCGACTTCGCCGCGAGCCGGTGCCCGATGAATGTGCCGCCGGCATTCCGGTAATAGTAGACGCCCCCACCTTCGCGGAAGCGTAAGAACTGGTAGCCGAAGGTCTTCTCGAGATCGGCATCGTACGATCCCGTGACTGCATCCAGGTTGCCGTCACGATTCGGGGCGCCCCAGGCGATGCTGTACGCACGCCCGTCAATACCGGGCAAAGGCTCCTCGGCAAAGCGTGAGCCGATCCCAGCTTTGCCGGTGTTGCGCCAGAATGTCGGTGCGGTCGTGCTGTGCGTGAAGACGATATCCAGTTGGCCGTCCCCGTTCACGTCGACCAGGCTTACGCTGCGCGAGGTGGTATCGTCGAGGAGCTCTTTGTGGAAGTGAAAGGCGCCGTCGTTCCACAGGATCGTATTCCCTCCCGTCAGGTTTGCCAGCACGATATCCAGCCTGCCGTCGCCGTCCAGGTCGCCGATCCCCAGGCCCGCGCCGTTGCTCTCGTACATCTTGACCGCGCCGCCAGCAGTTGTCGTATGGCCGAGGTCGTGCGCAACGAAGCGATTGGTGCATTGCTCGCTCGGCCACACGAGGGCCGCACCGCGCACGGCGACCGGAATAACCCGCGCCGGCGCCGCGGCGAGCACAGCCTGCGAAGCCGGCCGACGACAGCTGGCGAGCGCGGGAAGAATACTGAGGAGAGCTGCGACTGCCAGCCGCGACCGAAAGCCGTTCATGGTCGGAGATAATACGCCCGATAGTAGTTCGCCGCCCGGGATGGGCGGCGAGCATCAGAAGCACAGCCGAAGAAACAGACGGTCTGACTACCGTCGCCGTTATCTATTATACACCCTTGACCGCACCGGCCGTCAAACCGGCCATAAACTTGCGGGCCGACATTAGGAAGACGATCATCACCGGCAGGATCGCCATCGTCGCGCCTAGCATCTGGACGCCGACCTGGTTGCCGTAGAGGTTCTGCAGGCTGGCCAAAGCCACCGGCAGCGTATACTTCGCAGCATCCTTGAGGATCAGCAGCGGCCAGAAGAAGTCGTTCCACTTGCCCATAAAGGTCATGATCGCCAGTGCGGCAAGCGCCGGCGTGATCACCGGCAGGACGATGTTCCAGTAGATCCGGAACTCATGCGCTCCGTCGATGCGCGCCGCGTCCATCAGGTCGTTCGGGATCGCGCTGTCAATGTACTGGCGCATCCAGAAGATGCCGAAGGCATTCGCGGCCCCGGGGACGAGCAGCGGCAGATACGTATCGAGCCAGCCCAGCCAGCGCATCAACATAAAGGATGGGATGATGCCGAGGATACCGGGAATCATCATCGTCGCCAGCATAATGCCAAAAAGCTGCTTGCGGCCCGGGAAGACGAACTTCGAAAACGCGTAGCCGCCCAGCGAGCAGAAAAAGAGCACCAGAACGGTCCCAATACCCGCCACGAACAGGCTGTTCAGCATTGCCCGCCAGAAGTTCAGCCGCGCGAAGAGCTCATTGTAGTTTTGCATCAGCGAGTCGCCCGGCGCCAGCGGGGGCGGGATCGTCAGAATCGTCTCCGATCGGCGGGTCGCGGCCACGATCATCCACCAGAAAGGGAAGACTGACACCAGCGCCATGACTGTGAGCGCAACGTACATAATTGTCGTTCCGATCGGCCCCATGGCGTGCTCACGCTGGCTCCACCGTGCCTTGGGCTGCCCTAGGACAGGCTGTGAGGTGATAGTCGCCATAACATCGCTCCTAAGCTTACGGGATCATCTCGCGCTTACCGGCTTTCCTTAGGCATCCGTCAGGTTCTTGCCCAGGAAACGGTTGTAGAGATACGAGAAGATGACGATGACCACGAAGAGCGCAACCGACATTGTAGCTGCATAGCCGAACTGGGTGTAGTTGAAGGCCGTGCTGTAGAGGTTGACTACCACTGTGAGCCCAGCATGATCTACGCCACCCGGCGACGAGTTAAAGGCGCCGCCCGTGAGCATGAGCGGCTCTTCGAAGAGCTGCAGCGCGCCGATGATCGACAGAATCACCGTGAAGGTGATCACCGGCCGCATCAGCGGCATCGTGACGTGAAGGAAAACGTCGCGCCAGCGCGCCCCATCCACCCGTGCCGCCTCGTAGAGCTCGTTCGGGATGCTCTGGAGACCGGCCAGGTAGATCACCGTGTTCCAGCCGAAGTAGCGCCAGATCACGACCAGCGCGATCGCCGGCTTGATCCAGCCCGCAGTCCCGAGCCAGTCGACGGGTGGAAGTCCCACCAGGCCGAGCACCCAGTTGAGAATGCCGTAGTGTAGTCCGTAGAGCGAGGAGAAGACCAACGCCACCGCCACCGAGGAGGCTACGATCGGCGTGAAGAAGGCCGTGCGAAAGACTTCTTTGAACCTCGCCAGACCACTGTTGAGAATAAAGGCCAGGATCAGGGCGATTACCAGGTTGAGGCTGGTGACCACGAGCAGCCAGACGCTGTTATACAGCGAGGTCCACCAGATGTCGTCGGTCAGCAGATAGCGGTAGTTCTCCAGTCCAATCCATTTGATGGGGCTGATGCCGTCCCAGTCGGCGAAGCTCAGAACAAAGGCATAGATGTACGGGAAGAGACCGAAGATCGCAAAGAGAATGAAGAAAGGTGAAATAAAGACATAGGCCCAGAAACTTTGCCGCATCTCGTGCAAAAGCCCTCGGCTACGCGGGGTGCCGCGTGTGTGGGCTAGATCGGCCGTCGTGGATGCCATGATTACCTCGCTCTCTAAGCAGTGCCCATGCAGCCGGGTGCTGCTCGTGATCGCTACGTACGGGCTGCCGCCATCTTGTGCAGGATCGGCAGCATTTACTATGCCGCGCCGCAGGTTTGGGACCCGCGGCGCGGCTCCGGCAAGCTACTTCGTGATGCCCCGGATGCGCTTGACTGCCTCGTTCTCGGCGTCCTTGGTCGCCTGGGCCGGGTCCTTTCCCTGCTTGTTAACCTTGGTGATCTCGTCGCCAAGGATACTGCCGGCCTGCTGGTCATTCGGGCTGACCACATTGCCAGGTACATCCGACGCGATGTCGGTCCAGAGCCGGAAGGCCTTCTGTCCACCGAAGAACTCAACCGGCTGATCGTAGATCGGATCCTTCCAGGCCGGCTTGAAGGCCGGGAAGATGCCCGACGGCTTGAAGATCGCGTTCTGTCCCTCGGCGGTGCACATCGAGAATTTTACGAACTCCCAGGCCGCGTCCTTGTGCTTGCCCTGCTCGGGGATCGACAGGAACGAGCCGCCACTGTTCCAGTCGCCCTCGGGAGACTTGAAGATCCGCCATTTCCCGTTATAGGTCGACAGCTCGCGCGTCAGGAAGGTCTGCTCCCAGCAGGGGATATTCATGCCCGCGAAGGCATCCTTCTTCAGGCCGGTCTCCCACTCAGCGCCCCACCAGACGATGTTGGCGTCGATCTTGCGCTTGCGCGCCTCGACCGCGCGCTGCAGCGGCTTGGTCGCCTTTTCCTCGAACAAGAGCTTGTTGCCGTCGAACCAGCCGTGGCCCTGCTGCTCAAGCAGCGGGTTGTAGACGTCCTGGAAGGCATCCGCGACGAGCGCCGTGTTCGGCAGCTTCTTGCGCAGATCCTCGCCCAGCTGGAACCAATCGTCCCAGGTCTTGATCCGTGCATGCAGCTTATCCGGGTCGGTCTCGAGCCCGGCCTTTTCGAAGAGGTCGGTCCGAATCCAGCAGGCGCCGGGGCCGATGTCCCACGGCATACAGACGAGCCGTCCGTCCGGGCTCGTGCCCTGCTTCCACTTGTACTCGACCACGTCGTTCTTGAACTGCCCGGCGTCGAAAGGCGCCTGCAGCATGTCGGCCAGGCCGCCCTTTTTCGAGAAGGCGCCGACGTAGCCGATCTCGATCGCGCAGACGTCGGGCGCGCCGCTGCCGGCGGCCATGGAGGTCAGGAGTGACTTGTGGGTCGAGTCGTAGTCCTTCTTCTCGAACTTGACTCCCACCTTGGTCTGCTTCTTGTTGAAGATGTCGACCGCGTACTGGATCGCGTCGTCCCAGAACCACACGCTGATCTGGGTCGAGCCGGGCGCGGGCGGAGCGGCGGCGACGCCGATCGTCGGTTGAGCAGCGGTCGTCGGTGCCGCGGCTGCAGCGCCGGTCGTCGCGCTCGCGCCCGTCGAGCCACCTCCGCCAGCGCCACACGCCGCCAACGTAAGACCGCCGACGGCAGTTGCCGCTGCCGTAAGGAATTTGCGCCGGCTAACGAAGCGAGGATCATGTTCGGGTTTCTCCTGATCGGGCGTCATGGGTGATACTCCTCGTCATAACCTGATTTGTGGATCGTGATGCAGGTACGCATAGTGGGAAATCTGCGAAGACTAACCGGGAGCTTGTGGCACAACCAATCGAGACGATGTGGAAACCGTGGTTTATGTAGCCTTAGCCTGACCTCCTTTCATCGCCGACGCTGCCCCGGGGCGGAGAAAAAAGACGGGAGCTAACGGAAAGGACTGCCAGCATCACTCGTGCCACCGGACCCACGTAGACTTTCAGGTGCGAGGTCGCTCGGGCAGCATTTTTGTACGTACATGAAGGCGCTTCAACGACGTATTACTATACGCATCCGCCGTCAAGTTGTCAAATTCGTTTTCACTATTTCGTGTCCGCTGCTACGTTGTGCCAGCTCTGTCTACGGCACGTGCAGCACGTCCCCTTCGACCAAGCCGATCAGCAGGGGCGCACTCTGATCAAGCCCGGATGGAGCCACGATCGAGGCCGTGCTCTGGTCGAAGCTCAGTCCGGCCTGCCAGCTCGACCAGGATCTGCCGCCGTCCCGCGAGATCAAGACCGCGGCACTCAGCAAGGCCAGGAGATCCGGTTTCGTCGGAAAGGCCGGCCCGACTACGATTGCGTTCACAGCTCCCGTCACTACATCTTCGCCCAGGCGTCTCCAGCTGCGTCCTCGGTCGTCTGAGCAAAAAAGGCCGTGGAATTCGGTGCCTGCGAAGATCACGCCGTCGCGGGCATAATCCGGCGAGAGCGCGAGGCTCAGTACCGGCGCAAACTCGGGAGGAAAGTCGACTTCGCGCCAGGCCCTGCCGCCGTTGGTGCTTCGGAAGAGCGCACTTCCTGTGCCGACGTAGAGCGTTCCGTCGTGCGCGAATGCAGGCGAGATGACCATGCAGAGGATATTCAGATCGAGCAAGCCGAAGTTCCAGGGAGACCAGGAGCCCCCACGGTCCGCGGAGCGAAAAACTCCGTCCTCCATTGTTCCGGCAATCACGATTCCATCGTGGACAAAGTCCGGCGAGACGACGAGGGTCGTAACCAGCGGCGCCGGCGAGGCGAGGATGGCCGGATACCAGGTTGCTCCGCCGTCCATTGAGCGCAGGACTCCGCCGTTCACCCCTGCGAAGAGGCTTCGATCCAAATCGAAGCTCGGCGAGAGCCCGACCGCCATCGTCGCCAGCGGCGTATCCAGCGCGAGCGAGGCATACGCGGCAGACCAGGTGTGCCCCCCATCGATCGAGCGATAGAGCCCGGATGTACGGGCGGCAAAGCAGAGCCCGTCCTCGCCAAAGTGGGGTGACGCGGCTAACGAGCTTACGATATCCGGCAGGTCGCCGGATTCGGCGAACAGATTGCCGGCGCTTGTCATCTCTTGATCGTCGCCGATCTGGTTATGGCTCATTCGGAGTTTCTTCCGGGTTGCGACGGTGGATCAGAACATCCACCGTCAAGGCGAGCGCCGCCCCTGCGATCGCGCCGCGCACGGCTGCTATTTGGGCGGTCGCAACATCATAGATTCCGGCCTCAGCCATGTCAACCACCTGGCCGCAGCGTGCGTCGAAGCCAAAACCGGTCTGTGCGTGCTTGAGCTCGGCAATGACTGTGCCGGGGTCGTAGCCTGCATTGGCCGCGATCGTGCGGCTCGGCTCCTCTAGGGCGTCGACCAGGATGCGGTAGGCGGCCTGCTCATCCGGGCCGGCTGCCGCGTCGAGTCTGCGCTGCAGCCGTGCGCGGGAGCGCAGCAGCGATAGACCACCTCCGAGCAGCACGCCTTCGCGCAGCGCCCCCCGTAATATCTCCGCCGTCCGGCGTGCCAGTTCCTCGCGTGCCGATTGTTCCGGCTCGGATCCTCCGCCGATCCACAGCGTTGCGGAGCCGCCCAGCAGCTTGCCAATACGCTGCTGTAGTCTTGTGCCGGTCTCCGCGTCCGCCCCCGCCTTGAACGCCGTTCGCAAGCCGGCGATATGCGTCCGTAACGCTCGGGGGTCGCCTTTGCCGCCGACGATGCCGAGGTAAAATTGATCGCTCCACGCGCGCCGCGCGTGACCGAGATCCTCGATCTCCAGGCTGCGCAGTGTCGCTCCCGCGGCCGCCAGCAGCGGACAGCCCCCGGTCAAGATACATAGGTCTTCCATGGCAGCCGCCTGCTCGACGGCACCTGCGCCCGGGGGCTTGGCCGCGATGACCTGGAACTTCTCCGGGGCGCGGCTCGCGGCGAGCAGCAAGGCGATCGCGCTGTCCGAAAGCCTGCTCGCAACGATCAGCAGTGCGCGAATATCTGCCTCCATCACCATATCCAGCACCGGCATCAGCTGGCGCGGGTCTTCGAGATCGAGATCGGTGATTAAGATCGCCGCATTTTGCAGCTCCGCGCGGAGCTTGATCTGGTCGGTGAGCATATGTGGTGAGAAGATACCGCTCGGCCAGTACATTCCTTCGATATACTGTCGCTCGAGATCTCGACCCGGCCCCGTTCGTACCTCCACCTGCCCATGCTCGCCGACGATGTCGAAAACCTCGCCGAGCAGCCGGGCAAGCTGCGGGTCATAGCAGAGCGACTCGGCGATCTGCGCCAACCTCTCTTTACCCTCGAGCCGAAGGGTCATGGAACTGAGCTCATCCAGAATCTCGCGGAGACCCTCGTCGAGGTAGCGGCGAAGTTGCATGGCATTGCCGCCGGCCGCGACGTACCGCGCGCCCCGGTTGAACACTGCCTGGAAGAGCACGGCGGCCGTGGCCGTTCCATCGCCTACGTCTTCATACAGGCGCCACAACAGATGGCGAACGAGCATCGCGCCCATGTCGGCGTCACGGTCCGGGAGCTGGACGATCCGGCGCGTGATTGCTCCTCCGTTGTCGAGGATCTCCGGCATCTGCTGTCGTGAGGTGCGCTCGACCGCAACCATTCGGGGATGGGGACCCAATGTCGGGCGGACGGCGTCGACGATCTGGTTGATGCCTCGTTGCAGCCCGTGATATGTCCGTGGTTGAAAGACGACACCTGGAGCCAACTGCCTTGCCATTAATTGTTACCTTCAGTCGGAGTAGCCATAATCTGCGTAGCGCTACTATAGCAGGATCCCAAGCAATATTGAAAACCCGCGGCTCCGTTCCCCCGGGGAGGCTGCCAAGTGTACGCCGTGGGGCATAAAGTAAATTTCTGGTACAAATAGGGCGTATAATTGCTTTCCATAGTTCCTGGCATCGGCTTTGCTGCTGTATGAGTCACTATTCTTCTGCCGATCGGCAAGCAAGGCCACGCGTCCTTGTTCCATACACCTAACGAAGGAATGCGATGGTAGCTTTCACAGTTGGCCCTGTACGTCTTCGAACACGCCTCGCCCTTTGCACGCGGGTGGCCTGTACGACGCTGATCATGGCTGCTCTCATCACGGCTTGCGGCACCTCGTCCGGGCAGGCGGAGGCTCCGACCCCGACGCCCCTCCCTCCGCAACCCGCGGTCGAGAAGCAGACCTATACCGTAGAGCGCGGCGATATCGTCGAGGAGCTTCAGCTCTCCGGCCGCGTCGCGGCCAAGCGTGAGGATAGCCTCGCATTTGGACAGGCTGGAAATATTGCGAAGATTTTCGTGCGGGTGACCGAGCCAATTACGAAAGGACGTGTGCTGGCCGAGCTTGACCAGGGCGATCGCCTGAACCAGCTGCAGCAGGCGCAGATCGCCCTCGACCAGGCGAAACTCGCGCAGCAGCGCGGCCAGGACAAGCAGAAATACGCGATACAGCAGGCTCAGCTCGACCTGGAAGAGGCCCAAACGCGCCTCAAGCTCGCCTCGTCGGCGGGCGACCGGCAGCTGGCCAATATTGGCGTGCGCCGCGCGCAGCTCAATCTCGAGCAGGCGCGGGTGGGCTCCGATCTCGATCTCCAAAAACAGGTCGACACGGCAAAGCTAGCCTACGATCGGATCAAGGCACAGGTCGACGCCGGCCGGCTCTATGCGCCCTACGACGGGCAAGTGTCGGGGATCTCGGTCCAACCGGGCGCGGCGGTCGAGGCCTACAAGCCGGTCATGACTGTTATGGATCCGCGAGAGCGCGAGATCAAGGTCGACAACACGGTCAGCACCGATCTGCGCCGCTTGAGCATCCAGCAGCCGGTGACGATCCAGTTCAGCCGCTATCCCGATACGCCTGTGAAAGGCGTGATCGAGCGCTTGCCGCAGGCTGCGACCTCGAACGACAATACGCAGGGCGCCGACGCCGCCGTCCATATCAAGTATGACCCTGGGAAGCTCGATCTCGATGTCGGCGATCTGGCGCGTATCACCGTCACGCTCCAGCATAAAGAAAAGATCCTCTGGCTGCCGCCCCAGGCGATTAGGACCTTCCAGGGCCGTCGCTTCGTCGTCGTGCAGGACGGTGATCGGCAGCGCCGCGTCGACGTCAAGCTGGGTATCGAGGGACCAGATCGGACCGAGATCGTCGAGGGCTTGAAGGAAGGCCAGAAGGTCATCGGACAGTAGCACGTGCGACATCACGACCGGAGAAGGGGCGTCTGATGTATTGGCTGTTGAACCTGTTAGGGCTGCTCAAGGTCGTTGGGCAGCGCCAACGCAGCTACCTGGGACTTGTGCTGGCGCTGGCCGCCGGCTTCATCGTCGCCGTCGCGCTTGTCGTCAGTATTCCACTCTACGCGGACGCCGTCGGCTACCGCATTCTGCGCACGGAGTTGCAGCCAGAGGCGGATGGCAGCCAGCGACCGCCGTTCGCCTATATGTTCTCCCGCAGCGCGGCGAATAACGACGTGATACCGCTCGACGGCTATCGCCGCGCCGATAGCTACTTTAGTCGCTCGGCGGCCCAGGATCTGGGCCTCCCTACTCAGGTGATGGTACGCTACGCCACTTCCGACAAGCTGCGGCTCCTGCCGGTCCAGGGTAAACCTAAGGAAGGCGAAGAGCTCACCTGGGTCAACGTTGGCTTCGCGAGTGGCATCGACCCGAAGATCGAGATCACCGACGGCGCCGCTCCACGTCCGGCCGCGGCCGATGGTTCTGTCGAGGTCATGATCAACGAGCACATGGCCGAGCAGTTGGGCCTGCAGGTCGGCGAAGAGTATCGTGTGCTCGAGAAAGGCAGCGATGCGAATCCGGTCAAGCTCCCGATTCGTATCGCGGGCGTATGGCGCGCGCGCGACCCCGGGGATCCGTACTGGTTCATCCGGCCAGAGTCGCTCGAGGATGTCCTGCTCATGCCCGAGCAGAGCTTCACCGCGCGCGTGCTCAATCAGGGCCCGCGTGCGCTCTATCAGGCGATCTGGTATCTGGTTCTGGACGGCAAGGATGTGCGGAGCCGGCATGTGCTGGCGCTCGACGCGCGTATCACGGCGACGCTCCGCTACGCGGATGCGCTGCTCCCCGACACGCAGCTGCGGATCTCGCCGCGGGAGGCGCTGGAGCGCCAGTACACGCAGGTGCGGCTGCTGACCTTGAGCCTGGTCATCTTCAGCATCCCTATTCTCGGGCTGATCGCCTATTTCATCATCATGGTCGCCGGGATGGTCGTGCAGCGCCAGCAGAATGAGATCGCCGTGCTCCGCAGTCGGGGTGTTTCACGCAGCGAGGTGCTCGGCATCTATCTGCTCGAGGGCGTGGTCCTCGGAGCTGCATCGCTCGTCATCGGCGTCTTTCTGGCGCAGTACGTCGCACAGCTCATGGGATGGACGCGCTCGTTCCTGCTCTGGACGCCGCGGGCCGACACGCCGGTTGAGCTGTCGCCCGAGAGCATTCGCGCCGGGCTGTGGGTGATCGGGCTTACACTCGTCGCCAGCGTGCTTCCGGCGCTGGGAGCAGCGGGCCACACGATTATCTCGTACAAGCAGGAGCGCGCGCGCTCGATTCGTCGGCCGCTCTGGCAGCGGGCTTATCTCGACGTTCTGCTGCTGATCCCGGCATATTATGGCTACCAGCAACTCAAGGAGCGCGGCACGATCTCCATTCTCGGCCAGGGCGGCGCGGCGAGCGATCCCTTCAGCAACCCGCTGCTGATCCTTACGCCCGCCCTTTGTCTGCTCGCCCTTGGCCTGCTCTGCGTGCGCATCTTCCCGCTCCTGATGGGCATGGCCGGCTACATTGTCAATCGGCTGCCGGGTGTCTCGGGCCTTCTCGCGCTGCGCTATCTAACGCGGACGCCGCGCGCTTACACCGGTCCGGTGCTGCTCCTGATCCTGACGCTCAGCCTCGCGACATTTACGGCGTCGATGGCGAAGACGCTCGATAGCCACCTCAACGATCAGGTGCTCTACGACGTCGGCGCCGAGATGCGCGTGGTGGACCTTGGTCAGAGCACCGAGGCACCGGGCGGTCCCGGCGGTGCGGGGGCGGCTAGCGGCCAAGGCGGCGCCGGCGCTCAAGGCCAGAGTGCGCCCGAAGCCCCCAAGCCGAGCGACGATCAGCCCAAATTCCTCTTCCTGCCCGTCAGCGAGTATCTGAAGATACCCGGCGTCACGGCTGCCACGCGCGTGACGCGCAGCCCTACCGAAGCCCAGGTCGGCGACGACCGGCAGAACGGCACCGTTCTCGGCATCGATCGTCTGGACTTTCCAGGCGTCACGCATTGGCGCAACGACTATGCCCCACAGCCGCTGGGAGCGCTGATGAATGGGTTGGGCGCGAACTCGAACGGCGTTCTCGTGAGCCGGCAGTATTTACGAGCGCAGGGGCTGGGGGTCGGCTCGAAGCTCAATCTCCAGCTCCACGACGTCGACACGGCTAAGGCCGTGCCCTTCGTCGTCGTCGGCGAGCTCAATTATTTTCCGACGCTCTACCCCGAGGATGGTCCTTTCTTCGTCGTGAATGCCGACTACCTCTTCGAGGCCGAAGGCGGCCTCTTTCCTTACGAGGTCTGGCTTGACGTAAAGCCGGGCACGACCAAGCAGGCGATCGAGCTTGGAATGACCAAGCTCGAGCTGCGCAGCATCGTGAGCGACGAGGCGCCGAAGACGATCGTCACGGCGCAGGATCGGCCGGAGCGGCAGGGCCTCTACGGCCTGCTGTCGGTCGGCTTTCTCGCCTCGGCCCTACTGACCGGACTGGGGTTTCTCTTCTACTCGGTCATTTCTTTCCAGCGGCGCTTCATCGAGCTGGGTATGCTACGCGCGATCGGCCTCTCGATCCGGCAGATGGCCCTCCTGCTGCTCTTCGAGCAGGTGCTGATCATCGGCATGGGTATTTTGGCCGGAACCGCGCTCGGGGTGGGCGTCAGCCGCTACTTCATCCCCTTCCTGCAAGTACGCGGCGGCGAGCATGCACAAACGCCGCCGTTCGTGGTGCTGATCGCGTGGGATCAGATCCAGGTGATCTATCTTATCTTTGCCGTTCTGCTCGGCCTGGCGCTGTCGATCGTCGCCGCGCTTTTGCTGCGCATGAAAATCTTCCAGGCCGTCAAACTGGGTGAGGCTGCATGAGCGAGCCACTGATCGTCTGTGAGAACCTCGTCAAGATCTACAAGATGGCCCAGATCGAGCTGCTGGCGCTCCAGGGACTCGATCTGACCGTGGATCAAGGCGAGGTCATGGCGCTTGTCGGCGCCTCCGGCTCCGGCAAATCGACCCTGATGAACATCCTCGGCGGCCTCGACCGTCCTACAGCCGGCAAGGTCCTGGTCGGGGGGCGCGATCTGCTCAAGATGAGCCAGGGACGCCTCAACAACTACCGGCGCCATCATGTCGGCTTCGTCTGGCAGCAGACCGCGCGCAACCTCATCCCCTACCTGAATGCCGCGCAGAATGTCGAGCTGCCAATGCTGATGGCCGGAACGCGCCCGGCAGAGCGCCGAGTATGGGCCGCCGAGCTGCTCGAGGCCGTCGGCATCGCGCATCGCCGGCACCATCGCCTCGATCAGTTGTCGGGCGGTGAGCAACAGCGCGTGGCGATCGCGGTGGGACTTGCCAATCGTCCCGAGCTGCTCCTAGCCGACGAGCCGACGGGCGAGCTCGATTCGGTGACGGCCAACGCGATCTTCGATATTTTCCACAGCCTCAACGATCGCTTCGGCCTGACCGTCGTGATCGTCTCGCATGACCCGCAGATCGCCCAGCATGTCGCGCGCGTCGTGGCGATCCGCGATGGCAAGACGAGTAGCGAGACTTTGCGCCGCCCGGTCGTGGTCACGGCGGACGAAACTGCGAGCCGGCCCGAGCAGCACTTCGTGGAATACACGGTTCTCGACCCGGCGGGGCGGCTCCAGGTTCCCGAGGAGTTCCGCGATCGGTATGGGATCGGCCGCCGCGTGACGCTCGAGGCGGTCGAAGGCGGAATCGTCATCCGGCCGATCGCCGGCGAGCGCAAGCCTGTCAAGTCGCTGGTCGAGAGCGACGAGCCGCCCCCGCCGCGCCCGACCCTGGCCAACCGGCTGCGTAAGGCGCTGGGGAGCAAGCGAGGAGCACAGGCATGAGCATCCTGAGACGTAACCGCGCCATATCGCCGACGCTGGACGAGGACGCCGAAGCGGTGCAGCCGGTACTCGATGGCGAGCCACGACGCCGGCTGGCGCCGGACGGCCCCCCGGCCGTGCGTGTCGTCCAGGCCTCGCGCTCCTTTACCGTCGGCAGCCAGCAGGTGCATGCTCTCAAGGGTGTCGACCTGATGATTCCCTCGGGCTCCTTCATAGCATTGATGGGCCGCTCCGGCTCGGGCAAGACGACGCTCCTGAATCTGATCGGAGGCCTGGATCGGCCGACGACCGGCGAGGTCTACGTGAACGATCGCGCTCTTAGCAGCCTGTCGGATAATGAGCTGACGCGCCTACGCCGGGAGGAGTTTGGCTTCGTCTTCCAGTCATTTGCCCTGCTGCCGATTCTCTCGACGGCGGAGAACGTCGAGCTGCCGCTGCGCATCGCGGGCGGTGTCGGCGCGGCCGAGCGCCGGGATCGCGTCGCCGAAGTGCTGGCGCTCGTGGGCCTTTCGCGCTGGACCGACCACCGTCCGTACGAGATGTCGGGCGGCCAGCAGCAGCGCGTAGCCATCGCGCGCGCGCTGGTAAGCCGTCCGCGAGTTCTGATCGCCGACGAGCCGACGGGCGAGCTCGACAGCAAGACCGGGGCGAAGATCTTTCAGCTTCTTCGGCGCATCGTGGACGACGCGGGCGTAACGTTGGTCATGGCAACGCATGATTCGACCGTAGAGCAGTTCACCGACGTGGTCTACCGCCTGCAGGACGGAGAGATCATCGACCGCTGGACGCGCGAGCCCGTCGAAGCATGATTCTGGGCTGCCTGATCGGCATCGTGTAGGCACTAGGATGCCGCCGGTGCGGTGCTTAAGTCCCGGAGATAACATGCTGAACGAATTGCATATTGCTTTCATCGGAGCCGGTATGATGGGCGAGGCCATGATCGCGGGACTGCTCAAAGAAGAGCTGGTCCCTCCCGGCCAGATCATCGCGACCGGGCCACGCGCCGAGCGGCGGCAGTACCTTCAGGAGCGCTATGGGGTCGTGACGACCGACGATAACCGGCACGCCGCGGAGCAAGCCGACATCATCGTCTTCGCGCTCAAACCTCAGACGTTGCCGAAAGTTCTGCCGACGCTGCGGGGCGCCGTCAAGCCCGAGGATCTCGTGCTCTCGATCCTAGCCGGAATATCGATCGCGATCTTTCGTGATACGCTCGAGCATGCGACGGTTGTGCGTGCGATGCCGAACACGCCTGCGCAGATCGCGGCGGGCATGACGGTGTGGACTGCGACCGAGTCCGTGACCGATGTGCAGCGCGAATCGGTACGGACGATCCTGGGCGCCCTCGGCCACGAGCACTACGTCGCGGACGAGCGATACCTGGACATGGCGACGGCGCTCTCTGGGACCGGGCCGGCCTACTGCTTCCTCTTGCTCGAGGCACTCGTCGACGCGGGGGTGCACCTCGGCTTTCCAAGACGCGTGGCGGAAGAGCTGGTACTCCAGACGATGCACGGCTCGACCCTCTTCGCCATGCAATCCGGAAAGCATCTGGCCGAGCTGCGCAATATGGTGACATCTCCCGGCGGCACCTCGGCCGCCGCGCTGCGCGCGCTCGAGCGCGGCGGGCTGCGGACGGTTCTGGCCGACGGCGTCTGGGCCGCATACGAGCGCGCACGCGAGCTCGGCAAGTAGAGCAGACGACGCGCCCCGATAGCACACATAGCAGCAGGCCCGGACGATGTCCGGGCCTGCTGCTATGTGTGAAAAACGGGTTGGGCTAGACGCCGCCGACGTTGTCGCGCGGATCGCGACGGCCAACGTCGCCGTCGCGATCGAGATCGAGGCCGGTGCCGCGCTCGACGGCGTTCTCACCCTTCGAGACGCCGCGCTCGATCGCACCTTCGTCGCCACCGGTACGGCCGGTGTTCGACAGGTCTTCGTAGCGCGTCGACGACATGCTGCCCGTCGAGGAGACGTCCTGGTAACCGCCAGCCGTGGTACCAGCGGCCGACGTACCCGCCGTGTCGGTACTCGTGTAGCCGGTGGAGCGCGTCTCGCCCGGGATCTCTTCGACGTTGACGTGCGTATGGCGCGCCGTGTCGCGGACGGTCTCGGTGCGCTCCTGCGCCTCCTTGTTGATCACGACTTCTTCGACGACCCGTGCCTGCTTCTCGACGACAGCCTGCTCTTCGCGCTCGCGGACTTCGAAGGTGCCCTCCTTGAAGGCGTCGATAGTCGACGCATCAGCGGGGCGATCGACCGGCCGGCGCTCGACGTTGACCGTCTCGTCGCGCAGGGTAACCTGCTCCTCGACGGGCCTCTCGGTGACCTCGGTAGTCACCCGCGCGCCGCCGCCCTCGACCTCGCGCTTGCCGACGCGCAGCTCCTCGCGCACGACTGGGATCGCCGTCTCGCCCTCGTTGCGGCCGATCTCTTGCGTCCCAGACTGATAGCCGGCCGTGCCGGACTGGGTCGTGCCGGTGCTGGTATAGCCGACGTTGTCGCGATTCGTGGTGCCGTAGTCCGTGGCCGAGCCCATCGCCGTGGTATCACGTGCGCCAGCGCTCGTCGAGCTCATGCCCGCGTTGTCCTGGTCGCCGCCACGGCGCTCGCTGTAGCGCTCGCCTCCGACATCGCCGGCCGCGCCCGTACCCGCGCCAACCACCGCGCCGGCCACGCCGCCGATGGCGGTCCCGACCGGGCCGCCGATCGAGCCGACCGCCGCGCCGGTCGCCGCGCCGGCCGCCGTACCGCCCGCCGTGCCAACCTTGCTGCTCTGCTGCCAGTCGGACCGAGCAGTGTCGCTGGTACCGCCGTAGCTCGAGCCGCCGGCCATCGAGCGATCGGACGAGCCCTCATACGCGCCCGCATTCGCGTCGAAGTTGTTCCAGCCGCCCTGGCGGTAGCTGGCCGCGCGCTCGTCGATGTCGACGACGTTGTAGCGATCCATGATGTCGGCGGCGCGATCCGCGTCCTCGTCCGAGGCTGCCTGGACCGTCACCAATGCTCCGCCCCGGCGCACGCCCTCGGCATAGATGTTGGCATCATTCTCCGGAAT
>JBBSGA010000007.1:0-40958 GCA_038254585.1 Chloroflexales bacterium | reverse complement strand
CTTTTTTTACCTGGGGCCGCGGTCCGGCGCCGCGCACACGGGGGCCGGCCGCTCCCCGCCCAATCGTCCAGCGTCCGGTCCCTCATTCGGCCGCCTCGACGGCCGCGGCGCCGGCCTCCACCGTGGATCCCAGCCAGTAGCGCGCCCCATCGCGGCTGCGATCGAGATAGCGGTGGTCGTAGAGATACCTGCGCAGCGTCGCGTGATCGCCGTAGCTGTGCCAGGCGTTCAGGATGGCGTTGACCTCCTTTTCGCTATACTCGCGCCCTCGCTCGAAGTGTGCCGCGAGGTAGGCGAGCACTATCTGCTGGTCCTTCGACCGCGAGGGCCAGGACTTGACCCGTCCCGCCGTGTCGAGGAAGCGCCGCAGATCGAGCGGCTGCTCGGTCCGTGCGTCCGGCACGGCGAGACGCTCGTTGCCGTCCAGCACCTGGCGCAGCGCCGCGAAGGTCCAGTCGATCCGCGCCGGGTTGAGGCGATAGCTCTTGTTCGCGCCGGTGCCGCGCCGCTCCGTCACGAAGCCGGTCGAAGTGAGCTGCTTCAGGTGGCGCGAGATGCTTGGCTGGCTGAGGTCGAGGCGCGGGATCAGGTCCTGCGCCAGCAGCTCGCCGTTCTGCGCCAGCAGCTCGAGCATCCGCAGGCGCGTCTCGTCGGCCAGGGCCGCGAAAGGGCCGATCAGTTCGACGCGCTTGATCGGCGCCTGGCGCAGCGGCAGATCCTCTTTGCGTCCCCGCACGAAGACCCAGATCGTCGTCTCGCTGCCGAAGCGCGTGGCGTACGGCCCGAGGTGCGACGAAAGCACGAAGATGACGTGCCGGACGCCTTCCAGCTGCCCGGCGATCGCCGGCGGCACGTCCCGCCCGATGAAGGCGCGGATCGTCTCGACCGCCGAGGTGTGAGGCCATTCGCGCTCTCCGAGCCACCGCACCATCCATTCGAGAAAATTCCGCTTGCGCTGCCACTCGGCCGCGAGGTACGTCTCCCACAGCTCACGGAGGTGCGAGACGATTAGGTCGTGCATCGCGCGCGGGTCGTCGAGCAGCGCGTGAACCTGCGCCAGGAGCGCCGGGTCGAGCGGATCGTTCGGGTAGACCCGCCGGATCTGCGCCTGGAAGGCCGCCGGATCGGCCAACAGATCGGCCGGCGTCTCGAGAGCTTGCGATCCGTCACGCTCCGGATCGGCACGTGGCGTCCGGCACAGGCGCTCGATCATCCGGTCGCGCAGCGCGATGGGCTCCCGTGCCGCGAGATCGTCGAGATAGGCCGGGAAGTCGGGCCAATCCCGATCCGTCATCAGCGCCTCGCCGAGCCCTTCGAAGACGAGGCGGTTGCGCTCGCGCTGCGCCGGCGTGAGCGCCGCCGCCGTCTCGGCCACCCACACGTCGACCTCCTGCAGCGCGTACGGCGTGTGCAGGAGCGAAAGGCTCGTCAGCGCGTTATAGACGGGCGCCAGCGAGACACTGCTGGTCACCGTCGCGGGCGGCGTGACAAAAAACGGTCGCGATGCCATAGCTTCTCCTTTCGATTATGCGTATGTTCGCATAATCGCATAGAGACTATAGCATGTGAGATGGAGGAGCGCAAGAGGCAAGATGTCCTGGGATTGCGGAAACCTACGCGGAGTCGAGGCCTCCACGAATGCGGGCACGAATACACGAATGGGAACATCGAATATTTGCATGTTCGTGCACTATTTGTGGACGGCTGAGACGACGAGCGACCGCCGGGGCGACGGAAGCCGCCCCGGCGGTCGCTCCTCAGTCTGCTGCCATGGCGGCTTCGATCTGCAGCTCTTCGGCCCGCGCGAGCTCCGCGCCGCGGGGCTCGTCCACCCGCGACAGCATGTAGATGCCGAGCAGGAAGAAGATCGACAGCGACGTGACGCTCGCCCGCGGGTTGCCCGTCAGCCGTCCGACGACGCCGTAGAGCAGCGGGCCGAGGATGCCCGCGAATTTCTCGCTCAGCCCGTAGAGCCCAAAGAACTCGCCCGACTTAGCGCGCGGCGTGAGGTTGGCGTAGATCGTGCGGCTGAGCGCCTGTGTGCCGCCCTGGACCGTGCCGACCAGCCAGGCGATCATGAAGAACTCGGCCTGCGTCCGGAGAAAGAAGCCCCAGATCGGAATGATCGTGTAGATCGCGAGCCCGAGGATGATCGCGCGCTTGGTGTCGAGCAGCCGCGTCAGCGAGCCGAAGAGGTGGCGGCCGGCCAGGATCGAGAAGAGCGCGCCGAGGATCTGGTTGCCCGCGAGCAGCGCAAAGGTGAAGGGCACCGTGAGGTTGCCCGCCGCGTTGGCGTAGGCGCCCATGATCGGGAAGGTCACGGCGGTCCAGATCAGCAGCGCCACGGAGGCGCTTCGCCCGCCGGCCTCCGGGTTGGGGATGCGGCCGTAGAGCAGCGCGTAGGGGAAGGCGACGAACTGGGTCATCAGCAGCGCGCCGATGAGGATGCCAGTGTTGAGCCCGAGCGCCGCGCCGTAGGCCGTGGCCAGCAGGATGATCGCCCCGATGCCCTCCATGTAGAACCAGAAGGCGATCAGCATCTTGAAGAGCTCGGTGTAGCGCCGGATGTCGCGCAGCGTACGGCCGAGGCGCGTGAACGTGTCGGCGATCGTATTGCCGCTGCCGCCGTGTGCGTCCGGCATCGGCGGCGGCTCCGGTACGCGCAGCATCAGCGGCAGGGTGAAGGCGATCCACCAGATGCCGACCGTGAGGAAGGCGATGCGCACTGCCAGCCCCTGGCCGATGCCCAGACCGTCCGCCGACAGAAAGAGCGCGGTGTTCGCCAGCAGCAGCAGGCCGCCGCCGACGTAGCCCATCGCGTAGCCCAGGCTCGAAGCGCGATTCATGTCGTCCTGCCGGGCCACGTGCGGTAGCAGACTGCTGTTGAGGCCCAGCGCGATGTTATACGCCACCTGCGTCAGAAAGTAGAGCACGAGCGCGAGGCGCCACAGCCCAGGGACGATCGCGAACATCGTCGACGCGAGCACGCCGCCGATCACCGTTATCCCGATCAGGATGCGCTTCCGCCGGCCGGTGATGTCGGCGTAGGTGCCGACGATCGGCGCCAGGATCGCCGCGACGAAGAGCGCGGCGGAGACGGTGAGCGCAAAGGTGTTCGAGGCCGCGTCGCGAGCGGCGGCGCTCGCGGCCGTGTCGCTCGCCGATTTCCCGGGCGCGAGGAAGGCGACCGTGGCGATGGCGATGAAGTACGGCGCGAAGAAGGCCGAGAGCGTCGTCGTCGCATAGGCGTGATTGGCCCAATCGTACCAGGACCAGGCGAGCACGCGCCGCCGGTCGGTGCGCTCGGAGGGCACCTCGGCCGCGCCGGGGATGGAGATCGTCGTAGCCATACAAGCCTCCTGAGGGAACGTCGGGTCGATCGAACCTTTTCACTGCATGCAGCATGGCAGGCTATACCCGCGGTACGCCCCCTGGCGTACTACGGCGGAACTGCGGCCAGGACTCCGCGAGACGCCGCGACGCGAGCGCTGCGAGCAATAAGAGCGCGGATCGTGGCGGCGCTCTATCTTAGCATGCCGGCTACCACCTCGGAAGACCTGGAAAATGGGGAACCCCGCGTGGAGGAGCGGGGTATTAAGCACGAATGATGCGCTGCAGATCATCAATCACACGGAGGAAACCGCATGAAACGTCCGAGGTTTCTAAGCTCGGCCCGTCGCCCGTCGCGGGCCGCATTGGCCGCCGGACTGGCCCTGGTGGCGGCGCTCGCTCTGCCGGGTATCACGCTGGCGGGCGGCGTGTCGGTCGATCCCGACAGACCGCTGCCCGATCCGGTGGCCGGGCAGCCCTTCACCGTCGGCTTTACTATTCACTCGCTTCACGACAACCAGCCCGCCATCACCGACGTCAAGCCGATCGTCGTGTTCAGCAACCCGGCGACCGGCGAGCAGGTTCATGAGACCGCCGCGGCGCAGGGTGTCCCTGGCCACTACGCCGTCACGCTGACGCTCAAGTCGCCGGGCGACTGGCGCTGGCAATTTCAGCCGTACGGCACGGAGGTCTCCGACTACCTGGTGACGATGCCCAATCTCCACGTGCGCAAGCCGGGCGAGGCACCCGCAGCCGCTCAGGCCGCCCCGAACCCGTCGAAGGAAGTCGATGCGAAGGTCCGCGACAGCTATTTCGAGCCGCACGACATAACGGTGATGGCCGGCTCGACAATCACGTGGACCAACGTCGGGCAGATTCCGCACACGGTGACGGCGGACGACGGCAGCTTTGTGAGCGGTAATCTCAAGGCCGATCAAAGCTTCTCGTTCACCTTTACCAGGCCCGGGACCTACCACTATTACTGTGAATACCACGGCCACAAGATGCAGGCAATGCGCGGCGCAGTCCTGCCGGTCGGCTACGGACGTAGTCCCGCCGGTGGTGGCGGCGGCGAGATGGAGGGGACGGTGACGGTGGTCGAAGCGGCGCAGGCGGCAGGCAGTGGCAGCGCCACGGCAAAGCCCACTCCTGCGATACTTGCGCAGGCCGCGCCGGAGCCCGCAGCTCCGGCCGCGCTGTCAGGCGCGACAACGGCCGGAGCGGCCAGCCAGTCCCTGCCAGCGACCGGCACGGCACCGGCCCCGCTCGCGGCGGCCGGCGCCGCGGCCCTCGCGGCCGTCGGGCTTGGAGCGCTGCTCCGGCGGCGCATCTTGCGGCCGTAACCGGAGCGCCAGCGATCGCCCCTTCAGTGTGCGGCTTGGGCGCTCCCACTTTCCCAGGCCGCCACGGCGAGTCCCGCGCCAACGCTCGTGAAGGAGTCGAGGGCCTGGAGGCGCTCCGCGCCGAAGCGCTCGGCGAGCAGGCGCACAAAGCGCGGGATGCGCGACGAGCCGCCTGTCCTCAGCACGACGTCGACGTCGTGGGACCGAAGGCCCGCGACGTCAAGAGCGCGATCGACGCAGGCGGCGATGGCGCGGGCATCCGGTCCGATCAGTCGCTCCAGCTCGACGCGGGCCAGCGTGTGCTCGAAGACGATCTCGGGCACGTCCATCGTGATCGCCGCCTGCTCCTCCGTCGAGAGCCGGCGCTTCGCCTGCTCCACGGCACGGTAGAGCGGCAGACCATAGTTGCCGCGCACCAGGGCGCGCAGCGCACGCAGCTCGACCAGCCGGTCGCCGGTCTGGATCACCTCGTCGATTACCCCCAGCTCGCGCGGCGTGTGCAGGTCCAGGATCTCCTGCCAGCTCTGCAGATGGTCCAGCAGAAACGCCGGCAGAGGCAGCTTGCGTGGCCCGAGACGCGCGCCCGCGCCGAAGTAGGGCAGCAGCGCGCCCATGACGATCCGGCTGTCGAGCAGGTCGCCGCCGATCGGCACGCCCTCGGTCGCGAGGACGTCGCGCCGGCCGGAGGGATCGAGGGCCATGATCGTCACGTCGAGCGTGCCGCCGCCGAAGTCGAAGACCAGCACGCGGCGCAGCCGGTCGACCTCTCGCGCGTAGGAGTGCGCGGCCGCGACCGGCTCTTCGAGAAACGAGACTTTGGGCAGTCCGCCCAGCGCGCATGCCCGCCGCATGCGCGCGATCGCCAGCGCGTCGCCCTCGGCGGAAGGCGCATAATGCACCGGCCGGCCGACCGTCAGCGCGGTAACCGGCTCGCCAGCTATCTCCTCGACGCGCTGCTTGATCTCGCGCAGCAGCGTCGCGATCAGCTGCTCCAGGCTCCACGGTGTGCCGAAGACGTCGGTCGAAGTATAGCTGGGGTCGCGCAGGGCAGTCTTCATCGATTGGAAGAGCCGCCCAGGCTTGTTCGCGTCCACCAGGGCGTAGACGTCGCGCTTGACCGTGCCGATATTCGCAAAGGTCAGCTCGAGCTGGCCGATGGAGCGTCGCTCGTAGACGATCTCGCGTCCGACGTTGGCGGCCGTGTAGTGGTCGATCGCCGCCTGGCCCATCAGCAGCTCGCCGCCGCGGCCGATGAAGAGCGCCGACGGCATCACCGTCGAGCTCAACGCGCGCGGGTCGAGCGGGATCAACTCGAGCCGGCGGCCGTCGTAGACCGCGGCCGTCGAGTTAGTCGTGCCGAAATCAAGACCGACGTGCATCGGGCGCTCCTCCTTTCGTGAGCTCTGGGGCGCGGTCTCCGGACGAGGTTCATGCAGCGGCCCCGCGCGAAAAACAGTGCTTCGGCGTTTAGCACAACGCTCAACGGTGCCACGGAGAATCGAGCGGCGGTTACTATAACACCCGCGAACCGCGAACGTCGCCTCGCGAGCCCCGGTCGTTCCGCGTGCGCCGGGGGCGGCCGAGGGTATCGGGTGTACAATTCAATGTGGGAGGCAGACGATATGGCGCGATTAAGGTGGTTGTCGGCCGGGGCCTGCCTCGGCCTGCTTGGGCTGCCCGCGGCCTGTGGCAGGGCGGGCTCGGCGCAGGCGCCCGCGATCGACGCGAGCCGGGCGGCAGCACCCACGACGGCCCTGCCGCAGAGCCGGACCGCGGCCGGCTATCACGTGCTGGGCCGCGCCGACGCTCCGGTGACGATCGAGAACTACTCCGATTTCCTCTGAGAGACCTGTCGCTTCCACGTCGTGGAAACCGAGCCCAAGCTCGTCCAGAGCTACATCGCAACCGGCAAGGCGAAGCTGATCTACCGCCACCTGCTCCAGCTGGGAGCAGGCTCGCTGCGCACCGCCGAGGCGTCGGAGTGCGCGGCCGACCAGGGCGCCTTTTGGCCGATGCACGACCTGCTGTACGGACGGCAGGATCAGGTCTATGCCACCAAGGACCTCGACGCGACGCTCGGCGGCTTCGCGCGCGACCTGCGTCTCGACGCGGCTACGTTTGGCGCGTGCATGCGGGACCACAGGCACGTCGCGGAGATCCAGGCGGACTACCGCGCGGGGCAGGCCGCGGGTGTGCGCTTCCGGCCGACCTTCGATATCAACGGGGCGCGCCTGACGGGCGCGCTACCGCTCGCAACCTTTCAGAAAGAGATCGAAGCGGCCGCCAAGCGCTGAGCGGCCGGGTCTCTAAAGTTGCGATCCTGTCGGCGGAAAGAGTCGGTCGTGTTCGCATCTCGCCTCCTCATGACACCTCGGCCGCCGGGGCCGGCTGCTGCTGCACGTTACCGTCCGCACCGCCGCGCAAACGAGGCAGGCCCCCGAAATGCCAGAAGCCGGTATTTCGGGGGCCTTGGCCGTCGACGAACCGAGCTGTGATCCGTTACGGCGTGAAGTCGCCGTAGATATCCTGGTCGAGGCCGCCCGCGTGCGGGCACCGGTCGCCGCTCCAGCTGCCACTGGCCTTGTCAAAGGTGCGGCACTGCACCACGTCGGCGCCGTCGGCATCGCCGTCGCCCGCCTCACGCGGATCGCCGCCCGCGACCGTGTTCCGCCAATCGGTCCACGTCCCATACGAGAAGTCGCCCAGCGACGTGATCCACAGGTAATCGCCGCCGAATGGCACCGAGCGGTTGTCGAACTGCTCGAAGTTGGGGTTGCTGGTGACGTCAGTGACGCGCGCCGCGGCCGTCCAGGTGGCGCCGCGATCACCTGATCGCGTGGCAAAGACGTCGAGCGAGGGGACGGTGCTGCGGTCGGCGCAGTTGCCTACCGGCCGTGCCGGCGAATAGCACCTGTCGTTGCGGCTGTCCCACCAGAGCGCGTGGAGCACGCCGCCATCGGCCGAGATATCCGGGAAGAGCTGGTGTCCGGTCGCCTGATTGTCGAGCAGGCGGGGCGACGTAGCGTTGCCGGTTGCGCCGTCGACGCGCACGAAGTAGACGGCGGACTGGCTGCCAGTCCCGATATTGATGGAGCCGTACGTCGTCCCCGTTGGAACCTCAGTTCCCGGCTTGCTCGGATCGTAGACGACGTAGATCCACTCGTGTGCTTTGTCGTACTGGTCGGCGGTCGAGCGCGGCGAGGTCGAGCGCCGCATGAAGGTGTAGCCGGACTGGCAGGCATCCGCGAAGTCACCGCAGTCACGTGCCAGGGAGCCCTGTGCCGCCGTCTCCGCCTCGAAGAGCGGATCGTCGACTGCGCTTGCCGGCGTTAGGATCGGCGCCGGGGCGGCGACATCCTGCGCATCATAGCTCGTGTAGCTCAGCACCACGCCTGGCTTAGCGAAGGAGCGGCCGCAGTCCACCGACCTTGCCATGTCCACCGCGTCCTGCTGCCCGCTGTTCGTCGCGCCCTGTCCGAAGGTGACGTAGACGTGGCCGTTGCCGGTGACCGCGATGTCCGGGTCCTGGACGTTGCGGACGTTGGTCGTCAGGCTCATCGGCGACGACCAGGTCGCGCCGTGGTCCGTCGAGCGCGCAAAGTAGATGTTCGAGCCGGAGCCTGTGAAGCGCGACCACGCGAAGTAGACGTAGCCATCGCAGGCGCCGCCGGTACGGTCGGCCTCGATCGCGGTCTTGTCGTTGAACTTGCCCGAGGTAGGCGAGGACGAGCCGCGGGCGACGATCTCGCTGCCGAGGAAGTGCGTGCCGTCCTCCAGCGTGTTGCCGCCCGGGCCGGCCGGATTGTCGAAGCGCGCAACCCAGACGTCGCCGAAGCCCTTCCTGGTGCCGGCCGGGTCGCCCGAGCTTTCGGCGCCCATGAAGACACGTCCATGATTATCCCACGCGATCACCGGGTCGCCGGCCGAAGCAGTCCGCACATGTGCGAGCGCCGCGTAGGGCGAGCTGTCGCCGGGATAGCCGGGGACCAGCGAGCTCTGGAAGCGGTTCCCGCCGTTCTCGGAGCGGTAGTAGCCCAGCCAGATCGGCCCGCCCGCGGTCGGGTTACCGCTCGCATCTTGGGTGGCGTAGACGCCGCAGTAGTCGTTCGAGCTGCCGATTAGCACCATCTGGTTGCGCGGGTTGACCGCCACCGAGGGCTCGTTCTGGCGCCCGCGCGCGATCGAGCACTCGCGCAGCACAGCGTCGGTATAGGGCATCCCCGTTGCCAGGGTATAGCTGCTGACGTAGCCGCCGGCGGCAGGGTCGTCATTCGTCAGGCGAACGTCCGTACCGGGGGTGGACGCGAGCGCCGCGCCCAGCCTGGAGAGCGCCGCTAGGAGCGCAAGCAGCGTAGTGAGCGGGCGGCGTAGCCGGCGACCTTCCATTGACAGCCTCCTTATAGACTTCGACCGGACGGGTCTGCCAGCCCTCCTCGCCGACGGCCGTCCCGGTGCACCTACCGGCGCGCCGGGACGGCAAAAACACGCAAGTGTCCCACGACATTTTGAAGCAGACGGCCGGCTGTGCGCGAGGAGCTCTGGACCCAAGCCATTATAGCGGCGAAAACCCGGCAGTCAAGCGCGGTTCGAGCCACCGGTGCACCGCGGCTTGTCCTCGTGCAACGAGGTACGCCCTCCGCTCGGCCAGTCCTATCCGGGGAACACACGCTCCGGTGCTCATCTCGCTTTCATCTCGCTGCTGTAAGATCGCGCCAACTCCGGAGAAATATTGACATGCGTCGTCTCCCCAGAAGTGTTAAATGGGCACTAGGCCTCGCCGTCGCCGCCGTCTTAATCGCCACCGGCGTCTTTTACTCGCTCTACCAGACCTTGCCCTTCATGCCGAGCCCCGACCTTACGGGCATCATATTGAAGCAGGCCGTGAGCTTGCCTGGACCGAGCGCGGAGCCGCGGGCGGGCAACCGGGGGCGATCCGGCGGCATTCGCGATCGGGCTTTGGTCATCGCGCCGCGGGCGGGCACTCAGTTCGCGCTGGGCGGCACGGCGCCTGGGATCCGTTCCGCCGGCACGCGCGCGCGAGCTGCCGGCACGACGACGCCGGACCGGCCTTCCCTGGCCACAGAGACAGCGGCGCCCGGCGCGACGACCGAGGTGGCCGACCTACCGGCGGCGGGGCATCTACGGCATGGAGCGATGCAGGAAGGCGCGATCGACTCGGTTATCCTGGGACGCCATCGTCCCTACCTGGTCTACCTTCCGCCGGGCTACGACGTGGGCCAACAGCACTATCCGGCCGTGTATCTCCTCCACGGCGCGCCTGGCAACTACAAGGATTGGAAGCGGGTCGGTGGGATCGACAAGACGCTGGATGCCCTGATCAGCGTCGGCCGTCTCCGGCCGATGATCGCCGTGCTGCCGGACGGCAACGGTGGGTTCTTCGGCGGTGACACGGAGTGGGCCAACGCGGGGGACCATATCGTGAATGCCGAGGACTACGTCACGGACGAGGTCGTTCCCTATATCGACTTACACTACCGCACGATCGCCGACAGCGCCCATCGCGCGGTCGCCGGCCTCTCCAGCGGAGGCTTCGGCGCGGTCAATATGACGCTGCACCATCCGAATCTCTTTGGCTATGCCTTGAGTCTGAGCGGCAACTATCTGGCCGCGGCGACGTGGACCGGCAAGGACTTGTGGGGCGGCGACCCGGCCGCGCGCCGCTACAATAGCCCGCTGCTCTACGCGCCGACCGCGCACGGCATACGTGGTACGCATATCTTCCTCGCCGTGGGCTCCTCCGACAACCTCGACAACACCTACCGTGAAACGGTGCGGTTCGACGCCGTGCTCCAAAGCCTCGAGGTGCCGCACGTGACGCGCTTCTTCCCTGGGAAGCATTCCTGGAAATTCTGGCGCGAACACATCGTCGACGCGCTGGAGTACCTTAACCGAGTGATGCCATCGTAGGATGTTTCGACGATCAGAGAATATTGATAGCGCGGGCGACCAGCACCGTGACGACCATGAGCGAGATGAGCGACTGGGTCATCATCAGCAGTTTAGCCCGCCGCGAGAGGATCATCGTGTCGGTCGGGCTGAAGGCGGTGCTGGTGTTGAAGGCAAGGAAGAGATAGTCGACGAAGAGCGGCGCCCAGCATTCTTCGCCCTGCTCGAGTGCCATCTGCGGAAAGAGGAAGTCTGTGCTGCGGAAGTTGTCGCGGCTGCGCTTGGCCGGACCGCCGCTGTCGATCTCCCAGTACCAGAGGGCGAAGACGAGCACGTTCGTTACCCACAGCAGCGCTCCATCTCGCAGCAGGGTCGACGCGAGCACGTTCTTGCCGGGCAGCCGCGTGAGCAGGAAGATCGCGCTCACCGCGACGGCGGCGGTCACGGCGGCGCTCAGCGTCATAGCCAGCACGCGGGTAAGCTGGTGCAAACCGCGGAGCCGCGCAAAGGTAAGTGGGATCAGTAAAGCTGCCACGAGCCCCAATACGAATCCACGCGGACCCAGCATAAGGCGATCGGAGAGCAGCGTATAGATCCCGCCGATAGCCAGCGCGGCCACGGTAGCCGGCCAGCGCGGCATACCTCGGGCGATCTCGTGCTCCAGCCGCCGCGCGCCCTTCTTGGTTGCCTCTACGCTCGCCTTCACCTTCGCCTTAGGGTCCGTCACGATATAACCTATCCAAGTATGGTGCCTAATCAGGCGTAGATCCCACTCTAAACTGGGCAGGTTATTCTTTGACGGAACCTTAGCCGGCGGCCGAGCTCCAGACGCAAGCTGCTCCGCCGCCGATAGCCCTTCGTCATCTGTCGCGGACCATGCCAGCTGGAACGCTTCAACAGTCTAGCGCCTGCGTCAAGCCAGGTCGATTATAGTCGATGGCGCACATGCTGTGCCATCGCCGGCCGGGCTTCTGCGGTCCCGTGTTGGCACGCGAAGAGACCGTGGAAACCGCGGGCACATCCCGGCTCCCCCACCATAGCCCCGCCGGATAAATGGCCGGTGAGAACGCGGTAAGTAATTCCTAAGCTTGATCGTCTCGGCCGGCGCCCTACCACGTGGGAGATGCCGTTTGGTGCTAGACTCGATTCCGCCGGCGCGGGGCGGTAGGCCTGGCCGGCGATACAGGAGGAAGCCGTATGCTCCATACGCGACTCTGTGCCCTGCTGGGCATCGAGCACCCAATTATCAATGCTCCGATGGCAGGGGCTGCCGGCGCCGAGCTGGCCGCCGCCGTCTCCGCAGCCGGCGGGCTGGGGCTGATCGGCGGCACGAGCGGAGATCCTGCGTGGCTGCGCGAGCAGATCCGCGCGGTGCGGGACCGGACGGACCGTCCGTTCGGTGTTGGGTTCATCTCTTCGTTTCCGGGTCTCGACGCGCTCGTACAGGTCGCGCTGGAGGCGCAGGTGCCGGTCGTCGCCCACTCGTTCGCCGATCCGGCGCCCTACGTCGAGGCCGCGCATGCCGTGGGCGCGAAGGTTCTGTGCCAGATCCAGACCGTTGCTCAGGCGCGGCGCGCCGTGAGCGCAGGCGTCGACGTCATCGCGGCGCAGGGGACCGAGGCCGGCGGCCACACGGGATATAGTGGGACACTGCCACTTGTCCCTGCGGTGATCGACGCCGCCGCGGACATTCCGGTGGTCGCGGCCGGCGGCATCGGCGACGGCCGCGGCCTCGCGGCCGTCCTCATGCTCGGAGCCGAGGGCGCATGGATCGGCACGCGCTTCGTCGCCAGTCGCGAGGCCATGAGCCTCGACTGGGCGAAAGAAGGTGTCCTTCGCGCTGGGACGGACGACACGCTGCATACACGGGTCTATGACCTCGCGAGCGAAGCGCCATTTCCGCCCGGAATCGGCGATCGAGTGATACGCAATGAGTTCACGGCGGTCTGGCACGGCCGTGATGCCGAGGTCGTCGCTCGGCGCGCCGAGCTACAGGCGCAGGTCTCCGCCGCCACTGAAGCGCGCGACCCGCGCATTGCCCCGGCCCGAGCGGGCAACGTTGCCGGGCTGATCGACGCGATCGAGCCCGCGGGCGATATTATCCGGCGGATCGTAGCGGATGCCGAGCGGATCCTCCGGGAGCGGCCAGGCCACCTCCTGCGCTAAGAACGGCGGTGAGCTACTATTATCTGACCGAGCCCAAGCCCCTCGATCCCATGGGCTAGGCGGTCAGCGTGAAGCGGGTGTGGACGTCGTGGAGGGCGCCGTCGGTACCGGCGGCGCGCCGGGCCAGCCTTCGACCGTACCCAGGACCGGGTCGCTCACCAGGTAGATCGCCGGCTCCCCCGCGCGCTGCACGTAGGTTGCGCTCCCGTCCGGGTTCTTGCTTCCGATCCGCAGCTCGGCAAGCGTTGTCCCGCCTTTGAACAGCTGCAGCGTGTACGCCGGCCGTGCCAGGCCGTAGGGCGCGAGGTCCTGCGTCGTCGGCGTAACCGTGCGGGTCGCGCTCAGCTTCGCCAGGCTGTCGAGCGCGGTGGTGATCGTCGCCGCGTCCGCCTGAACGGGCTTCGGGGCGGCCAGCCGCCACGTGCCGCCGTTATGCTCGGCGCGCACCTGTTTCCCCGCGGCATCACGCACGACGATCGCCCCGACGTCCGCGCTGTTGATCTGGAGCACGCTAACCGTCGGCGTGGCGGTCGCATCCGTGCCGGCGGGGCTGCCGCGGCCCGACCAGAACAGGTACCCGCCGAGCACCGCGAAGACGACCAGCAGGATCAGCGTTGTGCGAAACTTCATAAGCTCCTCCTACCGGCGGCGCCACCAGACCACGACGCCCGCGACCAGCACCATCAACGGGAGGCCAAATGTGCTCCCGTAGAAGATACCCTCGCTCTGGCGCCCTGTCAGGAAGACCGAGCGGTCGACGGGAGCCTTCGACGGCAGAGCGATCAGCTGATCCTCCGCGGCGAGCCAGGCCACGGCGTTGCGGAAGAGCGCGCCGTTCGCCTGCCCCACCTGGATGCTCCCGTCGGCTGCAAAGTCGGCATCGCCGATCGCGACGATGCGCGCCTTCGCGCCCGCGCCGGCGCCGGTCGCGCCGATCGTCCCCTCGACGCTGTAGCCGAAGGTCAGCGGGCCCTGCTTGTCGTTCGGGCCGAGCTTGATCTGGCCGTTGGAGAAATCGGTAGCCGCCTGGCTGTTCCGGCTGCTCTGTAGCAGCAGCGTGATCGTCAGGTCCGCGGGCGCCTTATCGGACTTCGTAAGCGTCCGTACGGTCGGGAAGACAGTCGCCTGGCCGTTGAGATCCTTGGCGATCGCGCTGACAGGGTATTGCACGACTGCCGGTGACGTCGGGTTTCCGAGCGCCGACTGCTGGTCGACGACCATGTCGTTGTTCCAGCTCAGTCCGGCCTTGCCGAGCAGATTTGCGAGTGGCGCCGGGGCAAGCGCATTGCCGAGCACCATCAACCGCCCCCCCCGGCTGACGTAGTCGCCGATCGCCTGCTCCTCGCGCGGCGCGAGTGGGCTCTGGGGGTCGGCCACCACCAGCACCGTGTCGCTCAGAGGAACCGTGGTCGTGATCGTCAGGTTCAGCGGGGCAACGTTGAAGTTGTCTTGCTCTAGGAGGCTCTTGACCGAGCTGTACGCATCGCGGTCCGAGCCGTCGATCTGGCGCTCGCGGTGGCCGGTGAGGAAGTAGATCGTCGTCGTGCGCGCCTGGGTGACCTTCAGGATCGCGCTCGTGATCGCCTGCTCATCCGTCCCCGTCGCCTGCTGGCGCTTCTCGCCGCTCTCGACGACCAGCGTGCCGTAGCTCGTGATGTTATAGCTGCGCGCCGCGGCCGGGTCGGCGTCGGGGTCGACGAAGTGGTAGCTCACCTTCCCTGAATGGCTTGCGTACTCCTTCAGGCGGCTCTCGACGTCGGCCTGCGAGGCTGCGTCCTGCTTCCCGAAGAAGCCGCTAATCTGCACCGGGCTCTTCAGCCCCTGTAGAATCTGGATCGTCTGCTGCGACAGCGAGAAATCGTGGGTGCTGGTCAGGTCCCAGCGCTTGTGGTACCGCGTCGCCAGCACGTTGATCAGCACCAGAATCCCGACGAGCGCGATCGTCATGAGCGTCGCGTTGGCGCCGAAGCGTACTTGGCGCCGGTGGACGACGCGGCCGGCCCCCTGAACCAGGTTTTGCCCGAGCTGCATCAGCGGTACCTCCTCGTCTCCAGCATGCGCGTGGCGATGAAGAGCGCGCCGATCGTCAGGCTGAGATAGTAGATCATGTCCTCTAGGTTGATCGCGCCGCGGGCGAAGTCGTTATAGTGGTCGGGCAGCGAGAGCGCTTGCAGCACACCGGCAGCGCCGGTGGCGACGTTTCCGGCGGCCGCGATCAGCCACAGGAACAGCAAAATCGCGAACCCGAGCACGGCGGCGACGATCTGGTTTTCCGTCAGCGACGAGGTCATCGTTCCGATCGCCAGCATCGCCGCGGCGATCAGGATCAACCCCAGGTAGCCTGTGACGAGCGGGCCGGCGTCCGGCCTGCCGCCGACGGCCCAAAGGCTCAGCGGATAGACCAGCGTGCAGAGCAGGATCACGCCGAAAAGCCCGAGCGCTGCCAGGAACTTTCCGAACACGACCTCCCAGTCGCGGACCGGAGCGGTAAGCAGCAGCTCGATTGTTCCCTGTTTCTGCTCGTCGGCGAGTAGCCGCATCGTCAGTAGCGGCGCGATGAACAGCAAAATGAAGCCAACGTTTTGGAAGAGCACGTCGAATGCCGCCTGGCGCGAGGTGATCAGGAGCACCGAGAAGAGGTACCCGCTCAGGGTCAGAAACGCCGCCGCCACAAGGTAGGCGATCGGCGAGACAAAGTAGGCGCTGAGCTCGCGCCTAGCGATCGTGATTGCAGTTCGCATAGATTCTCTCCTGGCCGGGCACGACATGCCGCGGGCGAGGCACGCCCGCCGCGGCCGCCCGGCGGCATATTAGGCTGCGACAGATTCCGCATACGCCGCAGTGGATTCCTCCTGGGCGGCGGCCGGCTCTTCTTGGGTAGTCAGCTCGAGGAAGACCTCCTCGAGGCTCATGCCGACCGAGCGAAGCTCGAGCAGCCCCCAGCCCTGGGCCACCACCAGCGCTGCCACCTCCTGCCGCAAGTCGCGCCCGCGATCGCATTGCACCTCGAAGGCATCCTCGGCACGCGGATGGACCTCGCGCACGCCATCGAGCCCACCAATCGACTCTGCGATACCCGGAGCGGGCCGCGCCACCTGCAGGGCGATGCGCTCCGCTCCCTGCAGGCGGGCGGTCAGCCCCCGCGGCGTATCGATCGCGACGATCTGCCCCTTGTTGAGGATGATGACCCGCCCGCAGATCTGGCTGACCTCGGGGAGGATGTGAGTGCTAAGAATGACGGTACGCGTGGATCCCAGCTCGCGGATCAGCTCGCGCACCTCGATAATCTGCCGCGGGTCGAGCCCAACGGTCGGCTCGTCCAGAATCAACACCGGCGGATCGTGGAGCAGCGCCTGTGCCAGCCCGACCCGCTGGCGATAGCCCTTCGAGAGTCTGCCGATACGATCGCCGGCGCGGTCGTCGACGTGCACCAGCTGCATCGCGTTCTCGACGGCGTCGCGTCGCCGCGAGACCCGCCGCAGGCGTGCCATGTGATCCAGGTAGCCGGAGACGGTCATCTCCGGGTAGAGCGGCACACCCTCGGGGAGATAGCCGATGTTTCGGCGGGCGGCCAGCGAGTCCCGAAAGATATCGTGGCCCGCTATACTCGCGCTGCCCTCGGTCGCCGGCAGGTAGCCGGTGAGTATGCGCATGGTGGTCGTTTTGCCGGCGCCGTTCGGGCCGAGGAAGCCGAGGATCTCCCCCTGTTCGACCCGAAAGGTGAGCTGATTGACGGCGATGCGCTCGCCGTAGCGCTTGCTGAGATCGGTGACCTCGATCATCGCTCCTCCTGCATGTTAGACGGCATGGCAACGCCGGGACTACCCGGCCGCGTCTGCGAAGCGCGCAAGCGATGCGCGGAATCGCCCTGGATCGCCCCTCGCTTCGGCTACCGGCGACGAACCGTCGCGTTGCCAAACCTAGAGACTAGCGAGGGACGCTTAAGAATGGCTAAGCGGAGTATTAGAGGACTCTTAGAGTGTGCGCCGCGGCACACGCGCTGCCGCGCCGGCTATAGACAGTCAGATAACGATCTGTAGGGGCGCACGCCCCTACAGTCCAAAACGTTATCTGAACGTCTATAGTATGGCTGCCCGGCTCCCTGCGAGCCGCCTTCGTGATCAGCATGCAGTGAGCTCCGCTGCACTCGCCGGAACGTGATCCACTCTTCGAGATCAGAACAGGCGTCGAAAGACTTGCCGCGATCCGCCTTCCGGTCCCGGCGGAGCCGATTCGGCAGGGCGAAACCCGAGCCGCTCATAGAACCGCCGTGCCGGTTGGCCGGCCTCGTTATCGGGACCGAATGTCGTAACTACGAGCTCGGCCGGCGGCCGTACCAGGCTGCCGGCATACTCTACAAGCCGTCGGCCGGCGCCACGTCGCCGCGCCTTCTCCGCGATCGACAGCCAGCCGATCGTATAGCGCGGAGGCTTTGCCGAGAAGAGCAGCCCCCCGAGCAAGTGTGCTCCCGGCGGGCCATCTTCTTCCCGGATACAGAAGGCCATTCCGCGGTCGATATGGTTGTGGAGCGCGCGGTGGAATGCAGGGTCATGCACCATGGGGCCAAACAAGGCTTCCACTTCGGCGGCGAGCTCTAGCCATTGTGGAATGTCGTCGTCGTGCGCGTGCTGAATCTGCACGGGTCAGGTCCTCCTTACCGGCACGCGGCGCGGGGAGCAACGGATGCAGCTCGCACGGCTGTCACTCCCCGGCCGGCTGGTGCGGGCCGGCCCAGCGGTAGAAGTCGACGACGATCTCGTCGGGCCCGGCGATCATGGCGGATTCGGTGCCCCAGTCCGTGCGCGTTGGCTCGAGCAGCACGGTAGCGCCGCGGCTGCACGCCTGGTCCAATGCCTGAGTGACGTCCTCGACCTTAAAATGCAGGATCACCCCCGCGGCAGGCCGCGTCGGCACCATCGCGTCCGGGGTCAGCATGATCGTGACCGCTCCAGAGTCCAGCTCCGCGAACCGCTCCTCGCCGACACGCACGGCGAGGCCGACGACGTCCCGAAAGAAGGCCGTCGCCGCGGGCACATCCTTCACGACGAGGTCAAGGTTATCGAACGTCCGCATGTTCCGTCTCCTTCGTGATGCGGTGGGGAATACCCCATGGGCAAAGAGTTGTGGCGCCTACGCCCGAGGTCGTCCTCGGGCACAGAGGACGGGATTCCGGTCATTGCGACCGTGGGTTGTCGGCGGAGGGCGAGCTACCCGCGACGCCGGGACGCATCGACCACCGGACAAGTGCGATCACGTCCCGGGCGATCGCGGCGACCGGCTTGCCCTCCGTGTCGACGCAGTAGTCCTCGACGTGGTTACGCTCCATCTGCGCCATGAGCACTGCCGCGCGCTGGCGGTGCCATTCGAGACTCGCGCCGGTTTCGCGACCTTCCAGCCGCCGTGCGATCGTCGGGAGCGTGGCTTCCAGCCGCACGACGACCACGGCGGCTCCCGGCACCGCCGCGGCGTAGCCGGCGACGTCTGCGCGTGCCTCCACGATGTCGACAAGGATCAGCTGCTCGGCGCCGGCCTCCCGAAAGTTGGTCCACACGGCCGCGAGGTTGCGGAGGCCGAGCGCCATGTGAAAGGGGTCATCCTCTGGGCGGGGAGAACACCAGCGGAGGTAGTCGAGGTCCATCAGCGCATGCGCCATGCCGGCCGCGTCGAGAAGGCCGGATAGCGCCGCGCCTACGCTGCTCTTGCCGACGCCGGGAGGACCAGTAATAACGACGACAGGGACCTGCCTCGCAATGGCGTCGACTGCTATCTCTCCTCGATCCAAGTAGCCTCCTTTTAAACGAGGCCAAGGTCGGGCCTCCGAGAGCCCTATTGTAGTGGAGCTCGTCCATCTGAGCATCAATTCAAAGACGAGTCTAGGCGCAATACTTTTCAAATAGGGACCCCGTCGTCGTAATGCCAACCGATGCAGCTACGGCGCATGGCTTTGCAATGCTCTATTCGTGTATGCGTGTCGTATTCGTGGACGGCTTGCCGCGGCTGATTTGAAACGTATTGGGTCTAGCCGCGTTCGGCGCTCATCCCTCGGCCGGGCCGATCGTGAAGTACGCCATCGACATGGCCGTGCGAGTCACCGGCGAAAAGTTCGGCTACTATTGATTATCCGCGACCCTGATTTGCTCGGCGGCAGGCCTGGATTCGCGGGGACGCGTGTGCACGTGCAAACTTTGCCTAGTATGATGAAACCCGTTGAAACGGGCCGGAATTCCTAGCGCGATGTATCGAATGCGCGACGAATACCTAGCTCAACGCGCTGGAGCACGTTTCGTTCTGCCAGACATCGGATTTATTCGGTGGGTCTATCACGGCCGGGGAAGCCGGAATGAAAGCCATCAGATCACGTATTGCTGACGTACTCTTCAGGGTTGCGAGGAGCAGATGTGGGGATGCCATAATTGGGTGGAGTTTCGCATATATGGCTCCCCTGTTACCCGTTAACAAGCTGTACGAGACAGAGGCGGTTGTTGCCTTCTACCACCCGCGGCCATCGTACCCACTGCATATCCTGATAGTTCCAAAGCGGGCTATCCGTAGCTTGCTGGATCTCAGCGAAGCTGATACGCCTGTCCTCGGGGATGTTGTAGTGGTCGCTCAGCACCTCGTGCGAGAGCTGCATCTGGAGGCGGCGGGCTACCGCATCATGGTAAACGGCGGTCCCTACCAGGACGTTGGCCAGATTCATTTCCACCTGATCTCGGGAGTCTAGGAAGTCCGAAGGCGTCCAGGACGCGGGTCTCTTTCGCGGGGCGGCGTCCGCGCGTGATCATCCCGGCCGGGCTCAAATGGGAGGTCCGCGATAAGCTCGATCAGGCGAACATAACGGAGCGCGTGCTGCTGCCTGGGCTCGACGGGTTGAGCCGCTGGCTGACGCGCTACGACACTACCAGGAGCATGTAACCGGGCCGGGGCCTCGCCGGCGTCCTGGTCCAATGGCTGACCGCTGCTGATCGCGGCTTAGCTCTCCGGTCGCGCGCTGCTGTAGGGCGCGGCGTGACTGTGCATGCCGAGCAGCGCGTAGGTGACGGCCGCGGCCACGACGATCGCGACGACGCTGAGAGCAAAGGCAAGCAGTCGCTCGGGCGGCGCGGTCTTCTGAACGGTCGACGCGAAACCGCGCACGAGGGCGATGCCGACCCAGACGGGCACCAGCGCGGTCTGGGCCGTCGCCGCCAGCCCGATCAGCTCCCGGCGGCCGGCGTCGTCGGTCGTGGCAACGCCGGCCGCGATGCCGACGCCCAGCGAGATCACGAAGCTCACCACCGGAGAGCTGAACTCCTGGAAACGGACCTCGCCCGTGGTCACGAGCGCCGCCGCCGCCCCGCCGATGATCGCGACCGCCATGGCGGTTCCAAACGCGGCAGCGCCGTGCCCCGCAATGCTCCAGTCACGCGTCCGCGCGCCGAAGGCCATCGCCAGCAGCAGCGGGAGCATCGGCATGAAGAGCAGACCGGCGATCATCACCAGCAGATTGGAGTGGATCATGCCGTAGCCCAGCAGCGCGGACGCAATCAGGACGCGGACCAGGAAGCTGGCGGTGATATGCGTGAATTGCCAGAGATCTTCGAGGATGTCCACGGTCGGAATGACGATCGGCCACGTGACCTCCGAAGGCTTTTCGTGCGATGCGATGGCCATCAGACCCCGGATGTCGATCGAGTAGGCGTGAGGGTCGAAGAAAGGCGCGACCATGACCGCTTCAACGAAGGCCTTGGCGGCGGGTGTCGACGTCGCCACCTCTACCACGTCGTTGAGCTCATCGGAGCGGCCGGCACGGTAGACGCGCTCCTGCCGGACGGGCACTTTCTCGATACCCGCGCGGTGGGCGATCGCCACCAGCTCCGGCCCTTTTCCGGCCGGCCCCCTGACCGTAATAATTCGCATGCGTCGCCTCCTCTGGGCTGCTCGATCGATCCACGGCGCGTGGCTGGCCGGGTTGTCGCAGCGCCGTATAGCAAGAAACGCGCGCCGAACCCCGGTCGTGGACCGGCACATCCGGCGTGCGAGCAAACGGCGAAATGATGTTAACATCTAGGGTGTCCGGCCGGCCGTCGAGCCTCTGCTTGGCGCCAAGGAGCATACTATGGATATGGCACGAAATCTGCTGCGGGAGCTTGGCTTACCCACCGGCGACGCCTACGATCGACCGGCGTCGGCGGCGCGCTTTCCCGATGGAGCGCAGTATCGGATCGAGATTCCGAGCGTCGAAGGGCCGGCCGCGCTGCGCGCGGTAATCGAGAGCGCCGAGGCCCTCGGCGTGCCGCTCCATCGGGTCTCGCAGGGTAGCGGGATCATGCTGCTCAGCGATCGCGAGATCGCCGAGATGGCAGAGCTCGGCGCGCGGCACGGTATCGAAGTTTCGCTCTTCGTCGGCCCCCGCGCGAGCTGGGAGGGCACGGCGCAGGCGCTGACGCCGGACGGAAAGACGGTCGCATGGCGCCACATGGGCATGGATCAGCTGGTCTACGCCTTTAGCGACGTGGAGCGCGCGGTCCAGCTTGGGATCCGGAGCGTTCTGGTGGCCGACGAAGGACTCCTGTGGCTCGTCGAGCAGGCGCGGCAGCGCGAGATCCTGCCGCGCGACCTGGTCCTCAAAGGCTCGGCACTCCTCGGCGTCGCCAATCCGATCGGTATCAAGCTCCTGGAGGACAACGGCTTGAATACGATCAACGTCGCCTCGGATGCCTCACTCGCCCGGCTCGCGGCTATGCGCGCCGTCCTCCATATTCCGATCGATCTCTATATCGAGAGTCCCGACGGCCTTGGCGGCTTTGTGCGCCACTATGAGATCCCCGAAATCGTGCGTGTCGCCGCGCCGGTCTATCTCAAGTTCGGCCTGCGCAACGCGCCGAACATCTATCCGAGCGGCGCGCATCTCGAGCAAGTCGCCGTGCTCACCGGCCGCGAGCGCGTGCGGCGCGCGGCGCTGGGCTATGAGCTGATCCAGCGCTACGCTCCGGGTCTGACCACCTCTAGGCCGGGCGCGGCGGGACTCGGCGTGCCGGTCGTGGCTCGGTCGTAAGGATCGCGCGGCGCGTGATGCATGATACGACGATCATCTACACACACCACGCTTCGCTCACGTGTTACGGAAGGATTGCATGCACGCTCGCTACCAGGCCGTGATCGGCCTACTTGTCGCAGTATTGGTATCCGGATGCGGCGCGGAGCTCGCGGCGAAGCCGGCCGAGCCGCCGACGCCGAGCCCGGTGCCGACCCGCCCGCCCTACGATCCCTCCGAGCTGAAGACCGTCGAGCGGCGCGACATCCTCGACAGTATCACCGGACGCGCCACCGTCGCGCCCAAGCTGACAGATGACCTTTTCTTCCGCCGCGACGGCCGCATCGCCACGGTGGAGGTTTCGGCAGGTGCCGAGGTGCAGAAGGGGCAGGTGCTGGCCAGACTGGAGCAAACCGATCTCGAATACCAGATCGGCCTGGCGAAGATCGACGTCGACTTGGCTACGCTCAAGGAGCGCGATGCGCGCGACAAGAAGGTGGCGGCCGTCGACCTCGCGATCGCTACGAAGGAGCTCGAGCGCGCGAAGCTGGCACTTGAGCGGCTGCAGACCGAGCAGCAGAGCCTGATCGTCGCGGCGCCGTATGCCGGTCGTATAAGCGATCTCAAGGCGAAGGCCGGCGCGCAGGTCGAGGCCTACACGCCGGTTGCGACGATCGTCGGGACCGAGGAGCTCGTCATCATAGCCGAGTTCAGCGGTCCGAAAGCCGGGCGCGTGGCGGTGGGACAGCAGGTGGACCTGCGCGACTTCTTCGACACCAAGATCAGCTTCAAAGGGACCATCGCCGGCAAGGGCGAGGGCCCGGGGACTACCCTGGTGGTCGAGCCGGCGGCCGGCGCGCCGAAAGTGAAGCTGGGCGATACACTCAAGGTCACTGCGGTCCTCGGCCGCGCCGAGAAGGCGCTTGCGATCCCCTCCGGCGCGGTCAAAACGATCGGCGAGCGCCACTACGTCCTCCTAGTGGATAAGGGCGCGCTGCGTCGAGTCTTCATCGAGACCGGGATCGAGAGCGACGGCGTCGTGGAGGTCAAGTCGGGCCTTCAGGAAGGCCAGCATATCAGTGAACATTAGCGCCCTCCAGTCCCGCGCTGCGCGTGCGCGCCGGGCGCCATCCTTCCGCGGCCGCCTGGCCGCGTCGCGGCTGGCCGCCGCTCTGCCGCTCGATCGACTGGTGCATCACCTGTCGCTCACAACCTTCGTCGCCACCGGCCACCTCCTGGCGCTGACGCTGATTCTCGTCGTGCCGCTCTATGCCGACGGCGCCAATAGCCGCCTGCTGCAGGAGACGCTGCGCACGCCGCCGGACGAGCCGCGTCCGCGCAACAGCCTGATGGTCAAGCACTACACCTCGCTGTACGGACCGATCACCAGCGCCGGATTCGAGGCGGCCGACACCTACCTGCGAGGCGACCTGCCGGCGGTGGTGGGACTGCCGACCGCGCCGACGGAGACCTTCGTCTACAGCGATAAGCTGCGCCTGATGCCGGCCGACCTGGCCGGGGATCTGGGCGTGGATCCGATCACGTGGAGCTCGCTCGGCTTCGACGAAGCGCTCTTCGACCGCATCGATCTGGTCGAGGGACGGCGCCCTGCGCCCCGCCCGAATGGCGACGCGATCGAAGCGATCGTCGGCCAGAGCTTTGTCAACAAGTTCGGGCTGCGTCCCGGCGATCGGCTGGTGCTGCGCGGCGGGAAAGATCAGCCTGACACACTCTTTAACGTCGAGATCACCGGCGTCTGGCGCGCCAAGGCGCATCCCGAGGCCGAATGGCCGCTCCGCCCGATCGCCTACGAGGACATTTTCCTCGTGCCGCGCGCCGTATTCGTGAAGGACGTCGCGCCCAAGATGGGCCCCAGCGCCTGGTATAGCCTGACCTGGTACGCCCAGTTCCCGCGCGAGGCGATCACGGTTAGCCTGGCTGGGCGGGTGCGGGTCGGCTTCGCCGAGCTTCAGGCGCGAAGTGCACGCTTGCTCAACGGCCATATCGAGATCGAGTCGCCGGACAAGTATCTCGAGGACTTCCAGGTCAAGGCCGCGACGCTCAGAATCCTGCTCTACATCTTCAGCCTGCCGACGCTGATGATCGTCCTGCTCTACATCCTGTCGACGGCCGGTCTCTTTGCCGAGCGGCAGCGGGCCGAGATCGCCGTGCTGAAGGGCCGCGGAGCAAGCCGGACGCAGATTCTGGGGGCGTACCTCTTTGAGGGCGCGCTGGTCGATCTGTTGCCGCTGCTGCTCGGCCCGCTGGCGGCCTTCGGCGCAGCCCAGTTGATCGGTCGGAGCGAAGCCTTTCTACGTTTCGGCCCCGCGAACGCCCTGCCGATCCGGGTCACGGCCGCGACCGCCTGGCTGGCGCTGGGCGTTGTAATGGCAACGCTGCTGCTCGGCGTCGCGCCCGTACTCGTCGCGTCGCGCCAGACATTGATCTCGTACCAGCAGCAGGTGGCCCGCGCCGCCCGCAAGCCCGCCTGGCAGCGCCTTTACCTCGACCTGCTCGTGCTGCTGGCCGCGGCCTACGGCTACTATACCCTTCGCAAGCAGGGCTCGCTCGTCGCGCTCGGCGGCGGGACGCTGCTGCCCGGCAGCGATCCTTTCAGCAATCCGCTGAGCTTGCTGCTGCCCGCGACCGCGCTCTTCGGCTGTGCGCTGCTGGCCGTGCGTTGCTTCCCGGCCTTGGCGGCGCTCCTGGCGCGAGCGGGCCGGCGCATCTTTGGAGCGACGACGCTGCTGGCGCTCAGGCACCTCGCGCGCTCTCCCGAGCAGGGCCGCAGCATCGTTCTTCTCACCGTTCTTACGCTCGCGCTTGGATCGTTCAGCGCCTCGATGGCCACGACCCTCGATCGCAACGACGTCGACCGGATCCTGTATGCCACGGGTGGTCCGCTGCGCGTGTCGGAGCAGGCCGAGCTCTCGCGCTCCGAGCAGCGCTGGACGGCCCTCCCGCCGTGGGAGCATGGGCGCGTGCCGGGAGTGCGCGCGTGGAGCCGCGTGCAGATCAGCGACGTGAACACGACGGTCGGCGCGGGAGCCGGCGGCGCTGGATCGCTGGTCGCCCTCGATCGCGGAGGCTTCGCGCTCGCAGGCTGGTGGCGTGACGACTTGGCCGGCCAGTCGCTCGGCAGCCTGATGAATATCCTTGCCGCCGAGCCGCAGGCGCTGATCGTCAGCCGCTCGTTCCTCGCCGCCTCCCGGCTGCGGCTCGGCGACACGGTCACGCTGCAGGCGGCCGAGAGCGGCGCCCCCGCCAGCCTGAATTTCGTCATCCGGGCAGCCGTCGACAGCTTCCCGATGGTCTATGCCAAGCCAGGCCAGTTTTTCTTCGTCGGCAACTATGACTACATCTATCTCGCGGACGACCCCGCTAGCTACGACGTCATCTTGAAACTGGAGCCGGGCGCCGATCCGACGAAGGTCGTCGCCGGGATCAAGCAGGCCGGCTTCGACGTCCAAGAGGTCGACGACGCGGGCACCCGTATCGCGGCGGCGGAGGCCCGTCCGGAGCGGACGGGGTTCGTCGGGCTGCTTTCGCTCGGCTTTGTCGCCGCGACGGGCCTGACGATGCTCGCGCTGCTGCTCTACAGCCTCTTCTCGTTCCGCCGGCGCATGGTGGAGATCGGGGTGCTGCGTGCTGCCGGCCTGTCGCTCAGCCAGCTCTTCTGGCTGCTGGCTTTCGAGCTCTGCTTCCTGACGCTCACCAGCGCCCTCGTCGGCGCGGCACTCGGCATCGGCGCAGCCCGTCTCTTCGTGCCCTTCTATCAGCTCGGCACGACGATCGAGGCGCGCACGCCGCCCTTCGTCGTGATCATCGCCTGGACCGAGATCGGTCGGCTTCTGCTGATCCTCGCCGGCATGCTCGCGCTCACGCTTGTCGCCACGACGCTGCTGCTCCGGCGTCTGCGCATTCACGAGGCGATCAAGCTTGGACAGGAATTGGGATGAGTGAAGCGCCTCCGTTTATCCTCTGCAATAACCTCGTCAAGATCTACAAGCTGGCCGAGCTCGAGGTCGTGGCGCTGCAGGGGCTGGACCTGCGTGTGGAGCAGGGCGAGCTCCTCGCGATCGTCGGCAAGAGCGGCAGTGGCAAGTCGACCCTGCTGCAGATCCTGGGCGGCCTGGATCGCCCGTCCGCGGGCAAAGTCTCGGTCGGAGGACAGGATCTGCTTGCGCTGGACGATCCCGGCCTGGTGCGCTATACGCGCTTTTTGACCGGCTTTGTCTGGCAGCAGACCGGCCGTAATCTCCTGCCGTATCTCAGCGCGCTCAAGAACGTCGAGCTGCCGATGCTCGTCGCGGGCGCAGGACGTCGCTTCAGGCAGGCCCGCGCGCGTGAGCTCCTGGACCTCGTCGGCCTGGCCCACCGCGCTTCGCATCGCCTCACTTCCCTCTCGGGCGGCGAGCAGCAGCGGCTGGCGCTTGCGATTGCGCTCGCGAACGATCCGCCGCTGATCCTGGCGGATGAGCCGACCGGGGAGCTGGACGTACGCACCGCGCAACATATCTTTGACCTCTTCGGGCGCCTGTCGGCCGAGCTGGGCAAGACGGTCGTGATCGTGAGCCACGACCCGACGATCAAGCAGTACGTTGGGCGCGTCGTCGGCATCCGCGACGGGAGGACCAGCACCGAGACGGTCCGCCAGCCGGCTTCCGGCCCGGTCGTGGAGACGACCCACGCGGAATATACGGTGCTCGACGCCGCGGGCCGGCTGCAGCTGCCCGCCGAGATCGTCGAGGAGCTTGGCCTGCGCGGCCGCGTGACGGTCGAGCGCGTCGCCGACGGCGTGCTGATCCGCGGCGGCGGCGGAGGTGTGGCATGACGAACAGCCCCGTGCTCGAGGCGCTCGACCTGTGGCGCGTCTATCCTTCCGGTGAAGGCGAGGTCGTGGCGGTCGGCGGGGTGAGCCTGCAGGTCGACGCCGGGGAGTTCGTCGCGCTGACAGGGCGCTCCGGCTCGGGCAAGACGACGCTGCTCAATCTTCTCGGAGGGCTGGATCGTCCAACGCGCGGCACCGTGCGGATCGACGGCGCCGACCTGCGGACGCTGAGCGACCGGCAGATGACCAAGCTGCGGCGGGCTTCGCTCGGCTTCATCTTCCAGTCGTATGGTCTGATACCAACGCTCTCGGCGCTCGAAAACGTGGACCTGCCGCTCCACCTGATGGGCTGGCGGTGGCGCCGCCGCCAGCAGCGCGCCATGGAGACGCTCGAGCGCGTCGGCATGGACGAGCGAGCCGGCCATCGTGTGTATGAGCTCTCGGGCGGCGAGCAGCAGCGTGTGGCGATCGCACGTGCCCTCGCAGGGGAGCCGCGGCTGATCCTGGCCGACGAGCCGACGGGCAGCCTGGATACAGCCACTGCCGCCAGCGTCTGGCAGCTGCTGGCCGAGATCGTGCGGTCGTCACGGCTCGCGGTCGTGGCCGCGACCCACGACCTCAGCGTCCGCGACTTTGCGCACCGCTCCCTGGCGATGCAGGACGGTCGCCTAGAAGAGCTTACCGGCGTAGTGGAAGGACAGGTGATCGATGGCTGATTTCTCGGCAGCAGAGGCGCTGCTGGGCGCCGCGGTCCCCGGCACCTGCCCCGCGGCGCAGCTCGTCGTACGCTGCGAGGGCTCCGAGCTGCTCGCGGGCGCCTACGGCTGGCTCGATCCCGAGACACGCGGCCGGCCGGCCGGCCGCGAGACGCGCTTCGATCTCGCCTCGGTCAGCAAGCTTTTCACAGTCGCCGCCTTCATGACGCTGGTCGAGGAGGGCCACGTGGCGCTCGATCAGCCGGTGTCGACGGTGCTGGCCGAGGTGCGGGGTTCTCGCGCCGTGGCACCCTACGAGGATCCGCTCGCGCCTGGCGAGATGGTCAGCGTGGCAGTCGATGCGCCGCCGGTGGAGATGGAAGAGATCACCTTCCGCCAGCTGCTTACACACAGCGCGGGCTTGCCCGCGTGGCGGCCGCTCTTCCGGCAGGGCAGCCGCGAGGCGGCACTGGCGATGGCGCTTACGACGGCGCCCGCTTATCCGACGGGCACGCAGACGATCTACAGCGACATCGGCCTGATCTGGCTTGGACTGGCGATCGAGCGCCTCGCCGGGCAACCGCTTGACGAGGCCGTGCGCCGGCGGGTGACGTCGCCGCTGGGGCTCGATCACACCGGCTATCTTCCGATCGGGGAGGCCGATGCGGCGGATATCGCGCCGACGGAGCTCTGCGCCTGGCGCAGGCGGCGCATCGCCGGCGAGGTGCACGACGAGAACGCCGCGAGTCTCGGCGGTGTCTCCGGACATGCCGGTCTCTTTTCGACCGCCGCCGATATCGCACGCTTTGGCCAGGCATTCCTCGACGGCGGCCGGCCGCTGCTCGGGAGCGCGACCGTGGCCGAGATGGTGCGTGAGCAGGTCGCCGCCGGGCCGGTCCGGCGTGGGCTGGGTTTCGCGCTTTGGTCGCCCGACCCCGAGGCCAGCGGCAATCCCTTCGGCCCGCGCGCCTTCGGGCACACCGGCTTCACGGGCACGTCTCTCTGGATCGACCCGGATCGGAGCCTGGTGGTCGCGCTCCTGACCGACGAGGTTTATTACGGGCGTGAGAACCGCCGGATCGGCCCGCTGCGCATTGCCGTGCATCGCGCCATCGTCGAGGCGGTCGACGCCGCTCTCCTGTCGAACTGAGGCACCTGCACACATGATCGTCGTAGGATTGATGTCGGGAACGTCGGCCGATGGGATCGACGCGGCCGTGGTGCGGATCGAAAATGAGCCGCCCGCGCTGGCGTGGGAGCTTCTCGCTCACCTCACGCTGCCGCACGCGGAGCAGACGCGCGCGGCGATTTTGCGGTGCTGCGATCCGGCGACCGGCGACGTCGCGCAGATTTGCGAGCTGAACTTCGCGCTCGGCCGCGCCTTTGGCGCGGCGGCCCTGGCGGCGATCGCGGCCGCCGGCCTGCGCCCTGCGCAGGTGGATCTGGTCGGCAGCCATGGACAGACGATCTGGCACATCCCGACCGGCGGAGGCGCCTCGACGCTGCAAATTGGCGAGCCGGCTGCCATCGCCGAGACAACCGGGCTTCCGGTCGTCGCCAATTTCCGGACGCGCGACGTGGCAGCCGGCGGCCAGGGCGCGCCCCTCGTGGCCTACGTCGATGCGCTTCTGCTTGCGCATTCCACGCATGTGCGCGCGGCACAGAATATCGGCGGCATCGCCAACGTGACCTATCTCCCGCCGGCCGGGACGCCCGGCGCCTTTGCGTTCGATACGGGTCCCGGAAACATGCTGATCGACGACGCGGTGCGGCGAGCGACCGGCGGCACACTCCAGTTCGACCGGGATGGCAAGCTTGCCGCGGAGGGCCGGATGAGCGAAGCATTGCTCACGCAGCTGCTCGTGGACCCCTACTTCGCCGAGCGACCGCCCAAGACGACGGGACGGGAGCGCTTCGGCGCGGAGCTCGGGGGACGCATCTGGGAGGAGGCGCTGCGCCGGGGACTGAGCGGCCGAGATGTCGTCGCGACGCTGACGGAGCTGACGGCGCGCTCGATTGCCGCCGCCTACCGCGATTTTCTGCCGCGTGCCCCCGAGGAGGTGATCGTCAGCGGCGGGGGTGCGCGCAACCCGATGCTGATGGCGGCGCTGCGCCGGACCATGGCGCCCGCTCGCGTCAGCACTTCGGATCTGTTCGGCCTGCCGGTCGACGCGAAGGAGGCCGTCGCCTTCGCGATCCTGGCCTACGAGACGTGGCACGGCCGGCCGGGCAACCTCCCCGCGGCGACCGGGGCGGTGCATCCCGTGATCCTCGGCAGCATTACCCCCGCGAGTGGCTTCCGTACCGGCCAGCGCACGCCGCCGGCGCCTGTCCCTCTATCGCTGACGGAGTCGCGCAATCCCGCGACGATGGAGATCGATTCGCTGCCGACCCAGGAGATGCTGCGCGTGATCAACGCCGAGGACCGGCGCGTACCCGAGGCGGTCGCGGCCGAGCTTCCCCGCATCGCCGCGGCGGTCGACCGCATCGCCGAGCGCGTGCGCGACGGCGGCCGGCTGATCTACGCCGGCGCCGGAACCTCCGGCCGGCTGGGCGTGCTCGACGCGGCGGAGTGCCCGCCGACCTTTAACACGCCGCCGGAGCTGGTCGTCGCGCTGCTGGCGGGAGGTCCGGGCGCAATTACAGGCGCCGTCGAGGGCGCGGAAGACGACGTGGCGGCCGGAGCGCGCGACGTCGCCGCGCTGAGCCTGTCGAAGCGTGACAGCATCCTTGGCATCGCCGCCAGCGGGGGCACGCCCTATGTGCTCGGCGCGATGGCCGAGGCGCGCCGCTGCGGCGCGCTCGTGCTCAGCCTCGCCTGTAACCACCCCTCGCAGCTCGAGGAGCTTGCCGACATCGCGATCGCGCCGCTGGTAGGGCCGGAGGTGATCACCGGCTCGACCCGCCTCAAGGCCGGCACGGCGCAGAAGCTGGTCCTGAATATGATCTCGACGGGCGTGATGATCCGGCTGGGCAAGACCTTCGGCAACTTGATGGTCGACGTGCGCGCGTCGAACAGCAAGCTGCGCCGCCGGGCGCAGCGCATCGTGGAGCAGGCGTGCGGCCTCGACGAAGCCGATGCGCGGGCGCTGCTGGAGGCCTGTGGCGGCGAGGTCAAGGTCGCGATCGTGTCGTCGCTGGCCGGCCTCTCGCCGGCAGAGGCGACGGGCCGGCTGGATGCAAGCGGCGGCGTGGTCCAGCAGGCGCTGCAGATGGAGGCCTGAGGCCGTCTCCAGGTTGCCGCTCCCCTGCCGGCGGCCTCAGGCCGGTCTGCCGTGAGCGGCGTCCGGGTGCCCCGGCCGGGTCCGGCGCCGGTGAAAGATGCGCAGGAGCACCGGCCTCACGACTGCGAGGAGCGCCCAGGAGTACATCGCCGCGAGGGGGTTCCAGAAGGCGATGCCGATCGACAGGAGAAAGATCAGCAGCGTAGCCACGAAGCGCCAGGTATTGTAGGCGATGATGCGGCGCTCGAGATCCTGGGCTACGAGACGATGCCGGTGCGTTGCATGGTGCCACACCGCCTTTTGGCGGATGCACCGCGGAAGCGCGTCGCGCCTGGGCCAGACGACGAACGCGCCGCCGGAATACGGGCGAAAAGTTGTCGCCTCACCACCAAAGGCGAACGAATCTTCACCTGGGGCTCCGGCTGAGTTGCTAGACTTTTCCACGTAGTCGAAACGCGACACGCAGATATCGAGGCGCCCGAACGCCATGAGCCCGCACGACGCTGCAAACCAGATCAAAAATGTATTAGAGAAGCCCTATAGCCGCCGCTCTGTGCTGAAGACGCTGGGTATCGGCGCAGCTATTCCCGCCGCCGCCGGCATCCTCAGCGCGTGCGGCGCTCCGCCCACGCAGAGCGCGTCGACTGCACCGAGCTGGGCGTGTGGGCTTTCCATTGCCACATTCTCGCGCACGCCGAGTCGGAGCATGGTATGTTTGGTATGGTGACGGCGCTGATCGTCGAGAGGTAACTGCCGGACCAAACGTGTTGAAGTGAAAGGAGGAGCCAGCAGCCGCGGCAATCGCCCTGGCTGCCGGCCGGCTGAGCTATGGCAGGAACCGCTGAGGGCCGCGCGAAGGTCGGCGTCGTGGGTGCCGGGATGGTCGGCGCCTCGTTTGCATACGCGCTGATGCAGCGCGGCTACGCCAACGAAATGGTGCTGATCGACGCCAATCGAGGTCGGTCCGAGGCGGAGGCGATGGACCTCAACCACGGCTTGCCCTTCGTGCGGCCGATGCGCATCTGGGCCGGCGACTACCCGGACCTGGCCGGGGCGGCCGTCACCGTCGTCACGGCGGGCGCGGCGCAGAAGCAGGGTGAAACCCGCCTGCAGCTGCTCGAGCGCAACGCGGCGATCCTGGGCGAGATCATCCCGCAGATCGTGCGTCACAATCCGAACGGCATCATCTTGCTCGCCTCGAACCCCGTCGACCTGATGACGCAGCTCAGCTTGCAGCTAAGTGGACTACCTGCCGGCCGGATCTTCGGCTCGGGCACGATCCTGGATACCGCGCGCTTTCGCTACCTGCTCGGCCAGCACTACGGCGTCGATCCGCGCAGCGTTCATGCCTATATCGTCGGCGAGCACGGCGACAGCGAAGTGCCGCTCTGGAGCCTGACCAACATCGGCGGCGTCCGGCTGCGCGACTTTCGGATGGCCGGCGGTAAAGGCTTCGACGAGGCGGCGATGCGGTCGATCTTCGAGCAGACGCGCGATGCCGCCTATATGATCATCGACCGCAAAGGCGCCACCTACTACGCCATCGGCCTCGGTCTGCTCTCGATCGTCGAGGCGATCCTGCGCGACCAGCACACCGTCCTGACCGTCTCCAGCTTGATGACCGGCCAATACGGTGTCGACGATATCTGCACCAGCCTGCCCTCGGTCGTAGGCGCACAGGGGGTCGAGGGCGTGCTCGAGCTCCCGCTGAGCCCGGACGAGCAGGAAGCCTTCCGCCGCTCGGCGGCGATCCTACGCGATCGCTTCCAGCAGATCAGACCCAAGGGGTAGCGGTCTGTCCAGCGTCATGTGATAGGTTCGTGTTCGCGTAGAGACGTTATACATAACGTCTCTACAACCCCTCTGAACAACGTACTAGCTGCGCCCTTCGGCGGCGCCGGGCGCCTCGAGCAGATAGCCGGTGCCGCGGACCGTCAGGATGTAGCGGACGCGCGCGGGATCCGGCTCGATCTTCTGCCGCAGGTGGTAGATATGCGGCTTGATCAGCTCCGCCGCCGCTACGCCGCCGGCCTCGTAGCCGAGCGCACACTGGACGATCTGCTGGAAGCTCATCACCTGGCCGGCCTGCTGGGCCAGACAGAGCAGCACTCGGAACTCGGTCGGCGTCAGGCTGACCACCTGGCCTCCACGCCGGACCATCTGCCGCCAGGTCGAGATCTCCAGGTCGCCGATCGTCAGCCAGGTTTCCGCCGGTCCCGGCCTGGCTTGCTCTGGCTGCTGGCCCCCGGCGAGCTCGCCTGCCACCGTCTGGAGTGCCTGCATGAGCTCCTTGTGCCGGCGCTCGTGCTGCTGCTTCTCGAGCGCGGCCGTGACCCGCGCCAGCACCTCACGCGGGCTGGAGGTCTTGAGCATATAGTCGAAGATGCCCAGGTGAATGCCCTCGACGGCGCTGTCGAGCGAGCCGTGCCCGGTCAAGATGATGATTGCCGCTTCGGGATGCAGCTCGGTCGCCCGCTGCGCAACCTCGATCCCGCTGATGCCGGGCATGCGCAGATCGAGCAGCAGCAGGTCGAAGGGACGCTGGTGGAGCAGGCCGAGCGCCTCCTCGCCGCTGGCCGTCGCGACGACCTCATAGCCGCGCCGCCGCAGCATCTCGCTCATGGTCACGCGAATCGGCGTCTCGTCGTCGACCACCAGAATCTGGGCCGGCATGTGTGCCATACGATGAGGATCCTTTCGGCGCGAGATCGACCAGAGTCGACCTCACGTGCGATGCTGGTACGGTACGATGACCCGGAAGGTGCTTCCTTGCCCCTCGACGCTCTCGACCTCGATCCGCCCACCGTGCTGGGTGACAATGTGCGCGCTGATCGACAAGCCCAGCCCGGTGCCGTTGGCCTTATTGGTGAAGAACGGCTCGAAGAGGCGCTCGCGGATCGCGGCGGGAATGCCGATCCCCGTATCCTGGATTTCCACGACGGCGACCGCCGGCCGCTCCTCGGTGCGAACCGTGAGTGTGCCGCCGTCCGGCATCGCGTCCGTGGCGTTGAGCACAAGGTTCAAGAAGACCTGGCGCAGCTGATCGCCGGTGCAGAGCACCGGCGGGAGGTTGCGCGCGGGCGTGAAGATCATATGGATCGCGCCGTGGCGCAGGTTCAGCCCCGCGAGGGCCAGCGTCTCTTCGAGCAGATGGTTCAGGTCGTAGGGCGCCATCTCGCCGCGCGGCGGCCGGTAAAAGTCACGCATGCGCTCGATGATCCCGGCGATACGCTCGAGCTGCTCGCGCGCCATCTGGAGGTAGGGCGAATTGCGCAGCTCCTCGGGCAGATCGTCCTCCAGCAGATAAAGGCAGTTGCGCGCCGCGTAGAGCGGGTTGTTGATCTCGTGCGCGACGGAGGCGGCAAGCTGGCCGACGGCTGTGAGGCGCGCCGCCTGCAGCATCGCGGACTCGGCAGCGTCCAGGCGCTCGGCCATGCTGCGCTGACGTGCTTCGAGGTCGGCCACCTCCTGCGAGAGGGTCAGCGCCTGTGAATGGCTGCGCTCCTCAACGATCACCGCGGCGGTGAGGTTGGCCAGCCCCTCGAGCGTCGCGCGCGTCTCCTCCGCAAACGGTCCCGCGTCCACCTCGCGGAGCAGCAGTAGTACGCCGATAGCCTGGTCGTAGGCCAGCAGTGGCATTGCGACGACGCCGCCCGGTGGCTCAGGCAGGTCGAGCACGTAGAACGCCGGCACTCGCTCGCGCTGCTTGCCGATCTCGAGCAGCGTCTCGAGCTCGACCGCGGAGTTGGTAATCTGCGACTGGTGCGTCGTGAACGCCATGCCCGGGATGCCCTGGTCCGCGGCGATGCTCAGCGGCGGGATCCGATCGAAGCCGGCGCTGGCCCGCAGCGCCAGCCGCCGGCCCTCGGGATCGTACAGATAAATCGCCCCACGCTGCGTGCCGGGATCGAGCGCCATCGCGTGCTCGACGGCGCGCTGCAGCACGACGTCGACGCCGTGCGCCCGCAGGAGCTCCTCGCTGAACTGGCGCAGCGCATTAAGGTGCGCCGTGCGACCCTCTACCTGCCGCTCGAGCTCGTCGGCCGCACGCTTGCGATCCGTGATGTCGCGGATTACCGCCGTGACGAGGAGCTCATCCTCGGTTTGGAGCGGGCTGAGGCTGATCTCAGTTGGGAACTCGCTTCCATCCTTGCGCCGGGCCACGAGGTCGAGCCCGAGGCCCATCGGGCGGGTGTGCGGCGCGGCGAGGTACCCGCCGCGGTGGCGCCGGTGGAGCTCGCGCAGTCCCTCCGGCAGCAGGAGCTCCACCGGCTGCCCCTCCAGCTCGCGGCGCGCGTAGCCGAAGAGCCGCTCGGCCTGGCTGTTCACGATCGCGATCGTTCCCCGCGCATCCACGATCACGATCGCATCCGGCGCGGACTCGAGCAAGCCTTCAAATTTCTGCTCGCCCGAGACGCGCCGGATCTCCGCCGGCGGCCCATCGCCCGCTGTAGCGCCCGTGCCGCCCTCCGCTGGCGTATCGCTCCTGTTCATCAGATCCTCTCGCCGCCCTCACGATACACGTAGCGCTCTGCCGGCGCAACCGCCCGGTCGGCTATCGCCCAGGCCCACGGGTAGGACGGGCGGCCTCTCTGACGGGTGGCGAAGTTAACACGAATCGTAGCGGGACGTTCATTCCCCCGGCGCCGCCCCGATTTTATACTCCGATGGACGGATGACCGGAAAGATAGTTTTCGCGTCGAGCGGCGTTGGAGAACCGGCATGCACACGATCTATGACTTGATAATCGTCGGGGGAGGGCCGGCGGCCCTATCGGCCGCGTTCTATGGACTGGCGAAACGCATCAATGTGCTCTTGCTCTACGAGGAGCTGGGCGGCAAGATCGGCTGGCGCCAGCGCCTGTCCGGTGCGGACGAAGAAGCGCAAAGGTTCGATCGAGGACGCCGGCTCTTTGGCGATGCCCTTCACCAGGAGATCGTCGACCTCGAAGCCGACTATCTGCCCGGCAATGAGGTCGTCCGGCTCTTGATCGGCCGGACGACGATGCAAGCGGGACATGTGATCCACGGTCGGGCGCTGCAGATCTCCCGGCACGATTCGCTCTTCAGTGTCGACACGCGCGGGCACGGGACCCTGCATGCCGCGGCAGTGCTGGTCGCGACAGGCGCCAAACCGATCCGGCTCGACGTGCCCGGGTCGCAGTGCCCGGTCGGGCAAGGCATCGGCTACTCGATGACGACCTATGCGCATCTGGTCGCGGGCAAGCGCGTCGCGGTGATCGGCACTACGAGACGCGCGCTGCGGGGCGCGGCGGAACTGGCCCGGACGGCGGAGCACCTCTTTCTGATCATACCGGGTGGCCTCCCGGACCATTGCCTCGCGCCCGCGCTGGTCGCCCGGCCGAACGTCGAGCTACTCCCAGACTTCGAGGTCAAGGAGGTGATCGGCGCCAACCGTGTCCAGGGCCTCGTCCTCGACAGCCGTGATGGGCAGCGGGAGATCGCGGCCCAATGCATCTTCGTCGACCTCGGCCTCGTTCCCAACAGCGACATGGTCCGAGGTCTGGCCGCGACGACACCGGAAGGTTTCATCGTCGTCGACCGGCGCCACGCCACGGACGTTCCGGGCCTCTTCGCTGCCGGCGACGTCACAGACGCCTTCGGCGAGCAGGTCCTGATTGCAGTCGGCGACGGCACGCGCGCGGCGATGAGCGCCTATGACTATCTGCTCGAGTCGTGGCTGACCGAGGCTGTGCCGGACCCCGATCCGCGCGCGGAGCTCGCCGCCGATCCCTACCCGTCGCTGGTCTCAGTCTAGCCGCGCCTCACGTCTGCAGCTCGCGCAGCAAGCGCTCGATCGCATCTCGATCCGGGAAGTGGATCGCGGTCGGGCGTTTCACGATGCCCCGGCTCAAGCGCCGCGTGGCGATCAGCAGACCGGAAATGCGGATACGGCGGAGAGCGTCCGGGGGCAGCGGCGCCATGTCCGCGTATCCGGCGAGCAGATCGGCGAGCGAGTCGCCGTTTTCGATCGAGAAGTGGCCCAGATCGTAGAGCCGATTGGTTCCTCTGATCTCTCCAAAATCGATGATCCCACTATAGACGCCGTGCTGGTGATAGATATGCGTGACGTCGAAGTCGCCGTGGGCGAGGTATGCGGGCTTCCCGTCGAACAGCGACGTCGCCTCCTCCATGACCTCGTGAATCGCCTCCACATCGCGCCGATGGAGGATCCGGCTGCGAGCCAGCGTCGCGACGGCCGCGTCGAGCTCCCGGTGGAGCCAGTCTGAGTAGGTGGCGTATTCGGCCCGCAGCGTATCAGGCTCGTCGCCGTCGCGCCGAATCCATCCGAATCCCTCGACGCCCACGCCGTTGATTGCCGCCAGCTCTCGACCGGCATCGATCAGCACCGCCCGCATACCGGGCGGCGGTGTGCCGTACCCCACGGCCTCGCCTGCGATCTCAGTCGTGATCATGGCGGAGCGGCCGAGCTCAGGATGGCAGTGCTCGAAGCAGACGATCTCGGGCACGTGAAGACAGCGGCCCCTAAGCATGCCGTGGACGACCGCTTCCGGGGCGAAGCTGGCGTCCTGCTCGGGGAGGATGCGCAGGTAGAAGACGGCGTCCCGGCGTCGAATGCGATAGACCTCGGTCGAGACGCCTTCCCGCACCCGCTCGATACCCTCGACCTCGTCCGGAAACACCTGCCCGACGAGCCGGTGGATCGCCGCCGGCGGTGACTGGAAGGGCTGCATGTCACATTCTAGCGCCGATCGTGCGCGCAGCCGGCCTATCTATGGTTACAATACCGGACGAATACTGGCAATTGGATTGGGGGGAGTACGTCATGAGCCTGGACCTCGGCGCCGACGACGGCGATCTCCGCGGCACCCTGGAGCTGCGTGAGCGCCACGTACAAGATGAGCAGGTGCGGAAGTTCGAGGGCTACATGGCCGAGATCTTCAGCGCCTTCGGGATGGATTTGAGCATGCCCAGTACCGCGGATACGCCGCGCCGCTTCATTCGCGCGCTCTTCGACAGCACGGTGGGCTACGACGGCGATCCCAAAGTGCTGAGGGTCTTCGACACGGAGTGCCGCGGAGGGCCCGACTGCCGGTTGAGCCAGATCGTCGAGGGCCCGATCCCGTTCTTCGCGCTCTGTGAGCACCATGCGCTACCGTTCTACGGACACGCCTACGTCGGCTATATTGCCCACGAGCACATCATCGGCATCTCGAAGCTGACGCGCCTGGTGCGCCTCTTTGCGCAGCGCTTCACGGTGCAGGAGCGCGTCGGCTACCAGATCGCGGACGCGCTGCAGGCTATGCTGCAGCCCCACGGCGTGGCGGTCTATCTCGAGGCGCACCATCTTTGTACACAGATGCGCGGCGTGCGCGAGAGCTCGCCCAAGACGCGCACGACCAACTGGCGCGGCCACTACGAAAATGATCCTGCCCTGCGCGCCGAGTTCTTTATCGCCGCCGGGGTGCGCGAATGAGTGGCCTGCCGCCGGCATTGGCCTGTGGCTGAGAGGTCGCGAGGCGGCGCGGCGAAGGCCCCAAGCCGTCCCCGCGCTCCGCTGTACGACCGAAGCGTGCGTCCGCTGCGCGCTAGCCGATGCGCACCGCCGCCTCCGCGGCCGAGCTTTGGTAGATCGCGTCGACGATTTCGCTCACGGCGAGCGCCTCTTCAGGCTTGACCAACGGCTCACGGCCCTGGAGGACGGCCTCGACGAAGTCGTCGGTCTGCAGCTCCCATTGGTTGCTCTGCTCGTTCGGGATCCAGTTCGGCTCCCAGTTTACCAGCATGCCATGCGCGGCCTTGTTAACCTTGAGCGGATAGACGTCGAGGCCGCCTTCGGTGCCTGAGAGTGAGATCGCCTCGCGCGACTCTGGAATGTTGAGCGCCCAGGAAACCTCGAGCTGGAGCGCCTTGCCGCCTTCGAGGCGCACGAACGCGGCGGCCTGGTCTTCCACCTCGAAGTGCTCATGATCCCAGGGGCCAAAGCTGTTGACACCCGGCTTGCTCCCGAGGCGCTGCGAGGTGGTCCCCGAGACTTCGACCGGCCGGGGACTGCCGGCCAGCCACAGCGCGAGGTCGAGCAGGTGGACGCCGAAGTCGACCAGCGCGCCGCCGCCCTGCATCTCGCGGTTGGTGAAGACGCCCCAGGAAGGAATGCCGCGGCGGCGAAGCGCCGCGATCCGGATCATGTAGATCTCGCCGAGCTCGCCCGCGTCGATCACGCGCTTGGCAGCCTGCGCTCCGGCCTGCCAGCGGTAGCGGTAGGCGATCGCCAGAGTCTTGCCGGTCTCGCGCGCCACGCGGGTCATCTCGCGGCCCTCGGCCGCATTCAGTGCCATCGGCTTCTCACACAACACGTGCAGCCCCTTCTGCAGGGCCGCGATCGCGACCGGTGCGTGAAACTTGTTCGGCGTGCAGATGCTGATGGCATCCAAGTTTTCCTTCTCGAACATCTCGTTGTAGTCGGTATACCCGAACGGGATGTTGAACTCCGCGGTGGTAAGGTCGAGCGCGGCCTGCGAGACATCCGAAATCGCGACGACCGCCGCCTTCGGATGGGCCTGAAACAAAGGGATATGGCGCGCCCGCGCGATGCTTCCGGCTCCGACAATCCCAACTCTTAACTGGCTCATCTGCATCTTTACTCCTCGGCACACGAGAAATCCGGGCCGACCCGCTATCATAGCGCAGATCGACTTGACCATACCGTAGGGCTGCGCGGCCACAGCGTGCCGGCGATCGGGCGATCGTACCGGTCTTGTCGTACGACGCGTGCAGATGTCATGGATGCCCGCGCTCGGTTTTCGGGTGCGACTGCGTGATCCGGAGCCGGTACCAGCTTCCGTCCTTATGCGTGAAGTGGGCGAAATAGCCGGGCCGGATCACGGCGCAACCGCCTGCTCGGCCGCTTTCAGCACCGCGTCGTCGCTGCTCAGCAGCGTCTCCCGGTTAAGCGGGACGTGCAGCGTCGGCACTACTCCTTTGCCTTCCAGGAAGATGCTGCCGTCGGGCAGCACGAAGCGCCCGGTCGGGACCTGCAGCGAGATGTCTTCAGGCAGCTTGAACTGACCACGTCCAACCTCCGCCTCGACTCCGGCGGTTGGATATTGGCCGACCACGATCATGCCGGGAACCTTGCTGAAGCCATATGCCTCCAGCTCGCAGGCGCTGGCGCAGGCCTGGTTGACCATCACCGCCATCTTCGGGAAGCTGTACCGGTGCTCGTTGGGCTCGTAGAGCTCCGGCAGATCGTTGTTCTCGAACTTGCCCGTCTTCTCGCTGTAATACTGCAGCTGTCCCAGCGTGATCGTCTTGCCGGTTAGGTATCCGGAGAGGCCCAACGGCGAGCCGCCGGGATTTTGGCGCAGGTCGACGATCAACCCCTGTGCCTCGTTCGCCTTGAAGGTCTTGAGGGCGCGCTCGAAGAGCCGGTAGATTAGGTTGAGATCGTCGTCGTTCGAGTTGATTTTGACGTAGCCCGCACCAGATTCGAGCATTCGGAACTCGACCGGCAGCGCGTTCGGATCGAAGCCGCGGTAGATCGATGTCGAGCGGAAGCTTTCGGTCTCTTTGACGGACGTGAGGGTAGCCGTCGCCGCGGGCTTGTCCGGATTCACAAAGGTAACGCCGGCACTGGCTCCGACCGGCGCGCGCAGCAAGTAGCGCTGCTGCTGATAGCGTATCGCGAAATCGGTGGAGAACGGCTGCGGAAGCGTCCGGACCACCTTCACCGCATCGGCGATCGGTTTGCCGTCGAAGGCGGTCACCTCTGCTCCGACGACGATCCCGGCTTTGTCGGCCGGCCCGTCTTTTGTGACGTAGCTGACGATGAAGTGGCCGTCGTCGGTCTCACGGATCGCAAAGCCGTAGCCAGAGCCCGCCAGATCGCCGAAGACCTGGCTCTCGAACTTCTGGCCGCTCAGTCCGACGTGGCCGTCCTTGAAGGCGAGCGTGAAGTCCCGCAGCGCCAGGAAGAAGGCCTTCGCGTCGTGCTTCTGCTCGGCGTCCGCGACGCGCGGTGTGAGCTGTGCTAAGAGGGCCGCCCAGTCGGGAGCCTTGCCCGGCACGCCGTTGAACGCGTACTGCTGTCGCACTTTGTCGAACATCGCTTTGAACGCGGCCGAGTACGATAGCTGCGAATAATCCTTGATCGCCGCGTCGCGCGGCTCGTAGAGCGTCAATCGCGGCGCGCTCTCTTGGCCGGCGGCAAAAGGCTTCTTGTCCAGATCGACCACGGAGTAGCCCGCCGGGATCGGCCCTTCGGGGTCGTCGGCGGTGAAGAGCCGGCCGTCCGGCCCGAAGCCGGTCGGAAAGCGCTGGTTTGCGTCCGGCGCCCAGACGACGAGCTTGCCGCCGAGCACCTCGTTGTGGTTCTGGGTGTCGTTGACGGTCGACGCGAGGTAGTCGGGCCAGCCGCGGTCTTTGTCGTCGCCCTCGGCGAAGGGCCCGCCCGTCAGGTTCGGGG
>JBBSGA010000006.1:0-42202 GCA_038254585.1 Chloroflexales bacterium | reverse complement strand
AGCAAGATATTTGACTTATGCAGCTCGACGCCGTCGACCTCGAGACCGGCCTGGATCCGCTTATAGTGGTTATAGACGGCGACCGCCAGGACCTTCTTGGCGCGGTCCTGCCCGATCACGTACTGGTCGAGCTGCTCACGGATGCGCATGGGAGCCGGAACGCGCCCGAGCGTAATGGGAGCCGGAGCGGCCTTAGTCGCGCGCTCCTCGGCAATAATCTGGGTACAGAGTGTAACGCATTCATCACAAATAAAGACGCCGCCAGGGCCAGCGATCAGACGCTGAACTTCCTCCTGGCCGCGCGTACAAAACGAGCAGATGAATGCCGCCTGGCCGCTACGTGATCGGGACATCTACTCCTCCAGTGGACGTCGGGCAAACAGGGCCTTCGTCCAAGGTTATCGGCGCATTGGATGTTAGCTGGAGATTATACACGAAAGCTCAGAACTTTGGCCTGTCAATTAGCTGAAATGCACTGCAAGTCGACAAGAATCGACGCCTCCAAGGAACGAGTCATCCTCGTAGGCGTCGATCAATGGACGTAATATACTATTGCTCGGTCGTTGACGGCGAGCCAACATCGGGAGTCAGCACCTCATCGATGAGACCATATTCCTGGGCCTGCTGTGGAGTCATAAATAGGTCGCGATCGAAGTCGCGTGCCACACGCTCGAGTGGCTGTTTTGTGTCTGCTGCCAGCAGTTCACGAATTACCTGATTCATGCGCAGCAGTTCTTTCGCCCGAATTTCGACATCGGGAGCCGAGCCTCCCAATCCACCCATCAAGGCCGGATGCATATGAATTGTCGAGTGGGGGAGTGAGTAACGCTTGCCTTTTGCGCCACCTGCCAGCAAAATCGTCCCCATCGACGCAGCCTCACCCACGCAGACAGTCGCGACATCGCAGCGGATCATCTGCATCGTGTCGTAGATCGCCAGGCCGGCCGTGATCGAGCCACCAGGACTGTTAATGTAGAGCCAGATATCACGCTCAGGATCCTCGTGCTCGAGGAAGAGCAGCTGCGCGACCAGCACGTTCGCAATCTGATCCTCGATCGGTGTGCCCAGAAGCACGATGCGCTCTTTGAGCAACCGCGAATAGATATCGTAGACCCGTTCGCCCCGGCTCGTATTTTCTACGACGTACGGCACTACTGCCTGTGGATTCTTCCAGTCCATCATGACATCTTCCCTTCTTAGACTGCGCCTACGCGTTCCTTGCTCGCTCATCTTCACGGCAGCGAGCAAGGAACGGAGACACGAAAGCGGCGACGTCTCCCGGTATTATGAGGCGCTCTCAACCTTATCCGCTTCGCTCGACCCTACCGCCTCGGGCTGTTCGCTCGGGCCGGCCATCTCCGCGATTGGGGCCGTCTCGAGGGTGGCCTCAGATCCGGACACGCCGGATGCACCCGCTTCGACATTGGCCGTCGCCCCGGACTCCTGGCCAGCACCCTGCGCCTGGCCTGTAGCAATGCCGACGAGCCGATCGCGCAGCTTCCGATCAAGGGCTGAGGAGGCGATCATCGTCGTCATGTTCGGGCTTTGCAGCAATGGCAGAACCTCTTGGCGGCGCTCCGGGCCATAATCTTCCAGGAAGCGATCGAGCTCAGCCGAGACATCTTCCGGGCTCAGATTCAGGTCCTCGCGCCGGATGAGCTCGCGCAGGACCAGCGACCGTCGCACGTCCTGTTCGGCGGCGGCGTGGAACTCCGCCACGGCTTCTTCGTGTGATCTGCCGGTCGCCGAAAGATATTGGTCCTCCGTCAACCCATAGCGCGAGAACTGCGCGACCTGTTCATGGAAGAGCTTGCCTGCACGCTCCTCGATCATCGCCTCCGGAATCTCAAGCGGGGTCTCGGCTACCGCGCGCTCCACGAACGCGTCGAGCAGACTCTTGCGCGCCCGCTCCTCCGCCGCATGCGCGAGACGCGCGCGCGCATTTGCCCGCAGTGCCTCGAAGTCCCCGTCGAAGTCGGTGAGCGTCGGGAGCTCGTCCCAATCGGGAAGCAGACGCTCCTGAACATTCATCACCTCGATCGTATAGGTTACGTCGCGGCCACGCAGCGTTTCATCCTCGTCGTCCTCGCCATGGTGCACCGTAACTGTACGCGTCTCCCCCGGCTGGGCGCCGATCAGCGTCTGGTAGATTTCAGGACGAACGCGGCCCTCGACGAGAGCAAGTTGGCGCCCTTCGAGCTCGCCCGCGTCCTCGTCGCTCGCCTGCTCCTCGTCGACCTCGTCGTCGACCTCTTCATCCTCGTCAAGGTCGCTTGTCATGGTGACGGTCAGCATGTCGCCTTCCTGCGCCGGGCGCGGCTCCTCCAGCTCACGGAGCACAGAATGTTGCTCGCGCTGCGCGTCGAGCAGCTTCTGCACCGTTTCGTCGCTGACGGGCTCTGGCTCGTAGGGCAGCTGGTAAGAACGGTAATCCGTGAGCTCGACTGCGGGCTCAACCGGAACTGTGACACGGAAGCGGAAGGGCTTCTCTTCGACGTTCTCGAGGCTCGCCTTGCCCACCGGGCTGATCTGCTCTTGTTTCAGCGCGTCCTGGAACGCCTTATTGATCAGGTCGTCGCTCGCCTCTTCCATGATCCGGGCGCGACCGAGGTAGTTTTCGACGATGAAGCGCGGCGCCTTGCCGGGACGAAAGCCGGGGATCGAGTACTTCTGCGAGAGCTTGCGCGCGGCGCGATCGAGGCCCTTTTCGACCTGCTGCTGCTCTAATTCGATGTCAAGCGCGACTACACTCTTCGGTAACCGCTCCGTAGTGACTTTCACCAAATTCTCTCCCCACGCCAATAGTGGCGATCGGTCGCCATACGCTGCGGGCATTATAGCAGAAAGCAAAGCGTCTAACCGGGGCTGGCCGGTTACCACCCATGCCTCCCCCAGGCGGCAAAACAACGCGCTCGCAGCAATCGCTACGAGCGCCTTTATGGTGGGGACGGAGAGACTCGAACTCTCACGCCTCTCGACACAACATCCTAAGTGTTGCGCGTCTGCCAATTCCGCCACGTCCCCAGGGCATGCAAGAGTATACCATTTGGCACACCCTCGTGCAACGTGCCCGCGCGCCCGCGTGCCGCCGTCAAAGCACGGCCATCACCACAGGGGCCACGGACGCCGCACGTGCTCCGGCACGCTCGATCTTTTCAGCGCGTGCGATAGCCGGCATTGTCGGCACTACGCGCGCTCGCCGTCGCGTCGGATCGCGGCACCGGCTTCGGCGGATTCAGATCGAACATCATGCGCGTGCCGCCGAAGCCCAGGTTCTGGAGCATCACCTTGCGCTTGAGGGCCTGGATATTCTGCGTGTTCAGGACACCTTTCGGGCAGTCGGTCGTGCAGTTGAAGATCGTATGGCAGCGCCAGGCGCCTTCCTCCGAGCCGGCGATCGCCAGGCGCTCCGCTCCGGCGGTATCGCGTGAGTCGAAGATGAAGCGGAAGGCACGCGTGAGGGCCGCGGGACCGTAATACTGGCCATTGTTCCAGACGACGGGACAGGCCGACGAGCAGCAGCCGCACATAATACACAGCGTCGCATTGTCGATCTTTTCGTAGTCCGCGGGACTCTGGCGGCGCTCCTTAACCGGCGCCGGCATCTCGTTGATCAAGTACGGCTTCATCGCCGCGTCCTTGGCAAAAAAAGGATCCCAGTCAACGACAAGGTCGCGCAGGATCGGAAAGCCCGGGAGCGGGCTCACCGACACCTCGGGCGACTCGAGGTCGACGACGCGTGTATTGCAGGCGAGCCGGTTCCGGCCGTTGATCAACATGCCACATGAGCCGCAGATCGCGGAGCGGCACGAGCGCCGGAAGGTCACGGTGCCGTCCTGGTACCACTTGATATGGTTCAGGCAATCCAGCACCGTCATATCGCCCTCGACGTCGACGGTGTAGACCTGGTACCGCGGCGTCACGTCAATTTCGGGCTCGTAGCGATGGATGCGAAAGCGTACCTGCATCAAAGACTCCTGCTGCTATATGTAGAGCCTGGCGAGGCTCAATATTTACGCTCTTCCGGCTTGTAGCGCGGGCCTTCGGGGCCATAGCGCACCGGCTTATAGTCCAGGCGAGGCCGTCCCTCCGGACCGCGGTAGGCCAGCGTATGCTTCATCCAGTTGGCGTCGTCCCGTCTCGGAAAGTCGCGCCGCGCATGCGCCCCACGACTCTCCTCGCGCGCCAGGGCGCCTGCGACGATACACTCTGAGAACTCCAGCAGATGGCCCAGCTCGAGCGTTTCGATCAGCTCGGTGTTGTAGCGCCGGCTCTTATCGTCCATCGCAATCCGGCCGAAGCGCTCACGCAGATCTTGAATGATTCCAAGCTGCTGCTCGAGCTTGTCCGGCGTCCGGAAAACACCGCAGTTCGCGAACATGGTCGCCTGCAGCTCTTTGCGGATATCCGCGGCCACCTCGCGGCCACCGCGGCTCATGAGATCCGCGACTTCGTCCTCGGCCTCTTGGAGAGCATAGTCGGGCATTGGGGCAAAATCGGGGCGGTCGTCGTTGATGAAGTCCGCGATCGTCTGGCCTGCCCGGCGCCCGTAGGCGGTCGCTTCGAGCAGCGAGTTGGTGCCGAGCCGGTTGGCGCCGTGGACCGAGACACACGAGCACTCGCCGGCTGCATAAAAGCCATGTACCACCTGACTCTCGCCGACGAGCACGCGGCCATCTTTGTCGGTTGGAATCCCGCCCATGGAGTAGTGGGCCGTGGGTTGGATCGGCACCGGCTCGGTAACAGGATCGACGCCGAGGTAGTCGCGCGCAAGCTCGGTGACCTGCGGCAACCGCTCGTCAAGCTTCCGCTTGCCGAGGTGGCGCAGGTCGAGCAGCACATAATCACCATTCGGCCCCGCTCCACGGCCGGCCTCGATCTCTGAGTAGATCGAGCGGCTGACGACGTCGCGCGGTGCCAGCTCCATGCGTCCGGGCGCGTAGCGGGCCATGAAACGCTCATTCTGGCCGTTCAGGAGATAGCCGCCTTCGCCCCGCGCGCCCTCCGAGAGCAGGATGCCATGCGAATAGAGCCCGGTAGGATGGAACTGGACGAACTCCATATCTTCGAGCGGAACACCGGCGCGGTAGGCCGCGGTGATCCCATCGCCCGTCGAAGAAAAGGCGTTCGAGGTAATCTTGAAGGCGCGGCCGTAGCCGCCGGTACCGAACATCGTCGCTTTCGCGCTGATCACGTCGATCATGCCGGTACGAATGTCCATCACCGTAATGCCGCGGCAGACGTTGTCGTCGATCACGACGCCCAGCATATACCACTCTGGGTAGACCTTGACGTTGTAGCGCACCAGCTCGCCATAGAGCGTATGGAGCAGCGCATGGCCGGTTCGATCGGCGGCGTAGCAGGCGCGCGGGTTGGAATGGCCGCCGAAGGGACGCTGTGCAATACGGCCGTCGGGCAGGCGCGAGAAAGGCACGCCCATGTGCTCGAGCTCGTAGATCGTCGGCACCGCCTCACGGCACAGGATTTCGATCGCGTCCTGGTCGCCGATGAAGTCGGCGCCCTTGACCGTGTCATACATGTGCGCGGTCCAATCGTCTCCCGGCTCGTTCTCGGGAGCCGCGATCGGAATCATATTCTCGTCGTAGCGCACATTGCCGAGAGCGGCCGCGATACCGCCCTGCGCTGCACCAGAGTGCGAGCGCGTCGGATAGACCTTCGTCACGATGGCGATGTCGGCCTGCGGCGCCTTGCGCCGCAGCTCGACAGCGCAGCGCATACCCGCCAGGCCACTGCCGACAATAATCACGTCATGCGCTATCACTCATTCGTCCTTCTGTCGGCGCCGTGCAGGCAATAGCTGCACGAGCTGAGCTCGTTTGCCACGTCGTGCTTGGAAGGCCACATCTGGATCACCGCGCGGCCGTAGTCGGCATCTGCATCAACGCCAGCAGGGTGAGCGACCCGTCGACGAGCGCCACGGCCGCTATCACAAGCAGGACTAGTGTGACGGCACGCCGCAGCACGAGGTTGGTGGAAAGGTCATAGACGACATTGCGGACGCCATTCAGTCCGTGAAAGAGCGTAAAGGTCAGCAGGCCGATGTCGTTGATCGCATAGAGCGCCGGGAGGAGCTCGAACCGGCGGTTGACGATCTCGAACGTGAGGCGATTACCCGTGCTGAGATCGGCAAAATGATTGAACCACATATGGACTGCCAGAAAGACAATCAGCCCGTAGGCTGTCACGCGCTGGAAGAGCCATGGGATAGTTCCACGGCTCGGCGTTACCCGCACCTGCTGAGGCTGCGCAGTAACGGTTTCAATGACACGCTGCATAGGGATGCCGTTCTCCTGAACTACGGCGCAGTTGCCGCCGCGGTTGGCAGGTGCGTAAAGACTATAACTGCCGAGAAAATAAAAATCGCCAGCGTCAGACCGAATGCCAGCCAGAAGAGCTGGCGCTGATGGCGGATGCCCATACCGGCATCGAAGAGGAGCAGCCGGATCCCGTTGAGCCCATGAAACAGCACCGCTAGCAGCAGCAGGAGATCCATCACCTTCCAGAACGGCGATTGGAAGACCGCGAGCGCCGCATCGAAGGCCTTCGCCCCGTGCTGCGCCGCGCGCAAGTCATAGAGGTGTACCAGCAAGTAACCGGTGAGCGCCAGCCCCGACAGGCGGTGCAGCAGCCATCCCAGCATGCCAACGCCACCGCGGTAGCGATCGGTCAGGGTCCGATTCACAACTTCGCCTCCTCCGCCAGTAAGCAGACGTCAGTAGCCGGATGCCGGAGTAGCGGCCCAAGCCGGTCGATACCCATCGCGTTCTCGTCGAACGTATTATAGAAAGAAGGCGATACCCGTACGTGGCCGGGGCGGAAGTCGACGACGATTCGCTCGGCCTTGAGCGCGCGCACGACGGCGGCAGGGCCGGCAGCCGGAAACAGGACGATGCCGGCGTGCTCATGCAGTGAACGCGGCAGCTTCAGGGCCAGGCCCGCGGCGGACGAACGACTCACGAGATCTGCCACCAGCTCAATCTCGCGCGCGCGAATCTGCTCCAGCCCGATCTCGATCAGCAGATCGAGAGCCGCGCGCGATCGGCGTGATAGAGCACCGAGTGAGCATGTATTGAGATAGGTTGTGCGCTCGAAGGTCGGGAATTCGGCGCGGTAGGCGTCCCACACTCCGTTCTGGGGGCAATGCGGCATTACTCTCTTCCATCAGGGCCATCGAGCGGCCGTACGAAGTGCAAGAAATGGCATCGTGAACGTCTGTCCACGACGCCATCATTATAGCGCAGATCGAATCTGGGCCGGCTGAGGCAGATCTACTTTTCGGGATAGATCCGGGCGCCGTGCTCCTCGTCCCGTTCGGACGTATTCGTCATCTGTGGTAGGCCAGTCCCGGCCGCCGGGTATCCCACCATGGGCTGAGGTGCCGCCGGGCCACGGTTCCGACCGTAGACGATACCTGCGATCAGCCCGCCGATCACGGACAGGAAGAGATCGAAGAGGCCGAAGCAAAAGCCGCCGAGGGCGCCGCCTGCAGTGGCGAGAGCCCCAGCATTGAGATTGGGCACGTTCGCTCCGGGATTCTGCTGCCGCGCACCCTCGAGCGCCTGGTTGAACTGCTGCTGGAACTGCGCACTGTGGCCCACGATTCCGGCAAGGAGCGCCAGGCCGACGACCGACCCGATCAGAGCGCCCAAGCCAGCAATTGCGCCTGCGCCCGCCCCACGGCCCGCCGTGCCATAGCCCAGCACCTTCGACGCCCACCACCCCGCACCCGCTCCGACAATGGCCGCCGTAAGCGGGGCGACAAGCACCGCTCCCACGAGAGGTATGAGATTTGCCAACGCGACAGTCACGAGCGCGAGCGCCGCCATCGTCAAGCCTACGCGTCCCATCTACTTCTCCTTCTGAAATGCAATTGTAGCGTGGCGGATCGTGAGCGAAGCATAGCAAGACCGGAATATACTAGCATATATAAAACTGACGCGTGGGAGTGGTCCCTACCTATCGGTGCAACTTCCACGCGTCCTGTAGGCTTCCGAGCTAGGCCCTGGCAGAGATAGAGATTAGGAACGGCCTGCTGCTAAGAACGCTCCTGCACCAAAGATACCCCCAATGATAATCGAGACAATGAACGTAGCTACTGCGGCGCCCACCAGCGTAATGATAGCCTTGGTCCGATCGGTCATGTTCATGCTCGACTGGACAGCGAGATACCCTAGATAGACCTCGGCAATCAGAATCACGATTGCGAGTGGAGCCCCAATCAGGCAGCCGAGCAAAGGAATTACCCTTCCAATCAGGCCAAGAACTGCTGAAAGTACGGTGAGCGGAGCCCAAAAGAGCGAGAACGTATACGCTACTTCATCCAGGCTTCCTGTTCCCCCCTGCGATCGGCCGATGTAGAAGACTGCAAAGGTGAAGACAAGAAAGCCGACCAGAGCACTGACGACGCCGGCCAGCAAGCCAAGGATACCGCCACGCACGAGGCCCAGCACGCCCGCAATCACCGCGGCAGCGCCGACGTAGATCAGCGAATTCTGAAGGTTTCCCCGCCGCTCATACATTTCAAAGGTGGAGACACTCGGCTTCGTCAGCACGACGACGCTGCTGTTGACCATTTCCGACAGCGAACCGACGTTGTTCATGTCCGGCCTCCTAAAGATTTGTGGATACAACGATCAGGATGGCACATGGGTTGCGGGCTGAAGTGTTCCGGACGTATTCGGCAGTGCCGGAGGGTGACCCACCTCAAGCATAGCATGCCTGTCAACAATCCAGCATATCGCGGCCGGCTCAACCGGGCAGGCCATCGAGGATGATGCGCGAGCAGACAAGCGTTCTAAGGAGCGAAGGTTGCCACGACGTCGCCGGATTGCACGGCGACGCCTGCCGAGACGGCCACGTCCTGAATGACTCCGGCCCGCGACGCGACGATCTCGTTCTCCATCTTCATCGCTTCGACGACCACGAGCACCTGTCCCACCGCGACTTCGTCGCCGGGGCTGACTTTCACCGCGGCTACCGTCCCGCCGATTGGGCTTCTGACCGCATCGAGGCTTAGAGCCTCGTCGCCGTGCTTCCGCTGCTTGCGCGCGCGGGCCGGCCCACCCGGTCTCCGCGACGACGCACCGTTGCGCTCCGCGGCATCCGCTTCTGCCACGCGCACTCGGAAGCGGCGACCGTCGACCTCGACCTCAAATGCTCGCGCCCCGTTCATCTCCACCGGCTCAGACGCAGCGACTTCCGGCCCTATGGCTTGTCCGGCAGGCAATACCGCCGGATCGAAGTACTCCTCGACAAACCGTACCGTAGCAGCGCCCTGTGCGAAGGCGGGTTGAGCGATCGCCCAACGGTCAAACGGTATGGTGGTACGGACACCCGTGATGTGGAAGTCCTGCAGCGCACGGCGCATGCGAGCCAGCGCTTCGTCGCGGTCCTGGCCCCAGGCTATGACCTTGGCGACCAGCGAGTCGTAGTAGGGTGGAATCGACGTGCCCTCGGCATACCCGCTGTCGACGCGAACGCCAAGCCCACGCGGCTCGCGGTAGGTCGTGAGTGTACCAACGGAGGGTCGAAACTGATCGGACGGATCTTCGGCGTTGATCCGACACTCGATCGCATGGCCGCGCAGCTCGATCTGCTCCTGGCGCCACGGTAGTCGCGAGCCCAGCGCAATCGCGATCTGCCATTTCACGAGGTCGATGCCGGTAACCGCCTCCGTCACCGTGTGCTCGACCTGAATACGGGTGTTCATCTCGAGAAAGAAGAAGTTGCCGCCTTCCCAGAGAAACTCGAGCGTGCCGGCACCCGTATAGCCGACATGGCGCACCAAACGCACAGCTGCAGCACCCATCACCGCCCGCTGCCCGGCGTCAAGCGCCGGAGACGGCGCCTCTTCGATCAGTTTCTGGTGGCGGCGTTGCACCGAGCAGTCACGCTCGCCAAGGTGGAGCACATTGCCGTGTGTATCCGCCAGAATCTGAACTTCGATATGCCGCGGATTGGTAAGGTATTTTTCGACGTAGAGGATGTCGCTCTTGAAATAGGCTACCGCCTCGCGGCGCGCGGCGGTAAAAGCGGCATCGACTTCATTCGGGCTCGCAGCGACCTTCAGGCCACGGCCGCCACCACCGGCAGCAGCTTTAATCGCGATCGGATAACCGTAGCGCTCGGCAAGAGTCCGTACCTCGTCGGGCGTTGAGACAGGCTCGGTTGTTCCCGGCACCAGCGGCACCCCGGCTGCCGCGGCCTCGCGCCGAGCCTGCACCTTGCCACCCATCCGTTCCATTGCTTCCGGGGATGGCCCGACGAAGACGAGTCCGGCCTCGATGCAGCGCCGAGCAAAGAGTGGATTCTCGGCCAGAAAGCCGTAACCGGGGTGAATTGCGCCGGCCCGTGCGCGCCGCGCGGCATCCAGAATTGCGGCGAGATTGAGATAGCTTTCGGCCGGCGAGGACGGCCCGATCGGGAAGGCCTCGTCTGCATACTGGACGTGCAGGGCATCCCGATCGGCCTCGGAATAGACCGCAATGGTCCGCAGATCGAGCTCGTGGCAAGCCCGCATAATCCGGAGCGCGATCTCACCGCGATTAGCAACTAAAACCGTCGAGACCAACGCCCACTCCCGGTAGTGCCGCCGCTACCTGCAATCACAGCCCTGTGACACCTGAAAAGCCGCACGTGGATTGCCGCCGGAGTCGCTCGATCGTACCCCAGGACGGAGTCAGGGAGCGGCGGAGCGGAGACGGATGCTGCATCGCGAGCCGAGAGGATGCGTGCCAGCCGACATGCTCATCCTGAGACGCCACACCAAGGTCTTCGAGATAGCACTGAACCGCGGCGAGCGCCGCGGCTACCTCCTCGTCCGTGGGCAAGCGCTGATCGGGCATGTGCAGCATTATAGATGAGGCTTCAGTACGGGCGCAACCTACGCCCGGATGCCTTACCATAGCGCTCAGTTGACTTAACCACCCCATTCCGGTACTCTATAAGTGGGACTTTTCACAAAGACCGAAGATCGCTCCGGGCTTCCCGCATCCGGCCTGTGCCAGGCATCGAGGTAGAGGTATGAACCAGCTGGTGGGCGCCGTCGATCTGCTCCCCGAACTGCAAGCAATCGACGACGAGATCCTCCGCAAGCTAGAATCACGCTCGGCCTTGATCAAGGTCGCCGGACGCTACCTTCTATCCGGTGGCGGCAAGCGAATCCGAGCTGCCCTGGCGCTCCTTTGTGCACGCGTTGGTCGCGACTATTCTTTCCAGGGCGTTCTGCACGCGGCGACCTCGGTTGAGCTGATCCATGCCGCGAGCCTGGTCCACGACGATCTCATCGACGATGCCGATCAGCGCCGGGGACGCACGACGATCCATACGAAATGGAATGGGAATGTCGCTCTGATGGTCGGCGACTATCTCTTTGCGCTGGCGGCAGGAGAGATGGCTCTCGCGCCTGACCCGCGTGTAATCCGCATCTTCGCGGAAGGCGTCCAGCGCATCTGTGAAGCCGAGCTCTCGCCTGTTACGGACGTACAGCCGAGCGAGCAGGCGCTCGATCAGTACTATACCAAGATCGGCGGTAAAACTGCTGCTCTCTTCGAGGCGGCGGCGCGCGCCGGCATTATCTGCGGCGGGGGTGATGTTGACGACGTCGAGGCTCTCGGACGTTTCGGCTATGAGGTTGGCCTCGCGTTCCAAATCGTCGACGACGTGCTCGACTTTACGGCCGACGCGGGAACACTCGGCAAGCCGGCGGGACACGACCTGTACGAAGGGACGATAACCCTGCCATTGATTCTCGGTGTGCAGGCCGGCGGCAGTGCCATTCTGCACGAGGTCGTGCATACCGATCGGCCAAGCGACACACTGGTCGCCGCAGCGGTAGCGGAAGTACGCCGGGTTCATGGGGCTGAGCTTGCGCTCGCGGAGGCGCAGCGTCTGGTCAATTCTGCGACCCGGCGCCTCCAGCGCTTCGAAGCAGGCAGCGCGCGAGCAGGGCTAGTCGACCTCGCCGAGTTCGCGCTCCGCCGGGCGACCTAGCGATTAGCCTACTACCGCCGGGAAGCTCCCGAGCTCATCGCGCAGCCAGGCCGTAAGCTCGTCTCGGTCGAGCTCCGAGTGCAGGACGGATCGGAGCACGGCGGCGAGTCGGGCCGGAAAATCCCCGTCGATGCGGCAGCCGTTGATCGCCAGCATGCGCAGCATTCCCAGCAGCACAGTCGCCTCGTTCCCGCCGTTGAAGGGCCGGTTCTTCAATATCATGAATCCCAGGGCCGCCGCTTTGCTGGCGATATCGGGATAGAGCTCCGCCCCAAACATCACCTGCTGGGGCGCGTTCACGGCCGCGAGCAAGCGATCCTGGCTGCGGATGCCCAGACGACCTCCATAGCGCTCCAGTGCGAACATATGGAGATCCAGCAGATCGTCGCGTGTGAGGTAGTTCATCAGCAGTTCGTCATCGCCTCTTCCAGGATCGAAGCCAAACTAGAGATGCAGCAGATCCTTGAACGTCGCGTCATACTGATCGGTAACTCCGCGCGCCCAGGCTCGGAGACCCGGATCGCTCGGCCGGCGCAGCAGCACCTCGCGTTCGGTGAAGACAAGCTCCACGAGATCGGCTTCGGCCAGCCCGATCGCATCGAGCCATCCCTGCACTACAGGCGGCAGATTCTCCCGTTCGATGACAAGCGACTTCGGCATCTATAAATTCCTCCAGCTATTAACCTCTCGATGTGCACTCTGGGACCTGCTGTTGTTGATCCGGCTGCAACTCCTGCGCCACGGCATCATGTCCGCCCTCCACGGACTTACGGAGGTGCGGGAACAGGATGACTTCCCGGATCGTCGTCTGGCCCGTGAAGAGCATCGCCAGGCGATCGATCCCCATGCCCATTCCTCCCGTCGGCGGCATACCAACCATCAGCGCCTGGAGGTAATCCATATCCATCTGCATCGCTTCGTCATCGCCGGCAGCATAGGCGCGTCCCTGATCGAGAAAGCGCTGCTCTTGGTCGAGTGGATCGTTCAGCTCCGAAAAAGCGTTGGCTAGCTCGGAGCCGGCCATGAACGCTTCGAAGCGCTCGACGAAGTCCGAGGTCTCTGGCTTACGCTTGGCCAGCGGCGACAGCGCCCGCGGATAGTCGATCACGAAATGCGGCTGCTGGAGATGCGGCTGGACGTACTCGGAGAAAAGCTCGTCGACGAGCTTAGCCCATGTCGGCTTGTGATCGACCTGCAGGCCGCGGCCCTCGATCTCTCCGGCCAGGCCATGCAGCGACGTCGTCTGCGCGATGTCGATGCCGGTGTGCTGAAGGATCGCGTCGCGCATCGTGATGCGCGGCCAAGGCGGAGCCACGTCGAGCGTAAGGTCGCCGAAGGTGAGCGCCGTCGACCCCAGCACCTCGCGCGCTGCGAAGGCTACCAGATCCTCTGTCAGGCGCATCATATCGCGGTAGTCCGCGAAAGCCTGGTAGCATTCGAGCATCGTGAACTCCGTATTGTGAAAGCGGTCTACGCCCTCGTTCCGGAAGTCCTTCGCGATCTCATAGACTCGTTCGAAGCCGCCGACAATCAAGCGCTTGAGGTAAAGCTCGGTTGCGATGCGTAGGTAGAGCTCCTGGTGAAGCTGGTTATGATAGGTCTTGAAGGGCCGCGCCGCGGCGCCGCCATAGATTGGCTGCAGCACAGGAGTCTCAACCTCCAGAAATCCGGCCTCGTCGAGAAAGCGTCGCAGGGCGCTGATGAGGCGGGCACGGACGCGGAAGGTCTCCCGGACCTCCTCGTTGACCACCAGGTCGACGTAGCGCTGCCGCAGTCGTGCTTCGACGTCGCTCAGGCTGCCTTCCCCTTTATTAGGCAGAGGGCTGAGCGCCTTGGCAAGCATCGTCCAGTCCTGAACAAAGATCGTCGGCTCGCCGGTCTTTGTACGGAAAGCATAGCCCCGCACGCCGACGATATCGCCGAGGTCGGTCGTCTCGACGAAGCGGCGATACGCTGCATTGCCCAGATCCCGCTTGGATAAGAAGATCTGGATCCCACCACTCTCGTCGACGATATGGGCGAATGACGAGCCGCCAAAGATGCGCCGGAGCATGATCCGCCCACCCAGCGCCAGAGGTGCCTGGCTCGCCTCGAGCGTGGCGAAGTTGTCGAGAACTGCCTGTGCACTATGGTCGCGCTCAACTCGCGCCGGAAAGGGCTCGATACCTTCGGCCCGCAGCCGATCGAGCTTTGCAAGACGCGCCTGTTGTAGTTCGTTTAACTCCACGACGAGCTCCTACCAGGCTATCGACCATCGCGCGGACGGCGGACAGCTCTTAAGCACAAAAAAGGGACCGGCAGGTAGTCCGCCCGTCCCATTCGCCAATCATGGTGTCGTCAAGCAATCTTGACGATCTTTGATGTATACGAGCCGGACGGGGTCTGCACTGTCACTTTATCCCGCACCTTTTTGCCCAGTAAGGCTGAGCCGATGGGCGACTCGTTGGAAATCTTGCCTTCGCGGGGATTCGCCTCGACGGAGCCGACGATAGTGTAGGTCACTTCCTCGTCGTCTTCCTCGCGTAATGTAACTGTCGAGCCGATGCGCACGATATCGCTAGCATTCGTGCCTGTCGGCGGGATCAGCTGTACATTAGCCAGCAGATGTTCGAGCTCGCGAATGCGGCCTACGACGAACGACTGCTCGTTTCGAGCGGCATGATACTCGGCATTCTCGGAAAGATCGCCCTGCTCCTTGGCCTGCGCGATCCGTGCCGTGATCTCCACGCGTGTTACGTTTTGCAGCGTGTCCAGCTCCTCTTTGAGCTTCTCGTAGGCCTCGCTGGTTACATAGACCGGCTTGTCACTCATATGTGTCACAATTCCTGAGCTAAGGAAAGCGAACGAACTGGAAGCGTGTCTCCCAGCTCAGCTCGGATCCTTGCCGACGATTACGCTATGCTCAACAAATCTTGCGAATAGTCAGCTTATAGGACCCGTCCGGACTGGGCACGTTGACTTTCTGGCCCTTTTTCTTGCCCAGAAGCGCGGCGCCTACAGGAGATTCGTTCGAGATTTTACCTTCGCGCGGCTTGGACTCCGCCGAGCCGACGATAGTGTAGGTCATTTCCTCGCCGTCTTTCTCCTCGAGCACTGTCACGGACGACCCGATACGCACTATCTTATCGCCGTTGGCGCCCTCGTCGATCAGCTGAGCATTGCTCAATTGGTGCTGAAGCTCACGGATCCGCCCTTCGACGAACGCCTGCTCATGCTTCGCGGCCTCGTATTCCGCGTTCTCCGATAGGTCGCCGAGATCCTTTGCCTGGGCGATGCGCGACGCGATTTCCAGACGGGTAACCTGGATCAAAGTGTCGAGCTCAGCTTGGAGCTTGTCACGGCCATCGCGAGTGAGATAGACCAGCTTTTCAGTCATCTGCTGATGTTCCTCAGTGAGGTAAAGCAAACGAGCCGGAACCCGCGCTTCCAGTTCGACTCTGCACCACACGGCGAGAATGGCGCACAAGTCGGCAGGTCGCGCCTGCCGAAGGATCCTATTATAAAGGAGGCGCGACCTTTTGTCTACCACGTGCAGGTCCTGCGTCCTAATGCCAAATTGTACCCCTCGGCCTGGTATTCGAGCTTACTGGTTTGGGCCGGTCCCCGGCGCCGACCGCTCCGGGACCTTGGTATACTCCAATAGTGCTCAATATATCTGTAGTGCGATCGCCTAAACTGGCTCTGGCCGGCCTCACGATAATTGCGATCGTGGCAGCTCTCGTTATCCCGCTGGCGCGCGTGCTTGTTACAGGAATGCTTCTGCTTGCTCCAGGCTATCTGATGTGGGAACATGCGGGACGAGGAGTGCATCTTCCGCACCTGGTCCGCCCCGCTCTTTGGCTCGGCCTCAGCCTCAGCCTGATCCCGCTCGTCTTTCTCTGGTCTACGACCCTCGGACTTGTCCTTTCGGCGATCGTCCTTCGTCTCATGCTTGCCGGCGTAGCCCTACTGGCCGCCTTCACCGCCTGGCGCCATTCGCCGCGGCTAAAGGTGCCGGCCTGGCTGGGCTATGGGCTGCTCTTTGCCGGCGCGCTCACACTCGCTCTCCGGCTCTACGAGATTCGCTCCGTCGTGCTTCCGCTATGGGTCGACTCGGTTCATCATGCGCTCCTGATCCGGGTGATCGGCGAGACCGGCCAATACCCTCAGTCACTCCTACCCTACGTCGAAATCAAACACCTCGCCTACCATTGGGGCTACCATGCGGTTGCCGCGACCTGGATGGGCATAAGCGGATTACCGCTCGGAACGTTGATGCTGCTGAGCGGCCAGGTTCTCAACGCACTGCACGTTCTGACGGTGTACGCCCTCGGCACGTACCTGGTGCGCTCGCCCCTGGCAGGTCTATTGAGTGCGGCTGCGACGGGTCTCTTATCGATGATGCCGGCCTACTATGTGACCTGGGGACGCTACACGCAGCTGAGCGGGCTGCTTCTATTACCGGCGGTCATCATTCTCTCGTGTATTCTCGTGGAGGCACCAAGACGCTCAATACGCTTACTAGCGTGTAATGCGGTCGCTCTGGCCGGTCTGACCCTTGTCCACTACCGCGTCCTGGTCTTTTACGCAGCATTCATGCTCGCGTATATGATCTTCTGTGCACTGCGGTACCCTCGCCGACTGCCGAACGCGGTGGTACGGCTCGCGGGCGTGGGAGCCCTCGCCTTTCTGCTGGTGCTCCCCTGGGCGGCGGTCCTGGCACGGCAGGTTCTCCTGCCCGCGGCTCAGAAGCCGGCAAGCCTGCTCGGGACCGAATCGTACAATGAGATCGACCCTGCCTTGCTGTGGACGACCAACAGCCGTGAGCTCTATGCTACCGCCGGAGTGGGCACGCTGCTTGCCCTGGTCACTCGGCGTTGGCACGTGCTGGTTGTCGCCGGCTGGGTCGGCATCCTCTTGCTGCTGGCCAATCCGAACGTCATCGGCCTCCGGCCGCTCTGGCTGATCAACAATCACTCCGTGATCATCACGCTCTTTCTGCCGGTCAGCCTGCTCGCGGGCTACGCCATCGCATGGCTCCTGATAGCGCTCGATCGCCGTTCGCCGCGAACACTGCGGACACCGCTACGTGGCCTCGCGGTCACGGCATTTGTCCTGCTGGCGAGCTTTGGAGCGTGGCAGTTCCGCGATATCGTCAACCCGGTAACGGACATTGCCACTGCAGCGGACCTGCCGGCGCTGCAGTGGGCTGCCGAAAACACGCCTCGCGATGCCCGCTTCCTGATCAACGCCACGCCCTGGCTGTCGCAGGTCTACCGGGGCACCGATGCCGGCTGGTGGCTTACGCCGCTGGCCGGACGCTGGACGAGCACACCGCCGGCGATCTACGGCTACGGGTCGGCGTCCTATGTTACCAACGTCTCTCGGCTAAGTGCGGCCGTCGCCGGACTGCAGCCAACGGCAGGTCCGGAGCTGGACGACCTGATCCGAGCCAATCACATCACGCATATCTTCATCGGCACAAAAGGGGGCCCGCTCAAAGGCGAGATGTTCTGGGGCCGCCCTCAGTTCAAGCCAGTCTACGATCACGACGGCGTGATCATTTTCGAGGTGGTACAGCCTTGACCTAAGATGGCATATATGCCATTATCCTACAATCCGGGCGCATCTTGCCCTTGTGGAGCCCGCATGCATTTTGCTAGTTATTACCGCTGGTTAGTCTATCAACATCTCTTTGGACCACCGCGGCTTCCCATGACGGTACTCGATATCGGCAGCGGTGATGGGGGGTTTATCGAGCGCATACCGACGAAGCTAAGCGTTGCGATCGATATATCGCTCAACGCATTGCAGAGAGTGAGTGCTGCAGCGCGAGTCTGTGCAGATGGCACCCAAATGCCGTTCAGAGATGCAGCCTTTAATCATGTAATCCTGAGTGATGTCATTGAGCACGTCGAGGACGACCGGGCACTCGTAGATGGGGCGACGAACGGAGTCAAGCTGAACGGAACGCTCTGGTTGAGTACGACGGCTGCCGACTTTACGTTGTTCCCGCCGCAGATAACTCGTCGGGCAGAGCAGAGCTGGGGACATGTCAGAAAAGGCTATCACCCGAGTACGCTGCTTGGGCTCATTGGGAACGATTTCGAGTGTACATTGATCGAATGGCCTGAAGTTGTCTTCCGACATACATACGTATTGGTCTGGCTCTGTTCAAAACGGCTTCCATGGTTGGCACATCTGCTCACAACCATGTGCTTTGTGCTCGACAAGCACTTACGCAATGTCCAATGCCGGCAGGGTCACATCTATATCCACGCGGTGCGCCACAACAGGAATGGCGAATCAAGCGCTGCGCTCAGTTGAGCGACTGTTCCGCGGCCGCGAGGAATCCTAGGTATTTGCCCATAATCGATCGAGTCAAGTCATGGCGCAAGAGCCCTCAAGACAGAACGTAAAACGAGGCGATGAGTACTGACCTACGACAATTAAGTGAACGCGAAATCGAGATCCTCCAATTAGTGGCGGGCGGCTTGTCGAATCAGCAGATCGCCAATCGTCTCGGCGTAAGCATAAATACAGTCAAGGTACATCTGCGCAATGTGTTCGCCAAGATCGGCGCGGCCTCACGCACTGAGGCTACGATGTATGCCGTTCGCGCAGGTATTGTCGCTATCGAGCCCTACGAACCGAATCCCGCCTCACCCGACTTGACCACGGAACCACCACCCATTCCTTCAATTGACGAGGTTCAAAGCTCGAACTTCTCCGGGGCACTTGAGCAGCAAGGCACTGTCCAAATAAGCAGCCCCAGCCCCGAAGAGAATATGCCCGCCGCGCAAACCGTCACACCTCAACCAGAAACAGCTACGATTGCTCGGATCAGAGGAGCGCGTCCGTCCCGCGGATTTGGGCTTGGGCTCGCGCTTCTAGCTGGTCTTCTCGTACTTGGTATTGCCGTAGCCGCGTCATGGCAAGCAGGATGGTTGGCCCGCGCGACCGGGGCTGCGCTAAGCAGCGGCGATGCGAGCGGGCTAGACGATCGAGGGCGGTGGAAGGAGCTATCTGATGTTGGAATACCCCGGGCGGCATTTGCGATCGCCAATGTCGGCGATCTGATCTATGTTGTCGGAGGCGAAAATCAAGAGAGTGTCGTCAACTCTGTCGAGCGCTATGATCCACGCTTTGGAACGTGGACTGACCTTAGCAGAAAACCTACCCCCGTCGCGGATGTCCACGCGGTTGTACTTGGCGGCAAGCTGTATGTTCCCGGAGGCCGCCGCTCGAAGGATCCACGAGACATTTCGAAGGTGTTCGAACAGTACGATCCGCGTACCGAAACGTGGGCCAAGCTCCCGGATCTTCCGCAGCCGCGCAGCGCCTACACACTTGCCGCTCTCGAGGGCAAGTTGTACCTCATTGGCGGATGGGACGGTAAGTCCTATCGGCGTGAGGTGTTCGAGTACGATCCGGACCGAGGGGCATGGCGGGAGCAGTCACCTATGCCGACGCCTCGAGCGTTTATGGACGGCGGGGTTGTAGAAGACAGCATCTACGTTTTAGGTGGTGAGAATGAAACAGCCAAAGGCTTGACCAGCAACGAAGTCTATACACCCTCCTCTGAGGGTGATAAGCCGTGGGGTCGACGCGCGCCACTGCCGACGCCGCGAAGCCGTTTCGGGATTTCCGTCGTCCTGTCGATTATCCATGTCGTAGGGGGGAGTCCCTCGGGAGCGGCGCCAATCAAATACAACGTACGGACCGATAGCTGGCAGTCGTTCGCGGCACCGTCCCAGCCCGTCGGCCTCCAGCCAGGGGTTGTCTTACTCGATACCCGCCTCCTGACCATCGGCGGGGAGGTCAAGACCAACACCTACTCCACGAAGATGGTCGAATACCAGGCGTTGTTTACGATTGCACTGCCCCGGCAATAGCTATGCTTTTGAAGTAGTTAAGCGATGCAGCCAGCTTCCTCGAATCTCGCCCTCGCCCGTCAAAAGCTTGTTCGGCCGTCCTCATTGAGCGTATTGATGAGTGTGGGCATTGCCGTTACAGGCGTCCTGTTAGCTCGCCTCTTAGGAAGTGTTACTCAGATTGTGCTGGCGCGTCTGTTGGGTGTGGCCAATTTCGGTCTGTATACTACGCTCTACACGCTGCTTGGCCCGGTCATTGTGATTACGAGTCTCGGCCTTGACACCTGGCTACTGCGTCAGGGGGGTAGTGCTTCGACGCTCGACACCACCATCAATCAAGTCTTCTCCCTGCGCTTGCTCACAACCGGCGGACTAATGCTGGTCGTGGCGTTAGTGATGGCGCTCAGTGGGCAGACCGGACTAGCGCTTCCAACCGGTCTTGCTGCACTTGCCCTAACCGGCGAGATGCTGCTTACGACGGCACAGACTGCACTACGAGCGCAAATCCGCAACCCGGCGGCTGCGGTACTCCAGGTAGCAGCGCCGGGACTGACAATCCTCTTGATCTGGTTCTTCTGGAGTACTCAGACTCCACTGCTTGCCGCCACAGGATACCGGCTGCTCGGCGATAGCGTTGGTTTGGCCCTACTTTTCTGGTTTATGCGGCACAGTTTGAGCTTTGTATGTTGGCAGCCTGCGCAGTTGCTGGACATGGTCAAGCAAGCACGCCCATATTTCGCAGCGGATCTCTTGGCCAGTGTAGCACTGAGGGCTGATCTAACGCTCGTGGCCTTACTCATTGGTGCAGTAGGTGCCGGCATTTATAGCCCGGCTCTCACGATCGTCAACACTACGTTCTTAATGCCGGCTGTGGTGTATCAGGTTCTGCTGCCAGTTCTCTCGCGCCAGGAAAGCGGTTCTCGCAGTTTCCGCTCGATTATGGGGCTGGTGCTTGGGGCCAGCCTGCTATACGGCCTGCTCTGGGCTATCGCGCTGAGATGGAGCTCCGGCCTGATCATCGATCTGATTTTCCATGCCCAGTATCGTGAAGCCGCGCCATTGCTGCAGATCATGAGCCTGATACCGCTTTTGAAAAGCCTCAACTTCTGCTGGGCAATGCTCATGGTCGTGCGCGACAGACAAGTGCTGCGGACCCAACTCTTGGCCGTTGGGGCAGTCTTCAACGTCGTCGCGAATCTAGCCTGTATCCCACTCTTTGGGTTGACTGGTGCGGCTTGGGTTAATCTCGCCACCGAAGTTGTTCTGCTTGTCTGCTATAGCGTCGGCGCCTGGATTTCACTTCGCGGACGCCGATGAAGATCTTGCTCCTCAACGCACACTCGCCCCAAAATGCCGGAGATCTCGCAATTCTCAAAAGAGCCATCGTCTGCTTGCACAGCGCATTTCCCGGCGCTGAACTGACAATCGCAATAAACGACGATGAAGCTGACTTTCTCCCGTTGGACGCTTGTTATGTAAGATCGCTTATGCGCTGGTTGACGCGCGTAGACCGGAGCGGCGAATGGCACTGGTGCAAATCGCTGGCTCCGATCTATTTTGTGGGTCTATTGGGAGCGGCACTTCTATATCGCCTCGCGCAGGTGCGCCTCCTTCCACGCTCGCCTGAGCGCCGCTGCCTGCTTGAAAGCTACTACGATGCAGACGTGGTTGTGGTTATCGGCGGCGGCCATCTATACGCTCGCCATAGCTTTAGCATTGCATTTCTATGGCTTTGGCTTGGGTTAGCGCTAGCCGTACTGATGCGAAAGCCACTAGTATTTTTACCGCAGTCCTTCGGTCCTCTACCAGGCAGATCGCAGCGCTGGCTGCTCCGCTGGCTGCTCAACCGGAGCGCTTTTATTGCCGCGCGTGAGATGCGATCGCTGCATCTCCTTGCCACTAGTGGCATCAAGCAACCGGTCGTCGTGATGCCCGATATGGCGTTCGATGTGGAAGAAGCAGTACCCGAGGCTGTCGACGAGATATTGTCGGCTTCCGATCGACTCGGGGGGGCAGATCGACCGATGATCGGGCTGACTCTGATGGACTGGCACGGGCAGAATCCTTCGTTCCAGCACCAGCAAATCTATGAAGCGGCGGTGCTGGCTCTAGTCCGCCACGTTCATGATTGGTACGGAGCCGACATCATGATCTTCGCACAGTGTACAGGCCCAACTGCGGCGCAAGATGATCGCCGTATCGCACGGCGGATCGTGGCAACAGCGGCTGCGCAAGGTATAGCGGGCCCCATTCTGGTCGACAAGCGACTATCGCCAGAGCTGTTAAAAGGAGCATACGGACGACTTGACGTGATGATCGCTACCCGTATGCACTCCGCCATATTCGCACTAAGCGCTGGCATTCCTACGCTTGTCATCGGCTACCTTCATAAATCGGTAGGGATCATGGAGATGCTCCAGCTCGAGCGACACGTGATAGAGATCGGCCTCATCGATGCCGAGACCCTCTGTGCTGGGTTCGACCGCCTCTGGAACGAGCGAGACGATATCCGAGGACAGCTCGCTGCGACTGTCCCCGCGATACATTCCACACTTGCGCATTTGCCCTCGCTACTCCAAAAAAGTCTCCGTAGGTAATGAGCGACCAACGAATCCCGGTCATGCAGCTTATAGATGGCTTCGCCACAGTTGAACATTCAGGTGGAGCATCGCAGTTCGGGATACAGCTGGCCCGGCACCTCGACCGGACGTACTTTGCACCCTTCGTCTGCGGGCTTTGGCAGTACGGCACGCTCTCAGAAGAGCGATGGCGTGCGCAGCTCGAGCAGGAAGGAATCGGAAGCGCAATCCTGATAGAGAAGCCGACTATGATAGGAGCCGACATGCTTCGGGCAGCCGCGCTTCTCCACCAACTTCTTGAGCGCGTGCGACCGCTCGTAATCAACAGCCATTTTGAGCGCGGCGATCTACTCGGTCTGTGGAGCAAGCTTCGTTCTCCACTACATCCGCAGATTGTCCGCACGATGCACACGGATCAACAATGGCAAACTAGGCCTTGGCTAGGTCGCATGCTGAATCTGGCGGCGTTTCCCTGGCTTTTTGACAGTGAAGTCGCGATCTCGCGTGCAGTCCAAGTTGCAATGGATCGACGGATAGCTGCGCGGCCCAATGGACGTCAGGCAGTGTTAATCTATAATGGTATAAGTAGTGCTCTATTGGCACCGCCGCTTCCTGCAAGGCCAGGCCGCGCGAGAAGGCCGGCGAGGCCTCCACGCATTGCCATTATTGGCAGACTCGAGCAGCAGAAGGGACACCGGTATTTTATGCAAGCAGGGGTGAAGCTTCTTCGCCGGATCACGGACCTTCAGATGTGGATCGTCGGCTGCGGGAGCCTGAAGCCGGATCTAGAGGCGTATGCGGCCAAGCTAGGTATCGCGCATGCGACCCAGTTCCTTAACCAGCGAGACGATGTACCTGAGATTCTAGGTAAGATCGATCTGCTCGTCTCGTCGTCCCTTTGGGAGGGCTTTCCAACTGTCATCCTCGAAGCTATGGCCGCTCGAGTCCCTGTGGTGGCGACAAACGTTTCAGGTAGCCGCGAACTTGTGCGGAATGGTGAGACTGGCCTACTCGTACCTGCAGCACAACCCGAGCCATTGGCGGCAGCCATGCTCTGGATACTCGAGAATCCTTCCGAGGCGGAACGCCTTACAGTGAACGCGTGGCACCAAGTACACGCCTTTACGATTGAACGCGCGGCTCAGGCATACGATCGGCTCTACTGTGACATCCTCGGCGTATAAGGAACCAAAGCACCAAAATACTAATGCTGGGTAGCCTTATCTCTTACCCCTCCCTTTCTCGCTCACCTAACGTCCGGGGGATACATCCGGTCTGACCTGCACAATCCCAGCATTGAGAACTTTACCAAGCTCGGTCTTGAAGACACGGGCGTCGCCGTTCTTTTCATGAACGATATCGTTCTGCCCGTAATAATCACCCACCGCCAGCACATACTCGCCGGGATCGAGATCAGTGAAAGCAAATGAGCCCTTATCATCCGTATATGTCCCAGGCGAGCGGGCCAAATCGAGCGCGAATACTGCCTGATTGGTTTTCTTATCATGGTAAACAGTGGCTAAACGCACAATCGTTCGCATGATCGGGGCCTGATTCGTCTTGCTGACGACCTGGCCGACCAGACCCGATTTACCACTTTTCGGGGTGGAAACCGAGGTGCCGATTGGGGCTGGCCCTGGTTGGCTGCATCCTGCCAAGAGGAAAAAGAGCGCGCACAGGATAAAAGCCGGTTTGCAGGTGAACATCGCGATGATCCTCAACGCTTCTATTGCAGTCGCCGCAGGGTCGCGGACGAAGACAAATCGGAACCTTTTATATGAGCCGCGTAAGTATAGTCTTAACGCGCGGCCTTTGACAACTTGCGCATGCACAAATTGGCGAAGGCTGGTGGTTGAAGCCATGAAATCAGACAAAATGGTTAGATCTGGGCCATTAACCCGAAAGGATTAGTGTTCCAAATTACCCCTAAATGAGGATCTAGCGAAGGGATAGGCTAGCTATAGCCTGAAGGGGTATACGAAAAACCCCAACGGGCTATTGTGGATCGCAGCATGCCATCCTATAATTCACTCGTAAATCACATGTTGCTCTATAGCTCTTTGGAGGCCCGTCGATGAAGGTCAAGCTTTTTGGGTTCGTTGCAGCAGCGCTGATGGCAGTGATGCTCCTCCCTGCTGGCTCGGCAAGCGCCGCTGCGTATGGTGCGGCGTGGCAAGTGTCGGTCACGTATCAAAATGTGGGGACCGCGCCAGCTACAGTTAGTTTCAAGTTCTTTAACGAGAACAACGGGACTCCTATTGCCTTCAGCCCGGCAGGCATGCTCGCTGCCGGTGCCAGCACGTCACTCGCAGTCGGCTCGGTGAGCAGCCTCAACACTGGATTCAAGGGATCGGGCCTCCTATCGGCCGATCAGCCGATCGTGGCGACGATCGTTCAGTTTGCCTCAGGCATCTCGAACCGCCCGCTGTCGAACGGCTTCTCTAGCAGCGATGGTGCAACTCGGCAGCTTGTAGCGTCGGTGTTGAAGAACCAGTTCAGCTATACGACGCAAATGTCGGTGCAGAACGTGGAGGATGCGCCGATCGACGTGAAAGTGGATTTCTACGCGGTAGGCGCGACGAGCCCGACCTTCACGGCAACATCCGCCAGTCTGCCTGTAAGTGCAGCGAAGTACTTCGATGCAGGCGCGATTGCCGGCCCCGGCGCCTCGTTCAACGGATCGGCAGTTGTGACGGCCAAGCGGTCAGGCACTTCGACGGACGCAAAGACGGTTGTCACAGTCAACGAGCTGCAGACAAACGGCAATGGCTCGAAGAGCTTCGAGGGCAGCTCGACGAGCGGAGCGGACGTATACATGGCGTCGGCGCTGTGTAAATTTGGGGCCGCACAGTACACGCATTCGTACGCGGTTCAAAATGCGGACAGCACGAATAGCGTGACCTTCCAGGTTATTTACAAGCAGTCGGGCAAGGCCGATGTAGTCGATGGACCGTATACGTTGACCCCCGGTGGCAAGCAAAGTATCCAGGGGTGTGACAAATTACCTGCGAACGCGATCGGCTCTGCGGTTATCCATCGCACGGCTGGCACGGGAACGCTAGTCGCCCTTGGCAAGGTGAATGGTGGCGGTGTTACGTCGGCCTTCTTGGGCGCGACGACCGGCGGCGCAAAGCTGGCTCTCCCCTACGTTCGTTGGTCGCCCGACGCCAACTTCAACTCTGGTGCTCGCCAACGCGCATTTATTGCCGTACAGAACATCGGCACTGGCAATGCCACGAACGTTGTCGTGCATTATATCGACAAGGACGGGGTAGAAAAGGGAACCCACGCCTTGGGCACACTTGTACCAGGAGGAAAGGCCAGTTCGAATCCTTCGCTTGGAACCGCCGGTACGCTTGACTCGTGTGGACGATTCGGTGAGTACGGCGGCAGTGCTCCGAGCTGCCTTGGCTCGGCCTTCGGTGGGGGCGCGTACATCACGGCTGACTCGGGCGCTCAGCTTACAGGTATTGTTCGTATTCAGAGTGGCACGGGTGCCATCGGAGCGGGCGAAGACTCGAATGCTTTCGTAGTCGGGCCATAATCCAGTCCACTATGTGGCTATAGCTCACAAGAAAGAAAGCAAGGCGGCAGTGCCGCCTTGCTTTTTCGGTATATACTGCCATCAGATGCGAGACCTACACAGCGCCGAAGAACTCGTGCTGGGCGAAATCAATGGCCGCACTGTACGTCTTGGAACCCAAGCCCTACATCTATCTATCGCGCATGCTAGAGAGCTTGCAGCAGAACTCGGCACGCGCGATCTCTACTCGAGTCTTGCCGCCTACTGGACGCTTGAAACGCGGCTGCGCTTATGGCAGCAGGTTTTCGAGCGTATCGGCGCTAAGCGCGCGGCCACATATGACTTTCTCGAGATCGGCAGCGGTATGGGCCTATTCACGCTGGTCGGGCGCCTGCTCGGTCTCAAAGTCACCGGCCTAGAGGCTTCAAGCGACCGATACCAGGCATCGATGCAGATTGCGCGTGCTCTATTTGCCAACAATGGCCTGATGCCCCCCTTGATCCAAGCAGCATCCGAAGGCCTGCCGCTTCCGGATGCCAGTATGGACTTCATCGCCTCATTTCAGACGATCGAGCATGTATCCGACCTGCCGAGAACCCTCGTTGAATTTCGGCGCGTTCTAAGACCTGGCGGCGTGTTCTTTGCGCAAGCGCCTAACTACAGATCATTTTATGAAGCTCACTATGGAGTATTCGTTCCTCTCGCAACTGGGAAACCATGGACCCGCCGATTCCTACAACGTATCGGTAGACCAACGCCATTCCTGGAGCATTTAGGTTGGATCGAGCCAGAGACCTTGCGGGAGATGATGAACCGAGCGGGCTTCTCGTCGGTAACTGTCGGTAGAGTCTCTACTCCGCAATTGCCGAAGGAGAACCGTTCGATAAGAGTACATCCGCTGCCATTTCGCTTCCGACGCGGAGTCATCGCGCGCCGCGCAGCACATGGTTTGGCCGTAGTTGCGGCCCGGCTCCACCTGAGCAATGATCTGTATCCACAGCTAGAGATCTGGGCTAGCGCTTAGAAAGGCAAAGGTTACTGTATTCGAGCTTCCTGCGTGAGCTTGCGGTTAGCATTCTCAATAACCCGCACCATAATTTCCCAGGAAAAGCAGCCGCCATCTCGCTCCAGGGCGATCTCGGCCGTCATTGATTGCCCAAGCGCCTCGTTGAAAAAGCGAACGATCGCGTCAGCGAGCGCTTCCTCGTCCTGTGGGGGGACCACGAGGCCATTATGTCCATCGCGCACGACTTCCTGAAGGCCGCCCACCCGAGTCGTGATCACCGGTTTACCGAATCCAAACGCCAGCTGCACCACACCGCTCTGAGTCGCTGAGATGTACGGTAAGACGACAACATCTGCAATGGCGAAGTAGGTGCCCAACTCCTCGTTTGGAACATAGCGATTGACGAAGACAACCGCATCCTCAACGCCAAACTCGCGCGCATATTGCTGATAGTATTCGGAGGACGACCAGAACTCCCCAACAACCAACAGCTGCACCTTAAGCTGCTTTAGTACCAAGGGCAACGCCTGTATGAGGTAATCCAACCCTTTATATGGCCGTACAAAACCAAAGAACATGATGACTGGAAGATCATCGCGTAAACCAATTCGCCGCCGCGTCTCAGCCTTAGGCGCAGCCTCACTCTTCCCGGTTAGCTCGGCATACGTGGGGTGCTGAGTCTTTAAAACGGTGGCACGCGGAAGAAGAGCATGCAGCTGATGTTGATCCTGTTCACTGTGAACAATAAAGGCGTCGCCACGCCGCAAAACCGTCATTGCCAGGCGCCGATCGATGACTCCTCCACCATCATGGGGGACAACGTTATGGCAAATAAAGACGATGGGAATCTTGGTATCGCGTTTGATCCAGCGTGATAACGTTGTCAGGCAGGGCGTCCAATAAGGTACCCACCATTGGAGGATCAGTAAGTCGGGAGCGTCGCTCCGGACTTTACGATAGAGCCGCCACCACGTGAAAGGGTTGATCGGATCGAGAACGTACTCACAGTCGACCCGGAGCGGCACCTGGCTTGGATCTTTGTCAGTCTTCCCTGGGAAGAGCCAGCGCGGGTACTGGCGCGTGAACGAGTAAAACCGAGTGCAGTGTCCTGCTTCCCGCAGGTGCTTGACGAGAAGCGTTGTGTAATGTGCAATGCCACCGCGGTACGGATAGGTCGGTCCGACCACGCAGAGCTTCACAGGCAGCTCAGCTCCTCGGCGTGTCTACTCGCCTCCTTCCACGGTATCTGCCTCGCATCGTTTCTCAAAGATGGTCCTGTCTTTCTATTCGTCATAAGGAGGCGTATCTTAGCGCAAGGAGGCCGGTTGTCAATTGCCTAGCCGTAGACTGTTTCGAAACGTCCAGCGAGATTATCCCAATCGTAGGCACGAACGTGGGCGCGCGCCCGTTCGCCTTTTGTCCGTAGCGCCGGCTCGTCTTCTAGCAGGTGCGAGATCCCTTCCGCGAGTGCCGATGGATCGCCGGGGCGGACGAGCTCACCGGCTCGGCCATCGGCGAGCAGCATGCGCCGATCTCCGACATCCGCGGTTACGACCGGAACGCCTAGGGCCAGACTTTCGAAGATCTTCAGCGGCGACCTGGCCCGCGCAACCGCATCATCCTTTACCGGATCGACGGTCACCTCTGCGACCCCGAGCAGCACCCGCAACAATGAGCGTGAGACGTGGCCAGTAAATCGGACTACAGACTGGAGATGATCGGCGCTCACTCTTTGCTGAAGCTTCGATAAATCTTCGCCGCCTCCAACCAGCAGCAGCAGCAGGCGCGGCTCGCGGCGCACTAAAGCCGGGACGGCGTCGAGCAGTAGGTCGACGGGATGATTTTGAAGGCTGAGTGTTCCTACATAGGCGACTACCCTTCTTCCGCGTAGCCCCATCGCAGTACGTAGCGCATCCACGAGCACCGTCGGTTGCGGGCGAAATGTTTGAAGATCTACACCATTAGGCACGTGTACGATGTGCTCGCGCGCTACGCCGAGGCCTGCTACGCGTTCGGCAAGGAAAGCAGTGTTGACGGTTACACCGGCCGCACGCGTGGGAATCCGATCCTCCCACCAGGCGAAGAGCGCGCGCTGCCAATCGGCACTGAAGCGGTTGCTTCCTGCTTCGTAGTCATCACAGTCGAGGTAGAGCGGACGGGGGCGAACGCGTGATGCAAGGAGTGCCGCCATTCCGTTGATGGGTTGAGGCTTGCCGAGGTGGATGCAGTCGCCATCTGCCGCAGCGGCGGCCCAGGCCAGCGCGGCGCTCGAGCGCACTACGACGCTCAGCAGGCGGAGAGGACTAAATCGGCCCGGCGCGCTTCCGACCTTGCGAGCGTGCATCTGACCGACATAGTGAACGTCGACGCCGTCGCTCCGGTACCGCCGCGGCCGGGCCTGGTCGAAGTCCGGGTGTAACGCGAGTACCGTCATCTTATGGCCCCGCCGCGCAAGCCCACGCGCAAGACCCGCGTAGCGCAGGCCTGATGGCCGCTCTAGCCCAACCGTCAGCAGAAAGACTATTTTCACTACTTTGCCTCGACGATGAACACCCAGCTGAGCCACGAGAAGGATTTCGCGGTTCGCCTACCGCGCTCGAAGCCATTTTACCGCGCTCAGCGGGGCGCGGCCTAATATGCTGAGCAGGTGTAAGCCGACCTTCGGATAGCCCGGCAGCAGATCGCCGCTATAATGCGTGCACGAGGAGAAGAGCCGATTTCTGTGCGGAAACCTATCACCAGCTTCGCGTGTTTGAGCTGGGCTCGCCCAGGCAAGCTTAGTCTTCGAGCAGTGGCAGAGATTTGGAGCAATGGAAGATATCGCCGTGCAGACCAACCCCCGCGTAGGGGGACGCATTCCAGGTTTAGTCCCGAGTATGGTTGGCCTAATATGGTGCGCGCTAATTGCACTGTTCGGCAGCACTGACCTCGTGCAGTGGATCTGGGGCGCGCTACCACGCATCCTCTTTCTACTCGTCGTCGTCGTCGCGCTCTATCTCCTTCCTGGGCTGGCCCTGCTCCAGATACTCTGGCGCGGCGTCGCGATATCGCGGGCGGAACGTCTCGCGCTGGCGTGCGGGATCAGTGTTGCACTCCCACCGCTGTTGCTCGAGATTGCGCATCTCGTCGGTCTTCCCTGGACGCGATGGACAACGCTCGGATATGTTGTCGTGGCGGCTATAGCAGTCGCGCCCCGATTCAACTCGACGTGGCGCAACAGCACGAGGCTGCCGGTGGGGCCGTCCTGGTCCACCATCATGCTCGCCAGCTTGATCGGCATCGCATTGCTGGTGCGCCTATACATCGTGCGCGGTCTACCAGTTGGAATGTGGGGTGACTCGTACCACCATACAATGATCGCCCAGCTGCTGGTCGACAATCGCGGTCTCTTCTCTTCGTGGAAGCCGTATGCTCCGCTTGTCACGTTCACCTACCACTACGGTTTTCATGCCAACGTCGCGCTCTTCCACTGGCTGAGTGGCATCTCGGTGTCCCAAAGTGTGCTCTATGTGGGACAGATCATCGGCACGGCAACGCTTCCTCTCGCCTACGTCCTAACCACGCGCCTCCTGCGGAGTCATGCAGCCGGGCTCTGGGCCGTGGCTCTAACCGGGTTCATCAACACACAGCCTGCCTACTACGTCAATTGGGGCCGCTACACGCAGCTCACGGGCCAAGTACTTCTTCCCGTCGTGGTCTTATGCTGGGTTGAGGCGATCGAATGCAGCCGCCGGAACTGGCGGCGGATCGTGGTGGCAGGGATCGTAACTGCCTGCCTCGTGCTGACTCACTACCTGGTTACGATTTTTGCCGCGCTCTTTCTGTCGGCCTACCTCCTCGCGTATATTGTCCGTCACCGGAACCAGCACGCCTTGCAGCAGGTGGCGGGCACGGCGCTATTGATTGGAGCGCTCGCGCTCGTGCTGACCACTCCCTGGCTCTTGAACCTGCTCACAGGCTATCTCACCCATATCGCGGCCGGCGTAGTGAGTAAGAACAGCGGAGCCAAAGCGGCGGCAACGAGCGACACACTCCCGGCACTAACGCCTCTCTTCCTTACGAGTATGATTCTGGCGTTAGCATTCGTCGGCCTGCTGCTCGCCTGCGTCAGGCGCACTTGGAATGTAATGCTCCTCGCGGTCTGGTCAGGGCTTCTGATTCTCGCCAGCCGGCCGAATCTGGTCGGGCTCCCCGGCAAGGGCATTATTACGGACTTCACCGCGTATATTGCCCTTTATCTTACGGTGATTCCGATAGCGGCCTATGCTCTTTCCTATGGGCAGCAACTGCTTGGAGCATGGCGTCCACGCGTCAGTAACGCCGTCGCCACGGTGCTGCTGATGACCAGCACGGCATGGGGAGTTCACTGGCAGCAAGACGTCCTGAATCCGGCGAACGAGCTGTTCACCCCGGCTGATGCCGATGCTATGACATGGGTGCGTAAGAGTACGCCTGCCGACGCCCATTTTTTGGTCAACATGTTTCCGGCCTATGACAATACGGTTGTGGTCGGATCCGATGGCGGATGGTGGCTCCCACTGCTTACTGGGCGCCACACAACCCTACCTCCGATCACCTATGCAAGCGAATGGGCTGCGATCCCACACTACATCCAGAGCGTAAATGAATTCGCAGCCAAACTTCGTGCTCACCCACTGCCGAGCGAACAAGGAATCAAACTGATGCGTGACGCAGGCATCCGCTATATCTATACCGGTGCTCACGTTGGGCAGGACGATCCGATCGATGTTCAGGCATTACGGCATCATCCTGCCTTCAGGGTCGCCTACGATCGGATGGGCGTGGTAATCTTTGCCTTGCTTCCATCGTGATAAACGATACGTATGCGAAAGGCTTTCCCAGTGGTCGAGGCTATCGAGCGGGCAGTTCGCATAGAAGCAGATCGAAGATGATTACAGAGATGTAGTGAACATGGTGGGAGATACTACTTGGTCGATAGGTTAATTTTCGAGTTTTTGCACCGCCAGCCCCGGCTTAAGAACGCCATCTATGCCGCCTTGAACAAGGCCCACTTAATCTTCGTGGACTATCCGGTTAAATCCGAGCCGCGTTATGGGTATGGAAAAGGGCCACATCCCAAGCTGTATGAGATAATTAATCGGGATCGAGAAATCTACAGGGAGCACTTGGAGTCCTTCCTGCAGTATGCCGATTACTTTACACGCATTCCTCTCCGGGAACGTGATGACCACGTAGCTGAACCTTCATGGGTCAATCGTTGGATCCCGGCACTCGATGCCGTCGGGATCTATGGACTGCTTTCCAAACATAATCCGCACCTCTATTTCGAAATTGGCTCGGGAGCATCGACAAAATTTGCAAGACGAGCCGTCGACGATCAAAAGCTAAGAACAACAATTACCTCGATCGACCCTGCGCCCCGTCATGAAATCGATGTAATTTGCGATACGGTTGTTCGGAAGCGTATTGAAGACGTAAACATCGCTCTTTTTGATAAGCTGAACGATGGAGATATGTTGTTTGTTGACAATTCTCATCGCATATTTACAAACTCCGATGTTACTATTATCTTTCTCGACATACTCCCAAGGTTAAAGCCAGGTGTTATCGTCGGCTTTCACGATATTTTTTTGCCGTCAGATTACCCGCCCCAATGGAAGTACCGGTATTACTCGGAACAGTACCTGTTGGCAGCATATTTGTTAGCTGAGGGCAAAAAGTGCCGAATCTTGCTCCCGAATTCCTTCATTTACGATGATCCAGAGCTCAGAGCAGTTCTGGGACCCTTATGGAGAGACAAACGCATGGCAGGCGTGCTTACCTTCGGCAGCTCCTTTTGGATCAGGCTGACGTAGAACGCCTCGCCTCCGTTGCGTCGAACGCTCCGGGAGATACATATGAATCTACGCGTACGCGAAGATGTTCAATCGGCGCTGACGGAAAATCAGCCCGTCGTAGGCCTGGAATCGACGGTGATCGCGCATGGCCTTCCTTATCCAGAAAACCTGGCGACGGCGCGCGAGCTCGAGTCGATCGTCAGCGATGCCGGAGCCACACCGGCGACTATAGGGGTGGTGGCCGGTGTTCCGACTGTCGGGCTTGACGCCGAAGCCCTGGAGCGGTTTGCCCAAAATGAGCACGTGCTCAAGCTTTCGCGGCGCGATCTAGCCACGGCTATCGCCAAAGGGCGAGATGGCGCCACGACCGTGGCGGCGACGATGGCGCTGGCGGCCATCGCAGGCGTCGAAGTCTTCGCGACCGGGGGCATCGGCGGAGTACACCGTGGTGCGCGCGAAAGCTGGGACATTTCGGCCGACCTGACAGAGCTGAGCCGTACGCCGGTGGTCGTCGTCTGTGCCGGAGCTAAAGCGATCCTCCACCTACGGGCCACCCTGGAGGTGCTCGAAACGCTGGGGGTGCCGGTGATCGGCTACGGCTGCGACGAGTTTCCGGCCTTCTATAGCAGCAGCAGCGGACTGCCGGTCGGCAGCCGCGCGGATTCGGCAGAGGAGGTAGCGGCGATCTGGCAGGAGCACGTGAGATATGGCGGAGGCGGCAGTCTCCTTCTCTGTGTCCCACCGCCCGAGGCCGACGAGCTGCCTGCAGGAGATGTCGAGGCGGCAATCACGCGTGCGCTGGCCCAGGCAGTGGGGATTCGCGGCTCCGCGGTAACACCGTTCCTGCTATCTGCGCTCCAGAGCGAGACGGGTGGACGGAGCCTGCGCACCAATATTGCCTTGCTCAAGAACAACGTTCGTGTGGCCACGGAGGTCGCCCTCGCGCTCGCACATCATCCGTAGCATTGCTCGTCTGCCTATAGCTGAAAGTTGGCAATATGCCCGATCTTCTCTTCCACGGCGGCCCGATCTATACTCTTGACCGGCTCCGGCCGCGAGCCGAGGCACTGCTGGTGCGCGACGACCGGATCGTCGCGGCCGGATCGGAGGCCGAGGTCCGGCCGCTTCTGCCGGGCTCCTACGACGACGTGCCGTTGGGCGGTCGTACGATCGTGCCTGGCCTGACCGATGCGCATATCCACCTCTTATGGACAGGGCTGGGGCATCTCAGCGTCGACCTCGACGGCGTCGCCGATCTCGAGGAGGCGCTCGATCAGGTGCGTCAGCACGCGGCACGACTCCCGGCTGATGCTTGGGTCCGCGGCCATGGCTGGAACCACGCGCTCTGGGAGCACCGCTGGCCGGACGCCGCCGACCTCGATCGTGCCACCGGGGGCCGGCCGGCGATGCTCTCACGTAAAGATGGGCACTCGCGCTGGCTCAATACGCGTGCCCTGGAACTGGCAGGCATCGATCGTGATACGCCCGATCCGGCAGGTGGGACGATCGGGCGCGACGAGCGCGGTGAGCCGAACGGGCTCCTCTTCGAAAATGCCAACGATCTCGTCGACGACGTGATCCCGGAGTATAGCTGGGAAGAGCGTCGCCGGGCGCTGCAGTCGATCATCGCCGACGGCAACCGGCGCGGACTGACGGGCGTACACATCCCCGAAAGCGCCGAAACGCTGGCACTGCTGCGAGAGCTACGCGAGCACGATCAGCTGACGATCCGGGCGCTCTGGCACCTGCCTTACCGCCAGCTCGACCAAGCGATCGCCCTCGGCTTACGTTCGGGCTTCGGCGACGAATGGGTCAGGATCGGCGGCGTAAAGATCTTCGCCGACGGCTCGCTTGGCTCCTGCACCTGCCACATGCTGGCGCCCTTCTGCGGCACGGCGGGCAACTATGGGATGCCGACGATCGCCGAGGATGAGCTACGTGACGCGGTACGCCGGGCCGATGAGGCCGGCATCGCCGTCGCGATCCATGCCATCGGCGACCGGGCCAACCGCACCGTGCTCGACGCTATCGCGGCGTGCGGACGCCGGGCGGGGCCTCAAGCTCGTGCCGGCGGCCATACTGTGCTCAGGCCTGATGGGCTAAGGCCCCCTGCGCTGCCGCACCGGATCGAGCATGCTCAGCATCTCGATCCGGCTGACCTCGTACGCTTTGCCGAGCTCGGCGTAGGCGCCTCGATGCAGCCGATCCATGCCACCTCCGACTGGCAGGTTGCCGAGCGTCTGCTCGGCCACGAGCGCAGCGCATCGAGCTATGCCTGGCGGCCACTGCACGATGCGGGCGCCGTTCTCGCCTTCGGCTCAGACGCGCCCGTGGAGACCTTCGACCCGTGGGCCAGTATTCACGCTGCCGTCACGCGCCGTCGATCGAATGGCGAGCCGCCGGAAGGATGGCATGCGGAGCTTGCCCTCTCGCTTGGGGATGCGCTCGCCGCATATGTCACAGGTCCGGCGATCCTATCCAACGAGGTTGAGCTAAAGGGCTACCTTGGACCGGGTAAGCTCGCCGACCTAATCGTGCTCTCAGCCGATCCTTTCGCCGTCGAGCCACAATCCCTCTGGCAGATGGGTGTCGAGATGACCGTGGTTGGAGGCAAGGTGTTGGAGTTCCCAGATGATCGGTGAGGTCGTCGCCGTGAAGCACCGGTCACATGACTTCGTTCCTCAGCAGGCCGTCAAAGTCGGCTCAGTGATCAATGCTGACAACTTGGACCATATGGTAGATATTTCCTGTCAGCATGAGACGGCCAGAACAGTCTATTCCATTCGGGACATGGAGATAGACATTATCGTAGAAGGTATGGGACCCACATACCGGATCATAGATCGGGACCGATTTGGAGCAAGGCTTTTAGCCGGAGAGTTCACAACGGGTAGGTGTGCGCTTAATGGTGGTCATTGTGCAGCCAGCGGTCGATGAGCGCTTGGAGGCGCTTAGAGCGCCGTCCACGGCGGCTGGGCGGCTGCCAGCGTGGTGGTGGCACCCGATACCGCAGCAGTTCATGCACGGTCCAGCGGTGGTTCGTGATCCCCGCCGCCATCGCCGGCGTGCGGGGCTGGCGGTCCCGGGTGGTGAGGCTCTGAGGGAACCTACAGAAGTTGTAGATCGTCCCGACCAGATACATCCCGTGCGTCAACGTCTCCGCTTGGCGCGCCAGGCCGCGCGTGCGCCGGGCCAAGCAGGCCAGCCGCCCCCGGAAGGTGCCGTTGAGCCGTTCGATGTAGGCGGTGCTGGCGACCGCACAGCCCGGCGTCGTCCGCAACAACGCCCTGTTCCGGGCACCGGTCCCCGTGACCAGACGGCTCACCATCCCAACCGCGCCGCGGCGGTCTTTGATGACTTGGACCATATTGAGGTGGGGCCAGGGCACGCGCCGCGGTGCGCCGCGCTGCCCCGTGGGCTGCGCGGTCCGAAAGAGCCGCCCAAAGGCGGTCGGATAGCTGGCGACGCCATCCGTCACCAGCAGCAGGGGGGCAATGACGGCACAGCGCCAGATCAGCTGGGCCAGGCGGTAGATCAGCGCACCGTCGCGCTGGCGGCTGACTGTGCCGCCCAACCACAAGCGCGTGCTGACCATCAGGGCTATGGCCATCCAGAGGACCCCCGGCTGGGTTTTGACGCGGATCTCGTCGGCCTGGACCTGGTGGAGGTCACAGGGCTGTTCGACGAGGTGCGCCTGGATGGCCTGTGTGTGCTGCCGGGCGGCGACCCAGGCCCGGACGGTGCGGGGCTGCAGTCCGAAGGCGGCCTCGATGGCCGGGATGGGACAGCCATGCCCGACCAAGGTGATCACCTGCGTCATGAGCTGCTCCGGCGTACGGCGGCGGTAGAAGGGCGTGCCCTGGCGGAGACTGAACGTGGTCTGACACACCTTACAATGATAGCGTGGGCGTTTTCGCCCGTGGCTGGTGATGTTGCCCTCCCCGACTTGGCCGCTTGCGGGACAGTCTGGGTTCGGGCAGACTGTCTGCTGCGGGTCCATGGGCCTCCTCTGAAGTCTGGTAGCTCCAGAGATTGTACCGGGACCCGCGCCGGATTCCCAAGCCTATACACGCCACCCACCATTAAGCGCACACCTACCCGTTTAGCTCTGTCGAGCGACCATGTTGCCTTGCTTTGCACGCGTTGATTCTGGGTGTCATGCCAACTTGCTTAGCGAAACGGCATAAGAGATGAACAGAGGTCGCAACTAACTCTTACGGTTTGCGTTTCACGCTCGCCATGATCAGGCTCATCACCTTGTAGGTCAGCTTCGCGGCCAGGTAATCCGGCGCATGCAGGCCGGGGATCGGTGCGAGTTCCATGACGTCGAAAGCCAGCACGGCGGCACTCTCGGCTGCGACGGTCCGCACGATCTCGATCACCTCTTGCCAGGTCAGGCCATCCGGCTCAGGGGTGCCGGTCGCCGGCATCAGGGCGACGTCCAGGCAGTCGACGTCGATCGTGAGATAGACCGCCCTGTTCCGTACGAACTCGGCGAGGGCCGCCCGGTGGTCGCCGGCATGCACCTGCTCGGCGAAGAATGTGCGGACCTTTGCCGGCTCGGCCGCGATGTACGCTGCCTCGTCCACGCTCAGCGAGCGAATACCGAGCTGCAGCACCGGGCCGCCGCCGTTGTCGATCACCCGGCGCATCGCCGAGGCGTGCGAATAGGGCGTGCCTTCGTAGCTGTTGCGTAGATCGGCATGCGCGTCGAGTTGTACGGTCACGAACTGCTCGTGACCGTCATGTAGCCCTCGCGCGACCGAGCCGGAAATACTATGCTCCCCGCCGAGGACGCAGAGCAGCCGGCCGGACTGTGCATACTGCGCGACGGCCGCCGCGATCTCTGCGTGGGCGATCTCAGGCGATGCGTAGTTGGGAGCGAGAAAGGGCAGCGTATGGACGCCCCATTCGAGCGCGCATTCCTGCCCGAGCTCGCGGTCGTAGAGCTCGACCTGGCGTGACGCGTGCAGCAGCACGCGGGGCCCCTGGCGCGTGCCCTGGCCGTAGCTGGTGGTGAGCTCGTAGGGAATCGGCAGGACCACGACCTTGCTGGTTTCGATCGTGCTGTGTGCTGTATCGAGCCCGAGAAAGTTTGCCTCGGGCAGAAATTCGTAGGGCATCGTCGTTCCTCGCTGGCGGCAAGCAGTCGCTCGCGCCAGGCATTATAATCAAACACTATGGCTGTATCAGCACAGACGACCGCCACGACCGAGTGGCTTTCATCCGCAATCCATTTCCTCGGCGACCTGCTGGGGGAGACCATTCGCACTCAATCGGGCGCCGCGGCTTTCGAGATCGAGGAGCATGTGCGTGCGCTGGCCAAGCGCCTGAGGGCGACCGAGGATCCTGCTGCCGAGCGCGAGCTGCAGGAGATTGTCGAGCGCCTCTCCGTGGCGGAGGCCAGCGATCTCATACGCGCTTTTACGCATTATTTCGGCCTCGTGAACCTCGCGGAGCAGCTCGAGCGGCTGCGGGTTCTGCGGGAGCGCGACCTGGAACATCCCGCGAGGCCCCGCCACGAGTCGATCCTCGAAGCGATGACGCAGATCGCGGCACAAGGTGTGCCGGCGGAGGTGGTTGCGGAGGCGCTCGGCGACATGCGACTCGTGCCGGTCTTCACGGCCCATCCGACCGAGTCGCAGCGGCGCACGGCCTTGGAGCCCTTGCGGCGCATCGCGGTGTTGCTCCCGCCCCTGCTCGGCTCACGCCTGCTCCCGATCGAGCGCGAGGAATACGAGCATCGCATCGCCGGGGAGCTGGTGTCTCGCTGGCAGAGCGAGCAGCTGCGCGTCCGCAAACCTTCCGTCCTCGACGAGGTCAAATACGGCCGCTTCTACATGGAGACGACCTTACTCGAGGTCGTGCCGAGTATCTACCGCGAGTTCGAGGCGGCGCTCCGGGTGGCCTATCCCGGCTATGAGTGGAACCTGCCGTCGGTTCTACGCTTTGGAAGCTGGATCGGAGGCGATCGGGACGGCAACCCCTTCGTCACACCCGACGTCACGGTCGAGGCCGTGCGCCTGCTGCAGGAGGCGCTGCTGCAGCAATACGTGGCCCGTGTCGAGGAGCTTAGCCATATTCTCAGCCCGTCGATCCGTCAAGCCGGCATCTCGGCCGAGCTCGCGGCCTCGCTCGACGAGGATGCACGCGTTTTTCCGGAGCTTGCCGCGACGGTAGCTACGCGCAACGAGTTTGAGCCCTACCGGCAGAAATGTACCTATATCCGCGCCCGGCTGCTCGCGACGATCGAGCGCACCGTGAGCTACGAGCCGCGCTGGGGGATCGACGGCATCGCGCGCGTCGGCGACACCTCGGACTGGTACCGCGGCGCCGCCGGCCTGCTGCATGATCTGCGATTGATGGATCAGAGCCTGCGTGCCAATGCTGGGGGAGCGCTGGCCGACGGCGAGCTCCATGACTTGATCCGGCTGGTCGAGGTTTTCGGGCTGCATCTCGCGCGGCTCGATATCCGCCAGCATTCCAAGCGCCACACCGCGGCGCTGCAGGAGATTCTGGCGTCGGCCGGCGTGTGCGCCGACTACAGCGCGCTGGACGAGCGCGAGCGGACGGCGCTGTTGAGCCGGGAGCTCGACGGCCGACGACCCCTGATTCCGGCGCGCATCGAATACAGCGACGAAACCAACGAGACCGTCGAGTCGATGCGGACCGCCGCGGCGCTGCTCGAGCAGCTCAATCCGGATCTGATCCATACCTATATCATCAGTATGGCGGCGGGCCCGAGCGACGTTCTGGCGGTGCTGCTGCTTGCGCGCGAGGCCGGGCTCTACGACCCGGCGGCAGGGCGGAGTCTGCTCGACATCGTGCCGCTCTTCGAGACGCGGGCCGACCTTCAGAATGCGCCGGGCATCCTCCAGGACCTACTGTCGACCCCTGCCTATCGGAAGCAGCTCGAGTACCGTGGCCAGCGGCAGGAGATCATGCTCGGCTACTCCGACAGCAACAAAGATAGCGGCTACGTCGCCGCGAACTGGGCACTGTACGTCGCTCAGCGCGATCTGGTGGCGACGGCGGAAGCCGCCGGGGTTCAGCTGCGGCTATTCCATGGCCGGGGCGGTGCGATAGGCCGGGGTGGCGGCGGCGCCAACCATGCCATCCTGGCCCAGCCCGCCGGGACCGTCCGCGGCCGGCTGCGGCTGACCGAGCAGGGCGAGGTCATTTTCGACCGGTACGGCCTGACGGGCATCGCAGCGCGGCACCTTCAGCAGCTGTTGCACGCGATGCTGCTGACGACCTTCACGTCGCCTGGATCCGATGTGCCGGCCGAGTGGTGCGAGGCTATGGGCGAGCTGGCCGATCATTCGGCCGGCGTCTATCGTGGGCTGGTCTACGATGATCCGCGCTTCGTCCACTACTTCTACGAGGCAACGCCCATTACGGAGATCGTCCGGCTCAATATCGGCTCCCGGCCGGCCAGTCGTAAATCCAGCCAGCGCATCGAAGATCTGCGCGCGATACCCTGGGTCTTTGCGTGGATGCAGAGCCGGCATACGATCCCCGGCTGGTATGGGCTCGGCTCGGCGCTCGATCACTTCGTCGAGCAGCACGGCGAGCCGGGCCTGGCTTTGCTGCGCCGCATGTACCACGAATGGCCGTTCGTTACCACGACGATCGATAACGCGCAGATGATCCTGGCCAAGGCCGACATGCGGATCGCCCGGTCGTATGCCGCGCTTGTCCCCGACCAGGAGCTTGCCGACGCGATCTTCGGGCAGATCGCCGCCGAGTATGAGCATACCGTGCGCGCCGTGCTGCTTGTGACGGAGCAAGATCATCTACTGGACAACACCCCGATCCTTCAGCTGTCGATCGACCGGCGCAACCCATATATCGACCCGCTCAGCGCGATCCAGCTTGAGCTGTTGCGGCGGCTGCGCGCCAAAGCCGACGACGACAGTCCCGACGATCTGCGCGCCGCCGTCTTGTTGAGCATCAACGGCATCGCCGCCGGGCTCAAGAACACGGGCTGAGCCATAGCCGAGGCGATGGCTGTGACGCTTCCAGAAGTCATCTCGATCGGCAACATGCTCGTCGAGGTTATGCGCCCGAGCCTCGACGAGCCTCTCGATGCGCCCGGCTCGTTCGTCGGGCCGTTTCCAAGCGGCGATACGCCGATCTACGTCGATACCGTCGGCCGGCTGGGTCGATCAGCCGGCTTCATCGGTGTGGTCGGCCCCGACGACTTCGGCCGCTGCCTGCTCCAGCGTTTTGCCCGCGACGGCGTCGACGCTACGGGCGTGCAGGTGCTGCCGGATTACACGACCGGCGTCGCCTTTGTCGCCTATTTTGGGGATGGAAGCCGGAAGTTTCTCTACCACTGGCGGCATGCCGCGGCGGGCCAGTTGGCGCCCGAGCACGTGCGGCCGGCGTACTTCGCGGGTGCGAAGTGGCTCCATCTGACCGGCTGTAATCTGGCGATCTGCGACTCCGCGCGCGATGCCTGCTACCGTGCGCTGGAGTGTTTGCCTTCCGGGGCGCGGCTGAGCTTCGATCCGAACATCAGGCCGGAAGTGCTAAGCGTGGATGAGGTGAGGTCGCTGTGCCGGCCCGTGCTGGATCGCGCGGACGTGTTCCTGCCGAGCCTCGGCGAGGCAGCCATGCTCACCGGACGCGGTACGGACGAAGAGGCTTGCCGGATGCTCGCAGCAGCTGGCAAGATCGTCGTGCTCAAGCAGGGCGCGGCGGGATGCCGGATCTTCGCCCGCGATCAGGAGCTCTCGATCCCGGCATTTCCGCTGAAAGAGGCCGATCCGACCGGCGCGGGCGACTCCTTCTGCGCCGGGTTCACCGTGGCGCTGCTCGAAGGCATGGACCTCCGGCAGGCAGGCCGCTTCGCCAACGCCGTCGGCGGCCTGGCCGTGACGAAGAAGGGCCCGATGGAAGGCGCCCCGAGCAGGGCGGAGGTTCAAGAGCTCCTGCGGTCTTGACAACAAGAGGGCCATCGGTATAATACAGCGCACTTGCCCAGGTGGCGGAATTGGCAGACGCGCTACTTTGAGGGGGTAGTGGGAGCAATCCCGTAAGGGTTCAAGTCCCTTCCTGGGCACCAAGCATGTGGAGCTATCCTCGACAGGGGACTTGGTCGGCGCTTCACGCTCGTGGGCGATTAGCTCAGCTGGTAGAGCGCCTGCTTTACACGCAGAATGTCGGCGGTTCGAGCCCGTCATCGCCCACCACGACGCCGGCACCTTCACAGGTGAGGCGGAAAAATCTACGCCAAGATAGCTCAGTTGGTAGAGCACACGACTGAAAATTGTGGGGTCGCCGGTTCGATCCCGGCTCTTGGCACCAAAACTGTAGGGCATTAGGAAGCCCTAAATGAAACAGGACCGGCTACGTTGCCGGTCCTGTGTTGTGCAGTTGAGACCCTAACTGATACCCAAACGTGT